>CALMUT010000306.1 GCA_937872925.1 uncultured Myxococcales bacterium | reverse complement strand
CGGGCAGTGCGGGCAGTGCGGGCAGTGCGGGCAGTGCGGGCAGTGCGGGCAGTGCCGGAACGGGCGGCACTGGCGCGGCCGCCGGAACGGGCGGCACTGGCGCGGCCGCCGGCACTGGCGGCACCGGCGCAGCTGCAGGAACCGGTGGAACGGGGGCGACGGGTGGAACAGGCGGAACTGGCGCGGCCGCAGGAACCGGCGGCACGAGCGGCACCGGCGCAGCCGCCGGCACTGGCGGCACCGGCGCAGCCGCCGGAACCGGTGGAACGGGGGCGACGGGTGGAACAGGCGGCACCGGCGCAACAGCCGGAACCGGTGGCACCGGCGCAACAGCCGGAACCGGTGGCACAGGCGCAACAGCCGGAACAGGTGCGACAGGCGGCAGCGGAGGAAGTGGCGGCAGCGCTGGCAGCGGAGGAAGTGGCGGCGGTGGCGGAACCGGTGGCGGAACTAGTCTGCCCTTCAGTTTCTTTGTCACCAGCACCGGGAGCGGTCCTGCCGGCGGCAACCTAGGAGGCATCCAGGGCGCTGACGCGAAATGCCAAGCGCTTGCCAGCGCCGCGGGTGCGGGCGCTGCTACTTGGCGCGCCTACTTGAGCACGACCACTGAAGACGCACGCGATCGCATCGGGTCGGGCCCGTGGTTCAATTTCGCTGGCGACATGGTCGCTTCAAGTGTGGCCAGCCTCCATACCAACGGCATCTCCAACGGCGTGCCGCAACACATGATGGATCAGAACGGCAACGCTATCCCCGCAAAGGAGCACGACATCCTGACCGGGTCGTTGCCCAATGGGACCAAAGACATCGGCGGAACTTGCGCGGACTGGACCTCCGGTGCCTTTGCGGTTCACGCAACAGTCGGGCACACGGACATCCCAAACCCGCCCTTTAGCCCCTCTTGGAACAGTGCGCACCGAACTCTAGGCTGCACGCAAAACAGCTTCCAAAACCCGAACGGCGCCGGTCGTCTGTATTGCTTTGCGCTCTAGAGTCACGGACCGACAACCTCCCGTGGCACGAGGATTGCTGTGTGTTGTGCAATGACGAACTCACAAGGTTTGGTCGGTCTCGCGCTCATCGCGCTGCTGGCCTTGGGCTGCGGCAGCGACTCGTTCGAGGGCGGTGGCACACCGGACGCGGCGGCCGGGTCCGGTAGTGTGAGTTCTGGTGGCAGTGGGGGCTCTGGAGCTGGAAGCGGCGGCGCGGCGGGTGCTAGCGGTGCCATCGGTTCGGGCGGTGCGAGTTCTGGCGGCGCGCCTAGCTCGGGCGGAGGACCAGGGCTGGGCGGCGCGGGTGGCACGTCCCCGTCACTGAACTGCGCGGACGCCAACGTGCTGTGCGTGGATGACACACCGGGCCCAACTCAAGAGTTTTCGACAATCCAGTCCGCCGTCGATCAAGCTGCCCCTGGAGACACGGTGCTCGTGCACGCGGGCGCATACGCCGGATTTCGTGTCGAGAAGTCCGGCAGTGCAGCAAAGCCAATGGTAGTGCGCTCGACAGGGCCAGGCGTCGTCATCTCTTCACCAGGTCCCACCGGCGACGGCGTTCGGCTCCAGAACGTGAGCTACGTGCACGTAGAAGGCCTCGACATCCAGAAGATGCCGCAGCGCTGCGTTGCGGCTCGTGGCGCGTCGCCAACGACCCCCATGAAGGGGCTGGCCATTCGCAACAACCGCTGCGTATTGCCAGAGGTCGAAGGCTTCTACCTCTCCGAGGTTTCTCAATCTGTGGTCGAGGGAAACGACATCAGTGGAACTGGCGCGAAGGGCAATAGCCGCA
Organism: uncultured Myxococcales bacterium; assembly: GCA_937872925.1. Taxonomy (GTDB): domain Bacteria; phylum Myxococcota_A; class Polyangia; order Polyangiales; family Polyangiaceae; genus JACKEA01. The sequence continues at coordinate 60,953 of CALMUT010000306.1, read as the reverse complement.
GCCATGGCATCTATCTCGCCAATGCGGGCAGCGACGACACGGTGCTCCGATGGAACGTCATTCACGACTGCAAGTCCTTCGAGTCTGCGGGGATTCACTTCAATGGTGACGCGTCCGTTGGAGAAAACAGTGACGGCATTATTTCCGGAGCGCTGGTTGATGGAAACATCATCTACGCCAACAACCACAATGGCCTGAACATGGACGGTGTCCAAAACAGCACCGTTCAAAACAACGTCATCTATGGCAACGCCGCCAATGGTCTCCGCGCCTACGCAATCGATGGCAGTGCAGGCCCCGAGGGGCTGGTCGTCGTGAATAACCTAATCCACTCGCTCGCGTCCGGGCGTTGGGCCATCAAGCTATCGCAAGATCTCGGAGGACACCGGATCTTCAACAACATTCTGCTCAGCGACAATTCCGCATCAGGCGCCATCGCAATCGGAAACTCGCCTGGAACCGCCAGCGCCAACAACGCGGTCACCAACCGCTTTTCTTTGGATGGGGACAGCAGCACCGTCGGCCTGAGCGTCTGGCAGAATTCAGGGTTTGGCAGCGGCTCCTTCACGACGACCGCCTCAGCGCTTTTCCCAACGCCAGGCAAGTACGAGCCAACGGCTGGCGCGCCGACCATCGGCAAAGGTTTGCTGAGCCTGTTGAGTGCGAAGGCACCCGCGAATGCGATTGACGGTACCAAGCGCCCTCAAGGCGCTGCGATCGATATCGGTCCCTACGAGGTGCCGTGACTTACACCCGTCTTCGAAAGGCAATCTCGATGTTCTTACCCAAGAGTTTGTGCCCACGTACGTGCACGATTCTGTTCGGCCTGGCTGCTGGGATCGGTGGCTGCGGCGGCTCGGACTCCGACGCTGGAGCGCCTGGGAGCGGCAGCACTGGCGCAAGCGGAAGCGCGGGGCAAGCTGGCGGCGGAGCCGGAGGTGCAGCAGGTGGCGGCGTTGGAGCAGCAGGTGGCAGCGCAGGCGTCGGCGGAATCGCGGGAGCTGGGGGAGGCAGTGGTGGCAGCGCAGGCGCTGGGGCGACCGGCGGCTCCGCCGGGACCGGCGGCGGCGCTGGGTCTGGATATGTTCCCCCAGCCGGGCTGTCACAGATCTATGTTTCGCCCAGCGGCACCGACGCTGGCGCTTGTGAAAACGCCGCGCCTTGCCTCACCTTCAAATACGCCGTTTCCAAGATGAAGCCAGGGGACGCGCTGATCCTGAAGGATGGTAGCTACCCGGTCGCGGTGCACGGCGGTCTCAATCCGTTCACCAGCGCCGGTCAGCCGATTCCGAAGTCCGGACTAGTGCCCGGTGGTGCCAGTTCTCAGCTGCCAACCGTGGTTCGTGCCGAAAACCCCGGCAAGGTCGACGTTGCGGGCGGGCTCCGCCTGGGACTGACATCACAAGTCGTCGACCACGTGATCGTGCACGGGATCACGTTTCATGGTGGCGGGCGCATCTACAATGGCAATCACAATCTGATCAAGGATTGCGGCTTTGAAGGCGGCGTTGGCATCGGAACCATTGATCACAGCCAGGGCAACACTCACAACCTGATCGAGGACGTTTGGACCTGGGGAAAGAACGTGCGCGCTCAGGGGTCGAACTACCGCGCGCACCACAACACCTGGCGCCGGGTGCTGGTTCGGCAGGATGGATGCGATCAAAAGAACTGCGGACAAAAGGCGGGCAACAACCTGGCTGGAATCACCGTCTACAATTCGCACCACACGACACTCGAAAACGTGATCGTCATGGATCGCGTTCTTGGCTCCGCGAATCAGTCCGAGGGATACGCCGACTTTTCCACGGCCCAGCACGACTCGAACCAGCCGGCTCAGCCGGAGGGTGAGGCCAACGGCAACAACGCTTGGCTCGGTTGCGTGGCGGTGAACTCCGAAGACCCGGCGCTTGTATTCGAGGCAGACGCGGTGACCAGCGGCACGACGGCGACCATAAAAGAGTTCGTGGCGCTAAAGACTCGCGGCGGGTTGGCTTTGGACCCTGCCCACCGTCCGTACTCGGGCAATTCCCTTTTCGTCGTGGACGGCGTGCAGGGCTATCCGATTTCGGGGCCAACCTTGAGTATCGGATGCGATGTCGTGCAGAGCGGCGATCCCGGTTGCAACCATTCAGTCAGCAACGTCAAAGAAGGGATCTACAAGAGTGGGTCGGCCAACGCTGCACTGCCCAAGCTCCGCTACGGTACGACCACCCCGATATGGCCGTGGCCGAACGAAGCCCGTATCAAGACCGATCTGTGTGTCGCGACTAATCGTGGGCTGTGCGCCCAAGCGGGATCGCTTTCAACCTATCTGCAGTCGTTCTAAGCAGGACGGAGCTGCGCCTTCTGCGTCGCGGGTGCCGGGCTTTCATTTGCCGCGTTGCGTGCTACACCGGCGGCCGCCATGTCTGACGGCATCGTTCGAGGATCTGACGGGATAGCTCGCTGCTTCTGGGCATCGAGCGAGTCCTACGCTGCGTACCACGACGACGAGTGGGGCCAGCCAACCCGAGATGACCGCTGGATCTTCGAAAAGCTATGCCTGGAAGGCTTTCAGTCCGGTCTCAGCTGGCTCACGATCTTGAACAAGCGCGAAAACTTCCGGGCGGCGTTCGCCAATTTTGAAGTCGAGCGCGTGGCGCGATTTACGAGCCGCTCCGTCGACAAGCTTGTGAAGGACACCGGCATCGTGCGGCACCGGGGGAAGATCGAGTCCACCATCAACAACGCCAAGCGCGCGCGTGAGCTGCAGCGCGAGTTCGGTTCCCTCGCCGCCTTCGTCTGGCAGTTCGAACCGCCGGCCAATTCGCGCCCCAAGAAGCTGACGCGTTCGACTCTGAACAAGTTGAGCAAGACTCCAGAGTCCGCCGTTCTGAGCAAGGAACTCAAGCGCCGGGGCTGGAGCTTCGTGGGTCCGACCACCACGTATGCGTTCATGCAAGCGGCAGGCATCGTCAACGACCACTTGCACGGCTGCGCGGCTCAGACGCGCTGCAGCGCCGCGCGCAAGAAGTTCAAAGTGCCGAAGCCAGTCTGAGCTGGCTTGCGCCGCTGCAGCTGGTGAAAGCGTTCGTTTAGCAAACCGCCGAGACATGGCGCGATCACTCCGCCCCCGAGGAGATCAGGCCCCAGGCGTCAAATCGGTGTGCACACATGGTAGGCGGGCAGAAGCGGTGACACTTCGCAGGCGTAACCCTTCGGACACACCTCGGCCCCATGCGGCTGACACAGCAGTGTGTGGCCGCCGTCCATCGGGCAGACCGTTGCGCACTGGATTGCCCCCAAGATCGGAAGGCCAGCGCCGTTGAGACCACAACACAGCGTACCGGGACAATCTTCGGGGCCGTCGCAGAGCATCGCGACCGAGCTACTCCCGGTGCAGTTGTCAGCCTCAAAGGCCGGGCGGCATCCACCGGCTTCCGTAGTCCCATATAGCGCACAGCAATACTCGGTTGGCGGCGCACAATTGTCCTCACCGCATGACACGCTGGGCGGATCGCTCTCAGCCTGGTCGCTTGTCGTTTGGCCGCAGGAAGCGGCGCACGCGATGGCGAAGGCTGTGGCCACGATGGATTGTCGGCGCATGGTTCCTTCGGGGTGAGCGTGCCGGTGAATCAGTATTTCAAGACCGACGGCCCTCGTCTAGCACGCACCTAAGCTCCGGGTCAGGGCACTGAGGCTGTCACCTAGAGCCCCGGGCTTGGGCTGTCGCCGCTCAGCGCGAACGCGTCGCACTCTTTGCCTCCGACAACCCGAGTGGAATCGTCGGCGGCGGGGGGACCCGACCCAAAGCAAAAATGCGGGAACACTGGGCGGTTGCATTGCGCAAGGGTTGCGTTTGCGCGGGCCGCCGCCTGCGTCTGTGCGTGCAGCTCGACTGCACCTTTGCGCGCGCTGCCGGCCTGCGCTAGTCAGGGCGCAACACCGAGGAGATTGCCCGTGTCGAAGCACGTCTTGATTGCCACTGAGAAGCCCTTTTCGCCCGCCGCCCGCGACCAGATCGTCGCGATTCTGAAAGAAGCGAAGTACGAGACCAGCGTGCTCGAGAAGTACTCGGGCAAGGGCCCGTTGATTGAAGCGGCGAAGAACGCGGACGCCATCATCATTCGCAGCGACAAGATCGACACCGAGGTGCTTTCGGCCGCGGAGAAGCTCAGCCTGGTGGTACGCGCAGGCGCCGGCTACGACAACGTCGACACCAAGACGGCCAAGGAACGCAACGTCGCTGTCATGAACACGCCGGGGCAGAATGCGAATGCCGTGGGGGAGCTGGCGCTATCCATGATGGTGTATATGGCTCGCAATCAGTTTGACGGCAGCTCGGGATCGGAACTCATGGGCAAGACGCTGGGCATCCACGCCTTTGGAGCCGTCGGCCGTTGCGTCGCGCGCATTGCAAAGGGCTTCGGCATGAACATCCTCGCCTTCGATCCCTTCGTTGATGCCGCCACGATGAAAGCCGCTGGCGTGACCCCGGCAAAGAGCGTGGAGGAGCTGTACGAGAAGTCGCGCTACGTCTCGCTGCACATTCCGGCCACCCCCGAGACCACCGCCAGCATCGGCAAAGACAAGCTGATGCGCATGCCCAAGGGCGCCACCCTGGTGAACACGGCGCGCAAAGAGATCATTCACGAGGCGGAGCTGCTGCAGGTGCTCGCAGAGCGCGAAGACTTCCGCTACGTGAGCGACATCGCGCCCACTGAGGCGACCCTCAACGCGATCAAAGAAAAGTTCGCCAAGCGCGTCTTCGTTAGCCCGGTAAAAATGGGCGCACAGACCGGCGAAGCCAACGAAAACGCGGGCCTAGCCGCCGCCCGGCAGATCGTCGGTTTCTTCGAGAACGGCGATCGCAGCTTCGTCGTCAATCCTTGAACGCGGCTCCCACCCGGAGCGCGCCGACGCGTCGGGGCTCGGCGCTTTGCTCTTGGCGTCAGGAGTGAGAAGCTCCTCCGTGGGACATGTTCGTTTGCCCAGAGTGCGGTAGTAGCCAAGAGGCGCCCGGGTTCTGCACCCAGGACGGGGCGCAGTGTGTCGACGGCAGCGAAAACCGTCTGCTCGGACAGCTAGTCGGTCGCTATCGCGTCGCGCGCATGATCGGCAAGGGCGGCATGGGCGAGGTGTACCTCGGCGTGCAGCCCGACATCGGAAGCCGCGTGGCGATCAAGGTGCTGCCCCCCGGTGGCGCGGAGAATCGCGTATTGGTCGACCGCTTCTTCGCGGAGGCCCGCGCTGTGAACCTGATCCGGCACGAAGGCATCGTGAACGTTCTGGATCTCTCGACGCTGCCCGATGGTCGCCCCTACATCGTGATGGAGTTCCTGGAAGGCGCGCCGCTTTCCAGTTTCATCGATCACGGCGCCCTGGCCCTGGGCACCTTGGCGAGCCTGGTCATCGATGTGGCCAGCGCGCTGACCGCCGCCCATGAGCATGGCATCGTGCATCGCGATCTGAAGCCGGACAACGTGTACGTCACAGCGGCAGGGCGGCCCAAAGTGCTCGACTTTGGCATTGCGAAATTGCGACCAGAGCTCAGCGCCATGGAAGTGGCGACGCAGACCGGCGCGCTACTCGGCACGCCGCACTATATGTCGCCGGAGCAGGCGCTGGGGCGCGCCGTGGATCAACGTTCGGACATCTACTCATTGGGCGTGATCCTCTTCGAAGCCGCAACGGCTCGGCGTCCCTTCGAAGCGGACTCGCTATTCGAGCTCTTGCGTCATCATGTGGACACACCGCCGCCCTCTCCGCTTTCTCTGCGCCCGGACATGCCTGCGGCGTACGCGGATGTGATCCTGCGCGCGCTTGCCAAAGACCCCGCGGCGCGTTTTCAAAGCGCAGACGAGTTGGCCCGTGCGCTGCACGAGGCTGCGCGCAATTTCGACGAGTCCGCCTATGTATCGCTCTCGCGCTACGCGTCGTTGCCGCCGTCCGGGGCGCAGCACACGCCGCGCTTCAGCTCGCCTTCGGTGACGCACCAATCGCCACGTGCGGATCCCGGTTCGGGTCGCGTTTCTGCGGTTGCGCCCACTGCGCCGGGAGTGGGCACGACGATTGGAGGAGCTGCGCTGCCACCGCCCACTTCGGGCGTGCGTTTGTGGCCCATCTTGGTCGTGCTTTCCGTTGTTGTGCTGGGCGGCAGCGCCTTCGTGGTGTTCGTGTTTGTGCTCGGTCAGCGCGGGCTTGCCATCTCTGACTCGCAAGCTCCCGTGCCGGGAGCGCCGCCGCCAGGTGCGTCCGGCTTGCCTGCGTCGCCGAGCGACAACGGACTGATGAAATACCGCACCACGGCCGGCGGTTGGAATCAGAAGCGCTTCGCCATCGACCCGAGCTTCGAGCTCGGCAAGAAAGAGAGCAAGCAGTACTTCTCCGACGCGGAGGTTGTGAGTTTCATGGCGGTCGGTGTGACTGCGGACGGGTACGTGGATCTCACGGAATCCAAGAACAACGTGTCGATGACCCTGCGCTCGCCGACTGCATCCGCTGGCAAACAAATGGGTTCGTGCATGGTGAGTATTGCCATGTCCGGCGAGTATCTGACCTCAGCCGTCTTGAACTCCGCACCCTGCTATCAAAAGCTCATTGGCCCGCCCAAGTGCAAAGTCGAGCAGGTATTCAAAAAGGCGCGCGCGGCGGGCTTCAAACACGACGGTCCCGTCACGTTGACGTACACGCAGTATTCATCGAGCCCAGCCTGGCAGGTGGAGGTCAAGTCGGGCGGCGGACAAATGGTGCCCGACGATTGTTGAGCCAGCTGCAAAACTTTCCGAGGGCCTACCCAAGGAACGCACCGCCTGCGTATCCAACTCCGTCAAACGCGCTCCGCCTCATTGGCACGGCCTTCGCTAGCATGAGTCCCGGCTTGAGTCCGAGGCACCGTTGAAAGAGGTAAACATGCGCCCACGCAATTGGATCCCGATGACACTACTGGTTCTCCCTCTCGCACTCGCCTGCGAGAAGAAGGCGGAGAGCGTTTGCCCGAACGGCGCGGACGTGACCATCGCGGGCAACCACGGCCACGCCGCCGAGCTGCCCGCAGACAAGCTCGTCAAGGGGCGATCGGCCCAGGCCGCGCTGCGGGGCGGCACCCACGAGCATGCGCTGGTGCTGAAGGCGGACCAGGTAGAAGCGCTGGGCCGCGGCGAGAAGGTCCAGTCCCGCACCAGCAGCGTCAACGCACATGTGCACGAAATCGAAGTGAGCTGTAAGCCCTGAGCGCCACCCGCTCTGCTAGGCTGCCGGCTGTGCGGGCATTCCTCGCTTTCATGCTGTCTTCTTGCGTGCTCGCCGCGCCCGTGGCTCGTGCTCAGTCCGCGTCGGCTCCGGCGGCGCCCAGCAAAGAACGCTGTCTCGACGCCTACGTGGACGCGCAGCGCTTGCTCAAGAAGCGTGCGTTGGTTGCCGCGAAGGCAGAGCTGCTGGCCTGCGCCCAGGAAGCATGCCCCGGCGAGTTGGTCCGCGACTGCACCACTTGGCTTGCAGACGTCGAGCGCCGCACGCCCACCATTGTCGTCGAGGTGATTGACGGAGACAACCGCATCGTACCTCGCGAGTTGATCGTGGACGGTGCCTCCGCTCCGCTGCCCGCGCAGGGTGTGGCGCTCGATGTCGATCCGGGTCAACGCGAAATCGTCGTTGTGCTGCCGGACCAAAGGCGCCTGCCCAAGAGCCTATTGGTGCTCGAAGGCGAGAAGGAAAAGCGCGTGCGTTTCGACGTGACGCCGCAGCATGAAGCGCCGAAAGCAGAGCGAGATATGGTGCCCGTATATGCTTTCGGCATTACCAGTGCCGTCGCTGCCGGCAGCTTCACGTTTTTCGCACTGCGCAGCCACGGAAAGCGCAACGACCTGGAGGCCTGCAAGGGGCACTGCGCCGATGACGCAGTGAGTGAAGTGCGGCGCGAGCAAATCGCAGCGGATGTTTCCCTCGTGATCGCGTTGCTCAGTGCTGGCGCCGCGACGTACTTCGCCCTCAAGCCCACTACGGATGTGCGCGTGGGCGCTCGGGTGAACGAGCACAGCGGTCTTTTGACCCTCGGGCGGCAGTTCTAGCCGCGGCGCGCTGCATCAAATGGCCGCGGGTGCCAGACCCGAGGAAGTTTTCGTCCGCGCTGCGTTGACGGCGGCGCCTCCAGGCGTCACAGTGCACTTCGGCCCACGGGCCGAACGCCTTTCGGGAGGGCAAGATGCAGCGCACTTATTGGAAGATCTTGAGTCTTGGAACGATCGCAGTGGGTGCCTTGGCTGCGGCGTGCAGCGCCGACAGCGCGGGCGCCGACAACAAGGCGACGGGGGGCGGCGCCAACGCAGGCGGGGGTGGCAGCGGCGGCGGCACTGCGGGCAGCGGCGGGGGCATCAACATCGGCGGCAGTGGCGCGGGCATCAACTTGGACTCCGGGACGGGGGCCAGCGGTGGTGGTGACGCATCGTGCGCGGAGACAAAAGCGACTGCCGGTCCACCCGAGCCCCTGCCCGCGGACATCATCTGGGCCGTCGACCAGTCCGGCAGCATGAACCAAGAGACCTCCTACGTGCAAAGCAAGATCAACGACTTTGCCAATCAGATCGCCGCCACCGCCATCGACTACCGCGTGATCATGATCGCCTCCACCGGTGGGGGCAACGCCATCTGCGTGCCACCTCCGCTATCTGGCGGCAGCTGCGGGGACGGGCCACGCTTCCGTCTCGTCAACGATGGCGTCGGCAGCAACGACGCTCTCAACAAGATCATCAACAACTACTCCAAGTACTCGGACTTCCTGCGTCCCAATTCCTTCAAACACTTCGTCGTGGTCACCGACGACGATGCGACGGATGGGCCCAATGATTCCGCGCAGAAGTTCACGAACTCCTTGGCAGCGCTGACCCCGCCCGGCATGTTCGCGAAGTGGAAGTTTCACGGTATTTTCTCCTACGGACCCGGCCTGCCGATCCTGGGCTGCGTTGGTCCCTTCGGCACCGGTGCTGCCATCGGACTCGTCTATGACGCCTTGGTCACCCAGACCGGTGGCGCCAAGGGCGTGATCTGCGTCGACAACTGGCAGCCTGTGTTCAACGCCATCAAGACGGCGGTGGTGCAAGGCTCCAAGGTGAGCTGCGACTACACCGTGCCGGATCCTGGCGGCGGCCAAACCCTCGACCCCACCAAGGTCAACGTGGACTATCTGCCCGGCGGAAATCCGCCTGCGCAGGCCATCCTCCGGGTCAACGACATCAGCGCCTGCAAGGGCGGGGGCAGCGGCGGTTGGTATTTCGACAACAACGCAGCGCCCACGAAGATCTTGCTCTGCCCCGCAACCTGCACTGCCGTGCAATCGGACTCTGCGGCGCAGATCGACGTCAAATTCGGCTGCGACAGCATCTACCAACCCCCGGCGTAGGGGCGCAGGGGCCCACTCCGCCCCGCGCGGCGTTGTCCGGATCGGTGCCACGCTGTGCCAGATCTGTGCAGGGGTCTGACGAGATTTCGCGCGTGATTTCCAGAGCTAGGCGTGGCACGCGGTTTGCGTTGATGGAACCCATGAAGCTACGATCCTTGAACCAGATCCTCGGCGGCATTGTCGCCGCAACACTGACCTCGGGCTGCGGCGGCTCGACGGATGCCAACCCCGGTACGGGCGGCAGCGCCGGCGCGGGTGGCAGCGCGGGCGCGACGGGTGGCAGCGCGGGCGCGACGGGTGGCAGCGCGGGCGCGACGGGCGGCGTTGGGGGAGCGACCGGAGGCGCAGGTGGGGCCACCGGCGGCGTGGCCGGCCTGGGTGGCGCACCGGTGACCATGGAGTGCGACGGCGAGACGCCTAAATACACTGCCGGCCTGTCTGCCACGGAGCCCTACGAGTACTTGGCACTGATGCAAGGAAGCTTCTCGGCGCCAAAGCTCCTCGACGAGTCAGGCACGCAGTGCAAGACGGCAACGGATCCCACAGCGTGCGCAGCGGCAGTGACCAGCGCCGGTCCCGACTGCTACCAGCAGCCGCCGGCGCCAGCGTGCACGGAGTACGGTTTTGCCACCACGGGCGGGTCTCCGGACTACTACTACTACGTGCACACCCAGGGCGACGCCGTGGACGACGTGTCGACGGCGGCAGACCTCTTGAAATTCTTGGGCACGATCGACACGCCGAACGAAGCCGCAGTCGTGCTGTGGATGAATCACAAGCCCGTCAAATGCGGAGAGATCTACGAGAGCCCCAATGGCTATACCGCCGACGGGCGCTGGCTGATCAACGACTGTCCTTTCACCTACCAGAAGCTCCGCGCTGTCGTGGCCCCGGACGGCAAAGTGACCACGACAGCGTTGGCGGAGCCTGAAGTCGGAAGCGGCTGTGCGGGCCGACGACCCGACGGCTTGGCCGCGGCGGAGCCCTGTGACGTCGATGACGCTCTGGGACGCTATCTCGCGCACATCTGCCACTTGGAAGGCGCGGCGGTCATCGCTTTCGCGCTGTTGGAACGGGAGCTGGTTGCCCACGGCGCGCCGCCCGAGTTGGTCGAACGCGCGCGACGCGCCTGTCGCGACGAAGTGCGCCACGCGAAGGTCACGGCCGATCTTGCCCAACGCCACGGTGCAGAGCTCGCTCCGGTGCGCGTCGAGCTGCATCCACCTCGCAGTCTCTTTGCGATGGCCCTGGAGAACGCCGTCGAGGGCTGCGTGCGGGAAACTTACGGAGCGCTGTGCGCGCACTACCAGGCCACCTCCGCGGGCGATGCCGAAGTGCGAAGCGCGTGGCAACGCATTGCCGAGGAAGAGACCGCGCACGCGATGCTGTCGCGAGATCTCGAAGCGTGGCTCTTGCCGCAGCTATCCCCCGCTGAGCGTGCACAAGTGGAAACCGCCCGACGCCACGCCATCCGCGAGCTGTCCCGTGAGGTGCAGGCGGAACCCGCGCGCGCGGTGCGAGAGCTGGCCGGCATGCCCAGTGCCGCACACGCAGCGCTGTTGATCAGCGGTCTCGAGCGCGAAGTGTGGGCGGCCGCAGCGTGACGCAGCTACGTGTTTAGCGCCCCCAAAGGCGCCAACCCTGGCTGTGAAAGCACATTCAGGGCGTCAGCCCGACGTCCGTGACAGTGTCACGGAGCTAAGTCCTTGTATTCGATTGATTTTTGGTCGAGGGGCTGTCCGGCGCTGGATCACTAATCTCGAGTTTTTGCGGGATTTTCGTGGGTTCGGCCCATGGACTGCGGGTTGCACTGGAGGGAGCGCATGTGGTCCCGCCTCCTTCCTGTCGCGTTGTTGTCCCTCATCGTCTTTGCCTGCGGCCCCGCAGAGCCCGGCGATGAAAGCGTTGGCGTGTTGCAGGAAGCGGTGAGCGCGCCCCTCGCGAGCGCCTACTGCACCGCGCAAGTCATTGGCAAAGGCGCCAAGGCGACCGAGGACGACTACCTGCCTCACGTGATCGCCTGCGAGAACGGCGGCGCGAACCTGCAGGCGCTCAAGGCCCAGGCCATCGCCGCGCGTTCGGTCCTCTACTACAACATGGCGACCAGCGGCAGCATCTGCGACAGCCAGGGTTGCCAGGTGTACTCCTGCGGCGCGGCGCCACAAGCAAAGCACTATCAAGCCGTCAAAGAGACGGCAGGCATGTACCTGTCCTACGCCAACACGCTGACCTACGGCTTCTATGTGGCGGGCGACAGTGGAGTCAAAGCGCCGAGCTGCGTCGACTCTGGTGGCTCGACCACGAAGTACATCACCTACAACGCCGGCAAGACCGGCACGAGTGTCAAGCAGACCAGCCTGGGCTGGATCGGCCCCGCGGGCAACGGTCAGAACCGCGGCTGCATGGGGCAGTGGGGCGCGCGCTGTCTGGAGAACAGCAAGGGCTACGACTACAAACAGATCTTGCGCTTCTACTACGGCGCGGACATCCAAATCCTCACGGCGACGGGACCGTGCACGAAGGGCTGCGAGCCAACGCATTGCGAAGGCAGCAAGATCGTCAGCGCTTGCGGCAAGGGAGATTGCGCTGCCTACGGCGCCAACTGCGTCAACGACTCCCTGGGTATTCGCTGTGTCAGCGTGTTCTGTCCGGCAAAGGGCAAGACCAAAGCGTGCATCGACGACGCCAAGATCATCGACTGCAACGACGGGCAACCTTCGCCGCCTGGCGACTGCAGCGCGTACGCGGCGTACTGCTCGACGGCGGGAGTGAGTGCAGCGCGCTGCGTGAGCGCCTTCTGCGTCAAGAATCCGAAAGAGGTGCCCAAGGCGCACGACATCTGCATGCCCGATGGCACGTTGGCGCACTGCAACAGCGTGGGGCTGCCAGAGAACGCCAAGAAGTGCCCCGCTGGCACCAAGTGCGTGGCAACCGCGACCGGCGCTTCGTGCACCAGCGGAGCCGGAACGGGTGGCAGCGGCGCTGGAGGCGGCGGCGCTGGTGGCAGCGGCGGCACGAGCGGCGCGGGCAATGCGGGCGCAGCGGGTTACGCGGGAGCGGCGGGCTACGCGGGCGCAGCGGGCTACGCCGGCGAGGCCGGTGGGCCCGGAGGTTTTGGTGGCAGCGGGTCAGCGTCGCAACAGACGCGCCTGGACGCGGCCGAGGACGGCGGCTGCAGCGTGACAACGCGCGGTGGTGCTCCCCGCGCGCCAGGGTCTGCAGCGCTGCTGCTCCTGGGTTTGGCACTGCTGGGCGTTCGCCGTCGTGTGCCCTTCGCAGCACTGAGCGCGATGGCGCGCAAAGCCAAGGCACGGGGGCTGTCCCTTGGGTGTCTGGCGCTTGCGCTGATCAGCGTTGCCTGCAACGTGGAGATGATCGACGCCGACGCCGACGAGCACGAGAGCTGCGAGCCTCCCGTGGCAACGGTAAGCGAAGCGCTGTCTAGTATCTCCTGCAGCGAATCGAAGGATACGGGCTACAACAAGGGCGCTTCGTTTCCCATCACGGTCGTGACCGTTGACGGGAAAAAGGTCGAAAAGGAGACCGCCAACGCCTACTACGTCATGGCGCAGGCAGCGGCGAAGGCCGGCGTGACCCTGAAAGTCGTGAGCGGCTTCCGCACCATGTCGGAGCAGCAATACCTCTACAGCTGTTACGTGAACTGCAACTGCAACAACTGCAACTTGGCGGCGAAGCCGGGCTACAGCAACCATCAGAGCGGACATGCCCTCGACTTGAATACGTCGTCGCCAGGGGTGCTCAATTGGCTCAACGCCAACGGCGCGAAGTACGGCTTCAAGCGCACCGTGCCCAGCGAAGCCTGGCATTGGGAATGGTGGGGCGGCGGACCGGGCGGCGGCCCCTGCAGTTGTCAGCCTACACATTGCGAGGGCAGCAAGATCGTCAGCAGCTGCGGCAAGGGCGATTGCGCGGCCTACGGCGCGAACTGCGTCAACGACTCCAAAGGCGTGCGCTGCGTCAGCGTATTCTGCCCGGCCACTGGCTCCAAGCAGGTCTGCCTGGACAGTGACAAGATCGGGACCTGCAAAGACGGTGGCATCAGCAGCGGCAGTTGCGGCGCTTTTGGTGCCAAGTGCGTCGAGGACTCGCTGGGCGCGCGCTGCGTGAACGTATTCTGCCCGGCCAAGGGCAAGACCAAGGTCTGTCTCGACGACGCCAAGATCATGGACTGCAACAACGGCGCTCCATCGGAGCCGGGGGACTGCAGCGCCTACGCCGCGTACTGCTCCACCGCGGGCACGAGCAGCGCGCGTTGCGTCAGCGCGTTCTGCGTCGCCAGCGCCAAGGAAGTGCCCAAAGCCCACGATACATGCTTGCCCGATGGCACCATCGCGCACTGCAATAGCGCGGGCCTGCCCGAGAACGCCAAAGCCTGCCCCGCTGGCACCAAGTGTGTGCTGAGCGCCACCGGTGCCTCGTGTAGCGACGGCACGAGCCCGGCAGCAGGCGGCAGCGGCAACGCGGGCGCAGGCGGCAACGCGGGCGCAGGCGGCAATTCCGGCGCAGGCGGCGAGGCCGGGGCGCCTTGGCACGACCCGGAAGATCCGATCAGTTCCGCCGGCGCTGGCGCCAAGTCTCAGAAGACGCGTCTCAGTGGCGGGGACGACGGTGGCTGTCAGCTGTCGCCGCGCGGCAGAGGCGGTCCATCGGGACTGTGGCTACTCGCGCTGAGCGCGGCCGCGCTGCTCTCGGCACGACGCCGCACGGACCCGGGCCGCACAGACCCGGGCTCGGGCGTTCTCTCAACCCATCAGTAGGGCCGTGGGATCTTTGACATGGGCCACGTCGCTCTTGGGTGCCGTTGGCACGACCGGCGTAAAGGAGATCGATATCCAAGAGTTCCTCGGTCAACATGCGCTCGCGTGTACGACCGCACGCACACCCGCCTCCGTGCGGCGCCACACAGTGCCAAGGCAGTGCCGGTGTGCTCGCTTCTAGCCACAAGCTGCATCCACCAGTGGTGGAGGCGGACGTGTCCAGCTCGGGACTGTGGTTGCTCAGGCCGTTCCGCCTCGAACATCGTGCCGCACCAAACGACGGGAGCCTGAGCGTCACCGGCACTCGACTTACGTGATTCCTCGCCTTCCCGGATCGATGCTCCAGCCCTCAGTGTGGAACGAAACGGCCAGTTACCTCCGTTCCTTCGGAGCGGGCAACGGCCAAGTCGAAGTCGCAAACCTCGTCACGGGTGAGACGAAGCTCGCATTCCGCTACACGCCAGACAAGCTCATGAACTCGGTCTCGAAGACCGTGATGGGTCCCCGTCATGTTTTCTGGATCTACACAGGAGGGCTTTGGGCGCGCAATCTCCAGACCGGCGAAGTGAAGAACCTTGGCGGCTGGTGCTGGTCCTACTGCCCCACGGACACGGTGGTCTTGTGCGACGACGGTGACCTTTCCACCAAGACGACCAAGCGAGTCACCTTCGACTCGCCGGGCGCCCCTCGTGGCAAGGTGTATCCCGCGGTGCGGTTAATCGCGATCGAGACGGGAGGTTCACGCGGCTTGGTTGCCGTCGGTTAAGATCTCTCGTTCAGATCCGTCTACAACCCGGCGAGAGTTGCCGGTAACATGCAACGCATGGACGCTTCACTGCGCGCAGCCATTGGCCTCACTGTGGTCTGCGCAACCTTCGCTGCATCGAGCGCGCATGCCGCCCCCTGGGACAAGCCGGGATATGCGCTCACGTTTCAGGACGAGTTCGACGGCACATCCCTCGACACAGGGAAGTGGGTGCGTCGCTACAAGTGGGGCGAAGCCGTAATCAACAACGAGCTCCAAGCCTACGTGGATAGCGCATTTGCGCTGAACAACGGCACCTTGAGCATCGTCGGCAAGAAGCAATCCGGACAGTACGCCGGGCAGAGCATGAGCTACACCTCAGGTGTGATCTGTTCCGTCCACGAGCAGACCTACGGCTACTTCGAGGCGCGTCTCAAGATGCCGAAGGGCAAGGGCATCTGGCCCGCCTTTTGGCTCTTGGGTGCCGTCGGCACGACCGGCGTAAACGAGATCGACATTCAAGAGTTTCTCGGTCACCAGCCCAACAAGATCTACATGACCCTGCACTGGGGAACTGACTACGGCTCGGGGCACCAGTCCGACGAGTCAGAGTACACCGGGCCCGATTTCTCCGCCGACTTCCACACCTACGGTCTCGAGTGGACCGCCAGCAAGATCACGTGGACGATCGACGGAACCGAACGCAAGAGCTACAGCGGCCCCGGCGTACCCCAGGTGCCGATGTACGTGATCTTGAATCTCGCCATCGGCGGCGGTTGGCCGGGTTCGCCCGACAGCACCACGCCCTTCCCCGCCAACTATGACATCGACTACGTGCGCGCGTATCAACCCGGGGCGAGCGACGCCGGAGCGGGCGGCGCCGCGGGCTCGGGCGGCGCAGCCGGAAACGGCGCCAGTGCCGGAAGCGGCGGCGGCAACGCCGGTACCGCAGGCGCGAGCAGCGGCGGAAACAGCGCGGGCGGAAACGGCGGCGCAGCCGGAAACGGCGCCAGCGTGGGAAGCGGCGGCGGCACAAACACCGGGGGTGCCCCGGCAAAGCCGTCAGCAAGCGACGACTCGGGCTGCGGCTGTCGCATCGTTGGCGCACCGACCGCACCGATCTCCTGGCTCGCTCTGGCCGGCTTGGTCGCTCTGCGGCGGCGACGCGCGCGGAGCGCTTGAAGCTCCTGCCCGAGCTTGCCGTCTAGTTTCGATGTTAATCGGGCAGATTGAAGCGCGTCTTGAGCCGCGCCGCGGAGGGACTGCTTGGGTTCGCTTTGAGGAACTGCGCTGCGAGCGCGCGTGCCCCCGCGGTGTCGCCGCGCGCCGCGAGCAAGTCGATGCGCAACAACGTTAACTCTGGATAGAGGCGCCCTCGGGGAAAGCGCGTCTGGTATTCGGATATGGCGGCTTGCGCGGCTGCCGCGTCGCGACGTTGCACCGCGCTGCGCGCGCGCTCGAGTACTAGGAGTTCGTCTTTGAGCGTCTCGCTTGGCGCCGTCGGGACCACCGGCGCGGCGGCTTCGGCTTCGGGTTCAAAAGCCGTTGGCTTGCTGTGTTCCGCAAGCGTCCGACTGGCGGGCGGGTCAGGTGGCGCATTTGGCGTCAGCGCACTCGTCTCGTGCTCTGCCACACCAACCTGCGCACGCGTGTTGCGCGGCGCGGCCGGTGACTTTGCACGTGCGAGCTGTGCCGGCCCCGCGGCGCCCCGCTTCAAGATCGATACGGGCTCGGCATCCGAGACCAAAAGTGCCGGCCCGGCACTACCAACGACCACGCCGCACAGTGCGCCGATGCCCAGCCACTTGAAAACGCTGCCGCCGAACCACGTCGAACTCGCGGCGAGCTGCGCAGCACCCGCGCCTGCGGTCGTGCCCGCGGCGCCCGTCGCAGCCGTGACCGCAATCAGCGCGCGCTGCACCGCTTTGGGCGAAGGTTCGTCCGCGTCACCTGCGCGCAGCAAACGCGAAAGCAGTGCGTCATCGTCGCGTTGTAAGCGGTCGTCGCTCATGTGCTTCCTCGCGCAATCTGAAATCGTGCCTGGAGTCTAGCCACGTGGCTCTTGAAGTCGTCCCGAGCGGCGCGCAAGCGCGAGGCCGCTGTGCCCCGAGGGATCCCCAGCACGTCTGCGATCTCTGTGAGACTAAGCCCCTCGAACTCCGCTGCCACAAACACGGCCCTGCGTTCCAGGGGCATGTTGGAGAGCACTTCGTCGAGCAAACGTCGCGCACGCCTCTGTTCGGTCGCGGCATCCGGATGCGGCGCGGGATCGGACATCTCCATCAACACATCGTCGCTGACTTCGCGCCGCCGACCGCGAACTTGGCGAAGCGACGACGCAGTGCGGTAAGCCGTGCCTAGCAAGAACGCACGCTCACTACCGATGCGAATGTCCTCAAGTCGTCGCGCCGCCACCAACATCACATCCTGCAAACCGTCATCCGCATCAGCCGCGCTGAGTCCGAGGCGGCGCAGGAAGCGCCAAACCACCCGCGAATGTGCGGTGACCAACCCTTGCAACCGTGCCGTCGCTGGCGCCGCCAACGGCATGCTCCCGGCGGTCGGGGCGCTTAACACGGCTTCGGCGCTCACGTTCTACCTGGCATATGCGTCGGGGACGCCGTTCGGATCATCAAAACCGCCCGCCAACTGAGAAATCGGCGTTGGGGCTGAACAGCGGAGGCTGATAGATACGGCTTTTCGGGTTGCGAAATACGTATTCATAGCGCAGCGGCGCGGCCGCGAGCCCGGCCGCCAGGTCCACAAAGAGCCAGCCGTTGAGCGACCAGACCAAACGGCCCCGAGCGCCCAGGGCCAGCCAGAACTTCGTCTCCGAAGCGGGCTCCGCGATGGCTCGACCTTTGGCAAAGATCACACCGACATCGCTGGTCGCGCAGGGCAGCAGCGCGAGATCGGAAGCTAGCGCTAGGCTTGCCGGGCATATCTCCGTGCGCAAGCTGGCCAATCGAAAGTCGGCCGCGTCGAACGCCGGACCCAGTGTCCCGGTCTGCGCAAAGCTCGGCTGCAAGCGTATCGCGAGCTCAAGCGAGGAATCCGACGGCCAGGTGAATCCGACGAAAGGTGCCGGCGTGACAAGCACCTCCGGCGCGGGGCCCCACGTGGCGACCAGGCCGGCGCCCGCCGAAACGCGCACGGCGCCATCCTTCGCGGCTCGCGGCACATTCGTTGGCCGAGCGTTCGTCGGAATGTCCGTGCCCGTGCTGGGCTGTGTCGCAGACTTCGCTTGCTTGCGCGGCGTGGCGTTCGGCGCGGGTGCTGGCGTGGAAGGCGCACCCAATGCCGTGGCTTCGGGTCGTGTATCTGCGTCGGGATCGATGGCGAGGGCCGCGGCGATGGCAAGCGCTAGCACGACGCTTTGGCAGCTCTCGCCTTCGATGCTGCGCTCTGCGGGCGGGTGCTTGTCGTCACTGATGCGTAGAACACCAACGAAGGCGTCCGCTTCGCGCGTAACGTTAACTTGAAGGCGTCGCGCCTGGGTTTGATCGGCGATTGCTGCATGATCCGTACGCGCAAGGATTTCACCGACAAACTGAGCACGGGATGGACAGCCCGACACCACGTCGTAATTGAGTGAAATCGTTTCCGTCTCCGCGGCGCCGCCTGGCGCTGAGAGCAAACACAACGCCGCGCACGTCGTTACGCGCATCGTGAATCGGACGGTGACTGAGCTGAAGCGAAACCCCACGGGGGCGGTATAGTTGCATCATTGACCCGAGCTGTTCATCCTGACTGCTGCGAGACGAAATATCGTCGGGTTGGCCTTTTCTTCGATCCGCTAGCGGCCCCGAACGCATTAGACAGGCGGAGGTTGACGAATGATTCGACATGACTGGGCAGTGAGCATGGCATTGCTCGCAACTTTGGGTTGCTCTTCGGAAGTTCCCTTGGGTAATGGCACGGGGGGAAGTGGTGGTGGCAGTGGTGGCAGTTCGGGTGCTAGCGGCGCCGGCGCGTTTAGTGGCAACGCGGGTGCCGGCGGGGTCGGCGTCGCGGGTGCTAGCGGTAGCGGTGCGTTTGGTGGCAATGCGGGTGCTGGCGGGATCGGCGTTGCGGGCGCAAGCGGCACCGGTGCGTTTGGTGGCAATGCGGGCGCTGGCGGCGCGGCGTGCGTACCGACGGCCGCCGGCGCGGGCAGCTTGAGTGAAATCGCAACGAACTCACCGGGGATCTTTTCCGTAGCGGAAAGCGGCGACACCGTATATTTCGCGGCGCCGCACGGCGCGAGCAGCGGGATTCGTTCGGTCAAAAAAAATGGAAGTGCGCCCGCCAAGATTGTCGCCTTCGGGGATCTGGGGGGCGATCAACCCGTATCGATACGAATCGACACTTCGCACCTGTACTGGATGGCGCGCGGAACGCTTGCAGTCAGTTCAGCGCCTTACCGTCGCGCACTGAGTGGCGGCGCCGTAGAAAAGTTGGACGGCTCGAGCATGATCGCGGGCACCGGCGTCGGCCTGGCGCTTACCAATAGCCTCACATTCGTGGATACGGGCAACGGTACCTACTATACGCTGCCAAAATCCGGTGGCGCTCCCACCGCGAGCTACGCCACAACCGCGGGTCGCTTCGGCGGTATGGACGCGGCCAGCAACGGGACGGACATCGCATGGGTCGAATCCCCTGAGCCGAACCCACCGAGCACGCCCAAGCACGTCATCCGCAAGGGCAACGAAAAGGGCGACGCGGCGCAAACTCTCGTTACGTCGGACTTCTGGCCGCATGGGCTCAACGTCGACGCCACGAACGTATACTTTGCGTTGTTCGGTCAATCCTTGAATCGAGTTGCGCTAACAGGTGGAGCGCCCACGGTGCTGTATCAGGGCGCAGTTGCGTCCCACGTAGGTTTCGACGCAAACGACTTGTACTTTCTGGAGACGGCAGGTGACTGCAGAACGCTCAAGCGTGTGCCCAAAGCCGGCGGGCCTGCAGTGATTTTAGCCACGGGTTTGCCCGGCCCGGCGTCGGAACAATCCAATCACATTGCAGTAGACGCCACTGACGTGTTCGTCGGGACTTACTCCGGTAGTGTGTTCAAGATTAGCAAGTGAGCGGCGCGGGGGGGGGGCTGCTCACCGCCTGCTCGAGTTTCCCCGAGAGAGCGGTGAGATCGAAATCCGTGGACCCTATCGTCCTTGCGCGGGTCACCAAGCCGCTTCCAACGAATGGGGTTCAATGGCCGGACTTTCGCGCCTCTGCTAGAGTCCAACTCGTGACTTCCCCTGGGTCTCGTCACTGCTACACGTTTTCCGAGTACCTCCAGTACGAAGAAGCCAGCAATACCAAACACGAATTCCTCGACGGCGAGATTTACCGGATGGCCGGCGGCACGCCGGAACACGCGGCAGTCTCAGTGGCAATGAGCGCTTTGCTGTTTCAGGCTGTGCGCGGGACTGACCGTAGAGCATACAGCTCCGATCTCAGAATCCGTGTCGCGGCCACTGGGTTGACTACCTACCCCGACGTTACCGTTGTTTGCGGTCCGATCGAAACCGATCCAGAAAACCAGAACACGGTGACGAATCCAAAAATCGTCGTCGAAGTGCTGAGCAAGAGCACCGCAGCTTACGACCGACGCGAGAAACTCGATCACTACAAGAAGATGCCGTCGCTGCAGTGCTGTGTTCTCGTGGATCCTGCAACGCGTTCGGTCGAGACCTGGATACGCGCGGGAGGTGACTGGAAACGCGAGGAGTTCGCCGCAGGCGACACAATGACACTGCCAGAACTAGCCGTGAAGATCCCTATAGACTCGATTTTCGCGTGAGCGCCATCGGCCCTTCACTAGGCGTGGCTCGCTTCGACCGGCGTCGCGCACGCAGGCTGACCGCGCTCGTATGCTGATCGACGAACGGGGAGGCCACGATGGCACTCAGTCCCTGGCAACGGCGGTCGCGTTGATGCCGAAGCATGCGCTGGCCTGCCCCCGGCTAGCGCAGCTTCACGTCGACTTCGCGCCCTTGGCTGCGATTGCCCGCGAGGTCGACGGCGCGGATCCCAATGCGGACTGCATCTCGGTCCGGGATGACAAACGTGGATGCGCCGCACATATCCGAGCCACCCAGATCCAGCTCAAACACTGATCCGCTGTTGGCGCGGTCGTAGGTATTGGGTGGTGCACTGAAGTCAATGGACTTGCCTGGCTCTCCGACCCAGACTGCAAAAAAGGACGCGCGGCTTGGCTTTGCAAGCTCCACCACGACGCCAGGCTTGGAGTCGTACATGTCAATAGTCAGTATGCGGGCGCCGCTCTTGCTGATTTGCACTGGAGGTGGCCGGTAGCGCTCCGCGCTCTTGATCTCCGCTAGGCTAGGCGCCTTGTGGTCTGCGGGCCCCTGGACCCGAAACGTGCCCACCAATCGGACTTCCCGGCCTTGCGCGTCGACCAGACGCACTTCGTAGCGCCGGCCCGCCGCAAGTGCCGCGCGGGGCACCAACTCGGTAACGGCGCCCTTCTCGCTGCGGTACACATGCACGTCCGCGGCAAGCGCCTGGCGCGGGGCGATTGCGGACGGCGCGGCATGGAGCTGCAGCGCATACTCGCCCTCGCGGCACTTGGGCTCAGTTGGATCGGCCTTTGGTGTTTCGTCACACACGCGGCGGTCCCAATCTGGCGGCGAGAATAGCCAGAAATGAGTGTTCGGTGGCGCCGCGGTCATGGCCTCAGGGAAGCTACGCCATGGGCGCTCGCCGTAGCAGCTTCCGGCCTGCGCCGTGTGGGTCGCATGAGTAGCGAGTGCGCACGCGCACGCAAGCGCCACTTTGTGTCCCCGGCCCCGCATGGCTTCGACGATAACATCCGCGAAGGGCAGCTGCTATGGTTGCACTCGGCATGAATCGAACGCTGTTGCTTGCCGCGCTAATTTGCGTTGGCTGCGTCGCTGCGCCGTCGCCGCGGACAGCCCCCAAGACAACCGTGCAACTCGATCCAGCACCCCAGGCTGAGCCGCCGAAAAGCAGCGGAGCCGTGGGCGAGGTACGCGTCGATCTGCTGGACGAATACGGCGGGGTGCTCGGACCTGTGCTGGATTCGGGAATGGATCGTTGCCACCGCGGTGGCGCACAGAGCATCGGTTGGGCCGTGTATCGCAAGAACTACCAGACCCAGTTCCGGTTGCACGAGTCGGATGGGATCTCGCCTCCGACCTTGGCGTGTATCGAACGCGCTCTGTCCCGCATGCCAGATCGAACGGAGTCGGGACCACTGGTCCTATACGTGCGTCTTTTTTAACAGAAGAGCGCGTTCTATTTGCGCTTGCACTCCGCGGTTGGCCCCGGCGCGGCGCTGCCGCAGCCGCACTTCTCCGTCTTGGTTTCTTTGACGAAGCCGTAGCCGGAAGGGCAGACCGTGTTGCACGCATCGTTGCGACAACACACTTGAATCGTTGGCAGGCAGATCTCGTCACACGCCCAACCGTTGACGCAGAAGCCGCAGTTGGCGGGCCCGCCGCACACCGTGTCGCATACCAGCGCGGTCGAAACGTAGTAGTTCTTCGGACAAGGTGCCCCGCATGCTTTGACCGTCGGCCCGGCGCTGCCTTCGTGCACGACGCCCTTCTTGGGATCGCAAAAGTCCACGGTGCAGGCATTGCCGTCATCCAACTTCGGAGCCGTGCCGGGGCCGCACTTGCCTTCGGGCAGGCAAACTTCGGCACCGTTGCATGGGTCACCGTCAGAACACTCGCTGGCGGTCTTGCACTCGATCGCGGGGAACCCCGAACTCCCAGCCGTAGCGAATCCACCGGTGCCACTGGTCCCGCCGGAGCCGCCGACCGCCACGCCAATGCCGCCGCTTCCCGCGCTGGGGCCGGAAAAGCCATCTAGGGGTTCCGCCACGGTGCACGCGATGCACAAGGGAAGCAGCCCTAGCCAGACGCGCATCCACGAAGTCTAGCACGACCGCCTAGACTTCGCTTTGTCGCCGGACTGCTGGTGGGTGCTGATACACTGCCCCAAAAATGTCGGACGCTACTGAGACGCGGCATGAAGCGATTGGCGCAGAGGCTGCGCGCCCCCGTCCCGGCGTGCTCATTGTGTTCACGGAGGACCACGCCGCCTTTCCGCCGATACCCGTGGGCATCGAGCGGGCCGGCACCATTGGACGCGACGAGAGCGCCACGATCGTTCTTGACGATTCGCAAGCATCGCGCGTGCATGTGCGACTGACGCCCACAGACGGCGGCTATCAAGTCGAAGACCTGAACAGTCGTAACGGTAGCTACGTCGCGGCTGTGCGCTGCACTCAGCCCACTCTGCTTGCGTATGGGGCGACGCTTCGTCTGGGTCGGTCGCTGCTGCTAGCGGTGATGGATGTGGAATCGCACCGGGTGTCGACCGACGACGACCTGGGCCTCATCGGCGCTGGCAACGTAGCGGCCCTGCGCGCGCGCATTGTCGAGATCGCGCAGCGTTCGGAACCCGCACTTGTCGAAGGGCAGACCGGGGTCGGAAAGGAACGCGTCAGTCATGCCTTGCATGCGGCAAGCGGTCGCAGCGGGCCGCTCTTGGCGGTGAACTGCGCGGCGCTTCCGAAAGACTTGGTCGAGGCGGAGTTGTTCGGTCATGCCAAAGGAGCGTTCTCGGGATCAGATCGCGCTCGGGACGGGCTCTTTCGCTCCGCGGCGGGGGGCACGTTGCTGTTGGACGAGGTGGGTGATCTGCCCCTAGACGCACAGGCGAAGCTGCTTCGGGTTCTAGAGACCAGTGAAGTGCGCGCCGTTGGGGAAGACCGCGCCGTGCGCGTTGACGTTCGAGTTGTGGCTGCCACGAACGCGCCCCTGGAAACACGGGTTCAAGCTGGGCAGTTTCGCGCAGACTTGTTTCACCGCTTGGCCGCCTGGCGTCTGTCGGTGCCGCAGCTCCGGGAGCATGCCGAAGACATCCCGGCACTGGTCGCGCACTTTGAGCCTGCTGCGGCGTTTTCTGTCGAAGCGATGGAGGCGTTGCTTGGCGCGGAGTGGCCGGGCAATGTGCGTGAGCTGAAAAACGTCGTGCGCTCGGCAGCCGCTAGCGTCGCAGCTGCAGGCGGCAGCCACGTCCAGCTCGCTCAATTGCCGGACGGTCTGCTTCCAGCGTCTCCGTCGCGTCGTACGGATGACCGAGAAGCTGATGCGGTTTTCCGCGCCCGCCTTGATACCGCACTGCGCCTCAGAGAAGGCAACGTTGCTCAAGTCGCGCGAGATCTCGCCGTTGGCCGTCCTTGGCTTTACTCTGTGCTCAAACGCCTCGCCATTGATCCGGCTACCTACCGCAGTCGCTAACTATGCGCGCGCTTGCCGATTGTCCAGGTTGCAACGGCGGTACTTTGGAGCCGCTGCCCGCGGTGGCCCCAACGGCCCTCAGCTGCGGAGCGTGTTGTGGCTTCTGGCTCGACACGACCGCGAGCGGCTTGGTTACGGCACGGCCATCGCAGTCGCCGCGACCTTCAAAACCGCCCGGAGTGTGTTCCAGCTGCGCCCAGCCGCTGCGGTGGGAGGCTTTCGCCGCCCCGCCCACCGCCGGGCTCGCAGTTTGCGATCAGCACGGATTCTGGTTCGAACGAAAAAGCCTGCCGGGGATTTCGGATCCTGCGTGGCGCGTGACAATTCTTCGAGCCGTGCTTTCCCAGAGCCGAACCGTTCGCCCCGAGCACCGGGACGCGCTGGTGCGTGCAGTCGACGCACTGGGACGCATGTCGACACCGGGCATCATGCAGCGCTCGATATTGCATCCGGTCGGCGTTCCACAGCTGTTGACCATCGGCGTTGGGTCGATCGCCGATGACGGCGTGGTCGTCATTGGTCCGGACGCTCGGGCACACGACATCGAGAAACCCGCGTCGCGCTGGACCATGACGGTTCTCGTCGCAGTCGTGCTTGCGGTGACCACTGTGTTGATCTTCCCTCTCATGTGGCTCACGTCAGGCATTTCAACCGCGCTGATTTCCTCCGGTGCCATGGTGGTGATGACGTTCCTTGGTACGGGAATGTTCGCCGCGATGGCACTTAGCGCTCCGCGCAGTCGGATCGTGTTCGACGTGCCAAAGCAAACCATTGAAGTCTTGCGCAACAACAAGCTACAGCACAGTATCCCGTTCGTCCTGGCAACGTCGACGCGCGTCCAGCTCCACACGTCCGTGGGCTACGGCGACAACTTCAATGTCTTGGTACCCCTTGGCATCGCGGAGTTGTGGATCCTGCAAGGCTCTGTACGCAACGAGGCGCGTGCCGTTGCCCAGAATCTCGCGCAAGTGCTGAGAGTGCCCTTCGACCCGGAAGAAGAGCACAAACACTGATGGCGCAGCCGGAGAAAGTCGGTCGCTACCTGCTCTTTGACGCCATTGCGCGTGGGGGCATGGCCAGCGTGCACTTGGGGCGCGCCGAGGGCGACGCGGGGTTCTCCAAGATCGTGGCCATCAAGCGCCACCACCCACAGTTCGCCAAGGACCCATACTTCCGCGACATGTTGCTGGACGAAGCGCGTCTCACCGCACGCATCGTGCATCCGAACGTGATCAGTGTCCTCGACGTGGTTGCGGCTGGAGGCGAGCTTTTGGTCGTGATGGAGTACGTGCCCGCGCTGTCCTTTGCGGAGCTTGGCGGGGTTTGGACGCAAGGCGGGCAGCTGATTCCACCGCAGATCGTCTCCGCAGTCATCGTCAGCGCGCTGGAGGGCCTGCACGCGGCGCACGAAGCAAACGACGAACGCGGAGCGCCGATGAACCTCGTGCATCGGGATGTGTCGCCGCACAATCTGTTGATCGGCGGAGACGGGCTGGTTCGGGTGATCGACTTTGGCGTGGCCCTGGCGGCGCAGCGCATCCAGGTCACGCGCACCGGAGAGATCAAAGGCAAGTTGGCGTACATGGCCCACGAACAGATCCGCCGTCTGGACGTCGATCGCCGTGCGGACGTCTATGGAGCGGGCGTGACCTTGTGGGAAGCGCTGAGCGGGCGACGCATCCACGACGGCGTTCAGCCGGGCGAGGTTGTGCGGCGCGTAGAAGCCGCGGACTACGAACCACCCAGCCAATTTGCCCACACCCCAGTGCCAGCGTTAGACGAAGTCGTGCTGCGTGCACTCAGGCTCGATCCGGCGGAGCGCTTCGAAACCGCACAGGCCATGGGGCGCGCCGTGCGCGAGTGCTGCACCCCAGCATCCCGGGCGGAGGTTGCGGACTGGGTCGAGCAAGTCGGGCACGGCACCCTCGAAAGGCGCCGGAAGGCCTGCGCGGCGGTGGAAGCGTGGGAGCCGGGTGCGGCGCCTTCGTCGCCAGTGCAGAAGAACGCGGCTACGGATCCGACCGAAGCGCGCCCAGCGCCCGGCGTGGCCGCCACCGAAACCCGAGCCGGACCGGAGCCCAGCAAGGGTGGGGCGCAGGTGCCTGCACGCCTCGACACGACGATGCCCAGCGCGACGCCACCGCCGCCGTCTAGAGACGAGACGCGCACGACCGAGTTGCTGCGCGGATCCGACGACACTCGTACGACGCAGTCCCTCGACGCGACGGACGCAGCGGCCGCAGTGTCGCTGTCCGGCGATCCTGACGGCACCCGCACAACCCAGCTATCAGACCCTGACGGTACCCGCACGACGCGAAAAGCCGGCGCTCATTCCGTGGCGGGACCCATGGACGACACCAAGCCGACGCAGCAACGACCGGCTCCGGGCGCCAGCGCTGCCGAGACGTTGCCTGTCAGCTCTCTTTGGTCTGGAGTGTTGGGCGCCGCCGCCGTGGTGGCGTTGATCGCGGTGGTCGCACTCATCATCATCTACGCGCGAGCGCCAGCTGAGGAAGCGGCGTCTGCGGAAGCGTCCGCAGGGGCGACCGGCGCGTCAAAGGAGTCGAGGGAAAGCGCCATGTCGGTGTCCGACGCCAGCGCCGGCCCTGGGCCCATTGCAACTGCAACGGTGGTCGCTCCGACGCCAACGGCCAGTGCGGCGGAGCCGAGTCCCACTCCTGGTCTGGTTCCGGCGGGACCCAAGCGCCCGCCCGCGGCGCGTCCGCCGAAGCCCAAAGCGAACTGCTCACCCCCGTACACCCTGGACAAGGACGGCGTGCGCATTCCAAAGCGGGAGTGTTTCTAGGCCGCGTGGTGCGCGCCGAAGGCGAAATGGCGTTCACGCTTCTTGTCGCGTCCACATTCCGGTCCACTCGGGAACCCGCGTCCACTTGCGCTCCAACACTTTAGTTTCCAGCTCTGTGCCGAAGAAGAAGCCCAAGCAGCGCGCGGCAGACGCCGCGTCCGTGAATACGTAGTCCGTTGCAAACTGTCTGCGCTCGAACCCCTGCTGCTCCAGCCAGGCGTAGTATTCGCCCAGGCGCTCGTTCGGCGGCGCTGCCGCTTCCTGTGCGGTGCCCAAAGTCTCGATCACCGCAAGGGCTCCGTCGGGAACGACCACGCGCTGCATCTCTGCGAGTGCTTGGGCGATATGCGTTCGCCAGTCCGCCTCTTCCCAATAGCGAAAGTGTCCGAAGACCCAACCGGCGACGGCGCCCTGCATGCTGTCATCATCGAAGGGCAGGGCGCGCCCGTCGCCAATCATCAGCTCGAGCTGATGCGGCACGTACTCTGCAAGCTGAGCCCGGGCCACATCCAGCATGGCGGCTTCGGGCTCGAGGGCGACCACGTGTGCGCCTTGCTCCAGCAGCAGGCGTGAGACACGGCCTGTGCCCGCGCCGACGTCGAGTAGTTTGCCAGGAGCGCTTCCGAAGATGTCGCTCAGGGCGTGCCTCAGGTTGTCGTCAGCATCCTCCGCGGATACCAGCTCGTGATAGCGGTCCGCGTGGTTCCGATAGACTTCTCGAAATTCCATGGCGGGACTTCGCAGCGAAGCGCCACGCTGTCAACCCTGGAGCAGCGCTTGGGATCAGGGCTGCGGCGGACAGTGCTCGGGACTTGGAAGGTCCACACCGACGCGGCTCTTGGTATCGGACGCGAGCTGGCCGACGAGCTCGCGTAGGGCGCCGAAGACCATGCCGTTGGCCCGCTGCGCGTTGGCACAGTCGGTAACCGTTGCGGTTAGCCCTGCCGCACGGTCGATGTCCTGTGCACAAGCGGTACCCAAGGCTCGCATCACCGCTTCGCTGGCTCCGCGTACGCCCGCGATGTCTGCTTCGGTGTGTGGATCGTCGACAACCGGAAGCCGCGTCAACAACTCAGCGGCTCGGCGATAGGCGCGTCCGTCCTCGGCCTTCAGGAACGTGCTGCAGTCGCCGTAGCAGCCGCCCGCTTCCTTTCGGATGGTGCTGCAAATCAGCGAAACCGGTGTTGCCAGGGCGCGTCCCAGGGCCACGTGCTGCGCTTTGGTCTCGCGGTTGCACCCGAGCAGGAGCAGCGCTGCGCTGACCGCTGCGGCAAGGCCGACGCCGCGCCGCACTGCGTGTCGCGGGATCATACTCAGCGGAAGGAAAGGTCGACGTTGGCTTCGCGGGCGGGGCCAGTGGGCGCGTGCCCGGCTTGGATGTCGTAGTTGGGGCCGGCGCCGCAGAGGATGTCCTTGTCCCCCGCGCTGCGCTCACGCTTGGAGCACGCCGCCGGCAGGGTGCCCTCCTTCACGCTGCCCCGGGACGCGCGAGCCGCCAGGGTATAGCCGCCTGCGGCCGGGAAGGTGGCGGCAATGCTGCCCGAAGCGCTGTAGACTTTGCCACCGCCCGCGGACGCACCGGCCATGCGCAAGGTGATTGCGGGCGTGCCTCCCTCGTGGTCGCGTTTGTCGTTGGTGATGTTCACCGTGTCGCTCACGTCGAAGACGCTGATCACGTTCTTGCACTGCACCGTGGTGTTTTTCACGCTGGGCGCAGCCTGGATGTAGCAGCTGCCCATACTGGCGGAGTTCTGCACGCTGATGGCAGAAGCGTTGCCGACGAAGTCTGTCTTGACGTCGAAGTGGTTGAGGGGCCCGCCGGCGCGGTTGACGATGTTGATGGCGCCGGTAAACGCGTCGGGCACGCGCACGACCACGTCGGAGCCGAGCCCATTGCTGCCGCCCTGGCGTGCGACTGTCACGGTGATGCCACCTTGTTGTGCCGCAGCGACGCGGAGGTTCTGAGCCAGTTCCTGGTCTGCGGTGGCCTGGTTGTCGTAGGCGGCGTAGGCAAAGGGTGCGAACTCGACGACGACCTGCGGCGACGCGCTGCGGGTGACGAAGACGTTGCCGTAGAGCACGTCGATGGTGATGGGCGCGCCAGGGGCTGCGTTGAAGGCCTGCGCCGCTGGGCGCGCACCGTCGTAGCGCTTGAGACTCTTGGCGGTGCAGCGCGTGCCGGAGCCGTCTTCGATGCAGGCGACTTCGCAGGCGAGCTGAGGCAGTCCGACGAGGGTGGCGATAGCGGTTGCAAGGAGTGTGTGTTTGGCGTGCATCATCGGGAGCTTAGACGGGGCGTGACGGATGCCTAGTCTGCCGTGCGCGCAAAAAATGCCGTGCGGCCAGAGAAACGGGAATGGTTTCAGAGGGTTAAGCCCAAGACTTGCCAGTCGTTCTCGAAAAATCGACCCCGCTTAGTTGAAAAGCCGGACCGGGTGCGAAAAGACTGGGTCCTCTCGGGATGCTGTCTTCGACCCTCCTCCGCTCCGCCGTGATCGCCCTGGCCACTCTGTGCCTGGTTGGGCCCGGTTCCGTTCGTGAAGCGGCAGCAGCCGGCGCGAAGGTGCACAAGGTCGAAAAAGGTCATTCCCTTTGGGGCATCGCCAAGCGCTACGGCGTGACGGTAGCGGCGCTGCGGGACAAGAACAGCCTAGAAGAAGGCGACCCCATCAAGCCTGGCCAGCAATTGGAGATCCCAGGCAAGAACGAGAAGAGCGGAAAGAGCCGCAAGCGCAGTGGAAGCGGCAAAGAGGCACGCATCAAGAAGCCGGGTGCCAGCACGCAAACCCAGAAGAGCGCGAAAGAACGCGGCATCAATCCCTGCAACACGCCAGATCCCGGATACGGCATCTACGATCGCTGGAGCCGAGCTCCGAGCATGGGGCAGATGATCATGCCCCAGAAGGGTGGAACCTCCCCCAGCGGACGCTTCGACGTGATGTTTCATTTCCATGGGCACGAACCCATTCGCAAAGAGTGGGTGCAGGTCATGGATGGTGCGGTGTTGGTCGGTATCGATCTCGGCCTCGGCTCGGGCCCGTACGGAACCGCCTTCCAGTCTCCCAAGGCATTCGAACGCTTGGTGGAGAGCGTAGAAAAGGCCGTTGCCACCAAGACCGGGAAGAAGCGCGCTCGCGTGCGCCACGTCGGGCTCTCAGCCTGGAGTGCCGGCTACGGCGCGGTGCAAGAGATCATCAGTCAGCCTTACGGGCACAAGCTGGTGGACACCGTCGTGTTACTCGACGGCTTGCACTCGGGCTACTCCGGCAACACCCTGAACGAGACGCAACTCAAGCCCTTCATCGATTGGACGCGCGAATCCGTGCGGGGCAAGAAGTTCCTGTTCGTCAGTCACTCGTCGATCATCCCGCCGGGCTACGCCTCCACCACTGAAACGGCGAACTTCCTGATCCAGAAGATGGGTGGCAAAGCCCGCAAGACCACACCGCGGGGTTCCGACCCCATGGGGCTGGACCTGATCAGCCGCTATTCCCGCGGGAACTTCCATGTGCGGGGCTACAACGGCAACGACAAGATGGACCACTGCGCCCACATCGGGCTGTACCGGGATGTGCTGAAAGTGCACGTCAAACGCCGCTGGAACTCGCCCCGGGGCTACGGGAAGAAGTAGCGCTCGGCTCATTTTCAGAAAATGCGCGGGGGCCCGGTGACGAGTCGCCGCCCCTGGCCGTTTACTCTATTTTATGAAGGTGGAGCTCGAGCGCCTGGCCGAAGCCGCCGCCCTCGGCGACGCTGCGGCGTGGCAGGCGCTGTGGTCCGAGATCGAGCCCATCCTTTGGGGCATCACCGGCAAGTGGCAGATCACCGGGCCGCTGTGCAAGAGCGACGACGACCGACGTGAGATCGTCGTGCGCGTCATGGAACGCCTGCGCGCCGATGATCTGCGACGCTTGCGCGCGGTGGCCCAGTCCGGGGCCCTGAAACAGGGCGGCGCGTTTCGGGCCTGGGTGACCACGGTCGCGACGCGCGTCGCCATCGACTACGTTCGCTCCCGGCCCGAGCACCTCGACCCGCGCAACCGCGCAGGCGGTCGACGCTGGGTGGAAGTGTTGGTTGGGGACGACGCGAGCTTGCGCGCGCCCAGCACCGATCCGCTGCGGATGGCAGCTGCCGAGCAGATGCTGGACCGCGCCCACGACCTCTTGACGCGAGATCAAATGGTCGCGCTTTGGTACTGGCTAGACGGCGGCGACCATGAAGTCATCGCGCACCGCATGCGTTTGGGCAATCCCAAGCAAGCAGAGCGTCTGCTACGCGCCGGCCTGAAGCGGCTGCGCGATCGTTTTCGCGACGGAGCCGACGCGCTGCGCGCCGGGGAGACCAAACCATGAACTGTCCTGAGATAGAACAGCTGTTCGCTTCGCCGCGTCGAGCCGGCATCGACGAACACGCCGCCTGCTGTGACGCCTGCGGCGGCATGCTCGGGCTCTCGGAGCTGCGCGAGCAGATCGCCGAGCGCACACCCGACGACTGCGTGGACGCTGAAGTGTTGATCGCACGCCGGGAGATCGGTGCGTTGCCCGCGGCCGACAAGCAGCGCCTGCAGGCACACTTGGAAGAGTGCGCCGATTGTAATGAGCTTGCCGTGCGCATGGCGTCGCTGCCCTCGCCGGTGCGTGAAGCCACCAGCGTGGCGGCGCAAACCGGCGTGCACCAAGCTCCGCAACCAGCGCAGCGCACGCGCCCTCCGTTGTGGTGGTGGCTGGCCGCGGCCTCTTTCGCGCTATTCACGGGCTTGGTCGGATTGGGCTTGGGGCTCGCTTTGGATCTCAGCGCGGGGACCACTGCAGAGGCGCCAGCGTCGCCGGTGGTGCCGACGCAGGTGTCTGCGCCGGCGTCCCAGCCCGGGCACGCGACGCCGAAGTTGCCTCCGGTCCTGACGCCCTTCGGCCTGCTCCCGCTGCCCAGCGTCCAGGTGCCGCAGCCAGACGACGACTCGGACGTGCCAGACCCAAAGCCGCCGCAGACGGATGACGATACGGATCTATTGAACCCGTTCCAGCCGCTCCCCAAGGCCACGGCGACGGACGGCAAGGGCTTTCTGACCATCGTCTGTGCGCCGTTCTGCGATCGCGTCGTCGTCGACGGCAAGTCGGAGGGTCGCTCGCCGATCGTGCGCCACGCGCTGGAGCCTGGCCGGCACACGGTACTGCTGAAGCGTGGCACAGTCTCAAAGACGATCTCTGTGCACATCGTCGCGGGCACGACGACAGCGCGGCGAGTCAACATGCAAGACGGCGATGCCGATGCGGACGGCGTTGGTTTTCTCAACGTGATGTGCGTGCCCTTCTGCAACAAAGTGGTAGTGGCAGGCGCGAACCTCGGCTCCACCCCAATCGTGCGGCGCCGTCTCGACCCGGGCAGGCACAACGTCGAGCTGTGGCGCGGCGACAAGCGCAGCGTGCGCACTGTTCATGTACGCGCAGGCAAGACGAGCACCCTGACGCATCGAGCGCCCCGGGCTACGAGCTGCAACCCGCCGTACACCATCGACAAGAGCGGCATCAAGCGCATGAAACCGGAGTGCGTGGACAGCTCAGACACAAGCACGCCAGACCTGGGGGCCCGCACCAAGCTCACCCGCGTGAAGAACGAGTTGAAGGTCAAGCTGGCGAGCGGCAAAGCCTCAGAATCCGAAAAACGCATGCTCCGAGCCCTGTGCCGCCAACTCGGGGACCGCTCCTGCATGAATTAACCGCGCGGCGTGGGGCTTTTGTATCCCCAGAAGCCTCCAGAGCTTCGGGGTCACCGTGCGGTCGCCCCGCTCTCAGGCGACATTTCGGATATTACGGTTGTTGCGTTTATTGCGCTTATCTCGCCTGTGCGCTAGCTTGTCAGAATGACTGCTACCGCCCTGAGAATCCCCTCGACGGAAGAATCGGAACAGGCGCAAGGAGCGATCCGCGCGCTGTCGAAGGTCCTGCGCAAGACGTCGACCCGCACCATCCGCGTCAAGCCGGAGGGCGCAAAGGAGCATGTCTCCGTCACCGTTCCGCGGCAGGCGTTCGAGCTGTTCCTCGACATCTTGGCGCAGATGGCCAACGGCAACGCGGTGTCTATCGTTCCGGTGCATGCTGAGTTGACCACTCAGCAAGCAGCAGACATGTTGAACGTGTCACGGCCTTTCCTTGTAGGCCTCCTCGACGAGGGTGACATCCCCTTCCGCATGGTTGGCACCCACCGCCGCGTCCGAGTCGCAGACATCGTGGCATACAAGGAAAAGGACGCCGCTCACCGCAAGGGCGTGCTCGACGAGTTGGCGGCAGAAGCACAAAAGCACGGTCTCGGGTACTGAGCCCCATGGCGTTCGTCGTCATCTACGACGCCTGCGTTTTGTACCCGGCCCCACTTCGGGATCTGCTTGTGCGGATCGGACTCACAGGAATCGTTCGGGTTCGATGGTCAGAAACGATCCTCGACGAGTGCTTCCGGTCGATTCAGGCCCAGCGGCCCGATCTCCAACCATGCGCACTCGCCCGCACCCGTGAGCTGATGGGCAAGGCAATTCCCGACTCCACCGTGACGGGCTACGAACCGCTGATCGACGGCCTCACGCTGCCTGACCCCAACGACCGTCACGTGCTTGCCGCTGCCATCCGGGCGGGAGCACAGACCATCGTCACGTTTAACCTTCACGACTTCCCCGGCAGCGCTCTGGGCTTCTATGAAGTCGAAGCCGTTCACCCGGACGACTTCGTGCTCGACATGATAGATCTTGCGCCGGCTGCGGTGACGAATGCCGTACGCGAGCAAGCGAACGCCTTGCGCAATCCTTCCCGCTCCCTGTCGGAACTGCTCGATACACTGAAGGACAACGGCCTGGATCAATCCGTCGCCAAATTGAGGGATCTCTACGGCGAGCAGGCCTGACCGGTGCGGACCATCCTTACCCCGGCCGCGAGCCGCCAACTCGGTGACCGCTCCAGCACGGATTAGCCGCGCGCCGTGGCGCTTTTGTATTGGCGTTGAAATCCGTCGCAAAATGACTAGCCTTCCCGCTCTCACGCACGAGTGGCGGAATTGGCAGACGCGCCGGATTTAGGTTCCGGTTCCGAGAGGAGTGGGGGTTCAAGTCCCTCCTCGTGCACAGGGTTCATAGCGGGGCGACCGAGTTTGGCCCTTTGGGGCGGACCTGTGGTGTCGGGCCTGCGCCTCATGTGGCGAGCGGTGCGATTCTAGATCGTGAGAACCGTCTTTGTGGGCGGCGGTGTTTGCTGCCGGCTCAAGTCCCTCCATCTGGTGCACAGGGTTCATAGGGGGGCGACCGAGTTTGGCTCTTTGGGGCGGACCTGTGGTGGCAGGACTCGGCCTAATGTGCGGATCTGTGCGTTCCTAGATCGTGAGAATCGTCTGGTGGGCGGCGGTGTTTGCTGCCGGCTCAAGTCCCTCCATCTGGTGCACAGGGTTCATAGGGGGGCGACCGAGTTTGGCTCTTTGGGGCGGACCTGTGGTGGCAGGACTCGGCCTAATGTGCGGATCTGTGCGTTCCTAGATCGTGGGAATCGTCTTGTGGGCGGCGGTGTTTGCTGCCGGCTCAAGTCCCCCCATCTGGTGCACGCATCGCGTCGAGTGTGAACGGCGTGCCGCGACGTCAATTGTAGTGTGCGGCAGAATGACGGGCGGACACGGACGGCTGGCCGAGCGCTGCGCGCCGGCCGTGTTGTGACGTTTGTTTGGCGGGTGCGATTCTAGATCGTGGGAATCGTCTTGTGGGCGGCGGTGTTTGCTGCCGGCTCAAGTCCCCCCATCTGGTGCACGCATCGCGTCGAGTGTGAACGGCGTGCCGCGACGTCAATTGTAGTGTGCGGCAGAATGACGGGCGGACACGGACGGCTGGCCGAGCGCTGCGCGCCGGCCGTGTTGTGACGCTTGTTTGGCTGGCTGCGCGCCGGCCGTGGTGTGACCATTGGCAGTGCGGACCGCCACTGAGGTGATCATGCTCGACGCTTTCATTCCACCGTGGATCAAGACGGTGTTCATCTATCCGAAACCCATCAACGTGCGGTGGGGGGCGACGAAGCTTCGCTCCTTTTGCGCCGACACGCTGGGTGTCGAGCCCCGGCTCGATATGGCGTTCCTGTTCACCAACAAGAAGCAGGACACCCTCCTGCTCTACCTGGTGGATGAGGACGGCGACCAGACACTGAGCAAGAAGTTTTACAAGGGTGCTTTCCTGGTGCCGCCTGCCAACACGGACGGTTCCCCGTTTGTCACGATGCGTCGTTCGGCACTGTCCAAGCTGTTTCGGTAGACCTCCCCATGCGGGCACGCCTGCCGTTGGTTTGGCGGCAAGCGGCCAAACGCGGTCGTGGGCGGTGAAAGCTCGGTGCTGAAAACCCGGCCTGTTTAGACCAATTGGGAGGCGCGTCTGCACAAAACTAAAGCCTGCCTTGAGAATCGTGTCCCGCTGACGTTGCACAAAACTAAAGTTTGGCTTACTGTTTGTGCATGGTCGGCAGTACCCCTGAAATCCCCGAGTGGGACCGGCTTTATGAGGCCGCCGCCGCGCAGGAGGGACAGTTCACGACGCAGCAGGCGGCGGAAGCAGGGTACTCGCCGCAGCTGTTGGTCCACCACGTTCGTGGCGGGCGGATCCTGCGCGTCCGTCGGGGCATTTACCGGTTGGTGCACTTCCCGGCCGGCGAGCACGAGGAGCTGGTGACCGTCTGGCTGTGGTCCGAGCAGGCGGGCGTGCTGTCACACGAGACCGCCCTCGGATTGCACCGGCTCTCCGACGCGTTGCCGGCACAAGTACATGTCACGCTACCCGCAGCGTGGAAGAAGCGACGATTTCGGGTGCCGGAGGGCGTGCTGTTGCATCACGCCAACGTCAACGACAACGAGCGAGCGTGGGCAGGCCCAGTTCCGATCACGTCGGTGTCCCGCACGCTGAACGACCTGGCGCAAAGCGGGCTCTCGCCCGAGCTGCTGTTGCAGGCTGCACAGCAAGCGCTGCGCCGTGGGCTGACGACACGGAGTGAGCTCGGTGACGTCGAGCACGCCCTGGAGCCCTTCGGGGGACTCGCCGCATGACGAAGCGGACCTACGCCTCGCCAGACGCCTTCAAGCAGGCCCTCGAACAGCGCCTGCGGGCGTCCGGATCTGGGCCCGAGCTGGCTCGACGAAGGCAGCTGCTCGTCTTCGATCGATTCCTGGCCCGCATCGTCCACACGCTCGGCGACGCCGCGATGCTCAAGGGCGGCCTGGTGCTCGAGCTGCGGCTGTCACGGGCACGCACGACCAAAGACGTCGACCTGCGGTTCATGGGCTCGCCCGAGCGCGTGCTTGAGCGGTTGCAGGAGGCTGCACGCCTGGACCTCGGCGACTTCCTCACCTTCGAGATCGGGCCCGACGAGGACCACCCTAAAATTCAAAACGAAGGTATGCAGTACGACGGCATGCGCTTCCGTGCCGAGTGCAAGCTCGCGGGCAAGCTCTACGGTCGGCGCTTCGGAGTGGACGTTGCCTTCGGCGATCCGATCTTGGGCGAGCCTGAAGCCGTCACGACCGCCGACGTGCTCGGCTTCGTCGGCATCGATCCGCCTACACTGCGGCTCTGTCCAGTCGAGACGCACATCGCGGAGAAGCTGCACGCTTACACCATGCCGCGGGCACGGCCGAACACGCGGGTCAAAGACCTACCGGATCTCGCTTTGTTGGCAAGCATCGGCGCGCTCGAAGCAAGCCGGCTCGCGGAAGCTTTCGAGCAGACCTTCACGTTCCGCATGACTCATGGGCTGCCGGCGTCGTTGCCCGAGCCAAACGTCACCTGGGAAACGCCGTACGCGGCCATGGCGAAGTCCGATCAGCTCGCGTGGCGGACGCTCGCCGACGTGACGACAGCGGCCAAGGCATTTCTGGATCCGATTCTCGCAGGCGAACGAAACGCACGATGGGAGCCCGCGTCCTGGCGATGGCGCCAATAGCGACCTCGTCGAGAGCAGTGCGGACAAACGCGCGTGGTAGTCTTCGGTATGGGCGTCGCTTGGGGTGTACGGGCGGTTGGCGGCGTGGGGGCGTTTGGGGTGGCGTGGGTGGTTGCGGCTTGTGCGGGGCGGAGCTCGGAAGCGGGGGCCGCGCCGGCGCTGGCGTCGGCGACGGTGGCGGTGCCAAGGCCCGTTGCGGTTGCGGGTAGTGACGACGGTTCGCCGCTGAGCAAGCCAGACGCGGGGCCGCCTGTCGATCCCGAGCTGGCTTGGCTACGCGGGCGCGTGCCGAGTCTTGCGGGTTTGCATGCGGACACCTCCGTCGACGCGCTGCTGGCATGGGTTCCCGAGGGGACCGAAGCGCAGCTCTGGGTGACGGCGGACAAGTACCGCTGCGCAGCGGCCACTGCGAGTCGAGTCGAGGGTGGCGATCGGCTCAGCTTGTTGATCGTGGATTCAGAGAGCCACACGGGTGGCAAGCACACCCGGGAGCTGATGGGCGCGTACGCGGGGCGACTGCTGAGCTATGGCTCTAACGGTCGCAGGCAGCGACAGCGCGCGGATGGCAGTTGGGTGTCCGACGGCGGCTGGGGGCGCAGTGGTGGCAGCGTTGCAGGGGCTTTGGGCGAA
Organism: uncultured Myxococcales bacterium; assembly: GCA_937872925.1. Classification (GTDB taxonomy): domain Bacteria; phylum Myxococcota_A; class Polyangia; order Polyangiales; family Polyangiaceae; genus JACKEA01. Next base: position 23,390 of record CALMUT010000306.1, on the reverse strand, counting down.
GTCAGCGCAGAGCGCGCGAGCTACGCGGGGCGCCCGGTGCACCTGCAGCTCACTTGCCCCGATGTGGAAATACCCTGCGCGTCTGGAGGCAGCCGGTTTTGCCGGGACTGCGCGGCGTTCGAGGTGCACGTGCACATCTTGACCAGCCTGCACGGCGGTTTTGGCATGCGTGGCGCCGCGCGTCGCCCCGCAACCTGCTCGGATCCTTGTCCACCAAACGATCGCACAGACATGGAACGCGCGCGCGGCATCATCGCATCGCTGAAGACTCCCTGGATGGAGCAAACGGATGCAGCTCCGACAGCGCTGTATCGATCTCTCGCGTTGTGCACGTCGGAGCTGCCGCCCACGAAGTGACGCCACCCACGACGGGTGCGTTGGGCACTGTCCTGGCACCTGGCGGCTGCCGCGCGTGTCGTCGTGCCAGGCTGCCGGCGGGCCCGGCGTCACTCCGCTGCTGGCGACCCCACCCGCAGCACCAGATCGACCCGCTTCTTCTTTGGGTCGACGTTGGTTTCGACTTCGATCTCGACCTGCGCTGCGCTCTGCTCTTGGTGCAGCGCTTTCAAGCTGGCCAGATCCGCGGCGACTTTGCTGCGGCTGAATACGTCGCCTGGTTTTACGCGCAGTCGGCGTAGGTAGGCGGTCTTCGTGGTCACCAGATCGCCCACGACCTTGATGGAAGCGACCTTGAATACGGGCCCCTCGCTGACCGTGATCTGCACTTCGATGCCGTCGTCTACAACGCGCACCTCCGGCGTGCTGACCCGCGTCGTGATCATGCCGCGATCGTAGTAGTGCGCTTGCATGACGAGCGCGTCGCGCTCTAGCTCGGCGTCGTTCAGTGGCTGGCCGGGCTTGGCCTGCACCAGTGCAGCGAGTTCGGCGGTGGGCAGCTGGCTGTTGCCGCTGATCTGCACGGAACGCAAAAGCAGTTTTCTCCCCATGCTGACGTGAGTGCATAGATCCACGCCGCCATCGTGTAGGCGGCGGCCGGTGACGGTGACCCGCGCCTCGCGATAACCCTGCTCTGCGAGGGTCTCGTTGGCGTGCGCGAGCCCCAGCGCCAACGCGGCTTGGCTGTAGCGAGCGCCCTTCTTGAGCCCCAGGAACTGCGCGAGCTCGTCGCCGGGCGAACCCTCGCCGCGCCGAAACACAGATCGGATCACGGGCGCGCTGGCAACAACGAAGCGGATCGACTGCGCGCCCTCAGGTCCGGAGCTGTCTACTTGCACGTCTTCAATGTCGCCCAGGCCCCACAGCCGCTCGACGTCCGCGCGCACGCGCGCTTCGCTGAGGGGCATGCCCGCACTCAGTTGCACAAGCGACTTGGCGCGGGCGGCGAGCTCCGGGCTGTCGGCGTCGACTTGCACGCCTACGACGCTGCCCGCGAGGGGCAGGAACGCACTGTGCACGCTGTCTGCGGGCTCCACGGCGTCCAGGGAGGCCGCGCTCGCTTCGCAGGCGGCGCGCTCCCAGTCCTGGGTGGTTTCGGGCGCGCTTGGCTCCGCTGTACTCGGTGCTGCCGGCGCCGCAGCCGGAGGCGCGCCGCCACACGCGGTGACGATGACGCACAAGGCCAGGCAACCCAAACAAAACAAACCGCCAGCCAAGTGACCGCTGCGTCCAGATGCGCTGTTCCGGGTGCGGGGATCCGAGGGCATCATCGGCGCACCCGTATCACCACCCGGCTGCCCTTGCGCAGCTCCTGCATCCAGCGGGTCCGCACCTTGAGCAGGCGCTGCAGGGCGGCGACTTGGTCGTCGTCGTCGGGTTGGGAGTTTTTCGATCCGTTCTCGGCGTCGAAGCGGGACGCTTGGATCCGCAGCAGCTTGGCTTCGAGCAGTTGTTGCTTCAGCTCGGCGCGATAGGTGGCCACGGTGAGCCCCTCCTTCTGCACGCTGGCAAGCAGCGTCTGCTTGTCGATCCCGTTTTGCTTGGCGACTGCAAGCAAAGCTGTCTCGATCTCGGCGGGCGTGACCTGGATCTTCAAGGCGCGCGCTTGCCTGGAGATTAGCCTGCGGTCCACCTCGCGCTCGAGCAACTGCTCGAAGATTTCCCCCCGCGCCCGCGCCCGCTTGTCCGCGGGAAGGCTGTGCAGCTGTTTGCGCATCGTCAGCGCGCCCCGGCGCACATCCGAGAGCCAGATGGGCTCGCCGTCGACGAAGGCCACGACGCGCTCGATGCTGCGGGGCTGCGCCGGCTCCGCCGGGGCCGGACTTGGAAGCAGGCACAGGCAGAGCGCCCAGCGGAGTGATTTCATGCATCCTGTGTAGTTCGGCCGCCCAGCCGAAGGGCCGAAAAAAGGCCCAGAAGCCTTGCATGTGACGAAGTGGTCAAGTATGACTGGCGAGTCATGACTGACCAGTCAGCCACAAATTCGCGGATGGACCGCAAAAAGCGCGAGCGACGCGAGGCATTGGTGGGCGCCGCCCTCGATTTGTTTCGGCAGCGGGGCATCTACGGCACGCGCGTCGAGGACATCACCGAGCGAGCGGATACCGCCAAAGGCGCCTTCTACAACTATTTCGGCTCCAAGGACGCCCTGATTGCTGAGCTGCTGGCCGACGCGGTGCGGGTGCTCTCCGAAGAGTACCTGGCAAAGCTCAACGGCAGCGTGGGTCCGGAACGGGTGGAAGAGCTCGCGCGGCTGCACGGAAAGTTTTTGGACGAGCATCCGACCTACGCCCTCTTGCTGCATCAGACCCGCGGGCTCTTGATGGTGCCGGAGTCGGCGGGTGCGGAACCGATGCGGAAGCTATTTCGCGACTACCTGGATGTGCTCACGCGCGCGTTGGTCAATGGCGATCAGCAGAGCACGCTGCACCGAGAAGTCGCCACGGTGTTGGCAGGCGGTGTGGCGGGCGCCCGCGCTTTTGCCACTGCGGCAGGATATGCGCCGAGCAAAGCGGCACCGACTGTGTTGGCGCGCGGCGTCGAAGCTGCGTTCGCCGGCAAGAAGACGAAGAAGAAGTCACGATGAGCGATATCGGAAAGATGGAGACCCGCAACTTGGTTGGCGGGGAATGGATCGCTGCCGCCGGTGGGGCGACTCTAGAAGTCACCAACCCGGCGACGGACGAAACGATCGCCAGCGTTCCTATGGGAGGTAAAAACGAGGCGCGGGCAGCCATCGAAGCTGCCGCGGCCGCGTTCCCAGACTGGAGCGCCCGACCTGCGGCAGAGCGCGCGGCGCCCCTACGCAAGCTCGCGGCGCTGATGGGCACGCACGTGGAGCGACTGGCGCGGTTGCTCACTTTGGAGCAGGGCAAGCCCCTGGCGGAGGCGCGGGGCGAGATTGCGTACGCCGCAAGCTTCTTGGATTGGGCTGCGGAAGAAGGCAAACGCCTCTACGGACAGATCGTACCGGCTTCCCACCAAAACAAGCGCATCCTGGTGCTGCGCCAGCCCGTCGGGGTCACGGCTTGCATCACGCCTTGGAACTTTCCGGCGGCGATGATCACCCGCAAGCTCGGTCCGGCGCTCGCTTCCGGCTGCACCATGGTGGTCAAGCCCGCAGAGCAAACTCCGCTATCCGCGCTGGCCATTGCGGAGCTTGCGGTGGAGGCGGGTCTGCCCAAGGGCGTGATGAACGTGATCACCGGAGACCCGGTGGCGATCGGCAAAGAGATTTTCGAGAACCCTGCGGTGAAGAAGGTGAGCTTCACAGGCTCGACGCAAGTCGGCCAGAAGCTGATGGCCATGGCGGCTACGAACGTCACGCGCTTGTCCCTCGAGCTCGGGGGGCATGCGCCCTTTCTGGTATTCGAAGACGCGGACGTCGACGCGGCGGTCGCTGGTGCGCTTGCGGCGAAGTATCGCAACGCGGGGCAGACGTGCATCTGCGCCAATCGCTTCTTCGTGCACGCCAAGGTATACGAAGCGTTCGCGACGAAGCTCGCGGCGGGCGTTGGCGCCATGAAGGTGGGCTACGGACTGGACGACGGTGTGAACGTCGGGCCGTTGATTGACGACGCCGCCGTTGACAAGATGCAAGCACATGTTGCGGACGCTCTCGACCGCGGCGGCAAGTTGCGCTCCGGGGGCAAGCTTGCGGATCTGGGCAAAGGCTTCACCAAGCGGTTCTACCAGCCGACCATCATCGATGGGCTGACGCCGGAGATGCTCTGCTCTCGGGACGAAACCTTTGGTCCGCTCAGCCCGATCGCGAAGTTCGAGACCGAAGACGAAGCCATTGCTCTTGCCAACGCCTCCATCTACGGCTTGGCCGCATACTTCTATACGCGGGATGCCGGTCGGCTGTTCCGAGTCGCTGAGCGCTTGGAATACGGGATCGTGGGGGCGAACGATGGCGGCCCATCCACGGCGCAGGCGCCCTTTGGCGGTGTCAAGCAGAGCGGCTTCGGTCGTGAAGGCGGGCACTGGGTGATGAACGAATACGTGAACGTGAAATACGTGTCGGTAGGGATTTGAAAATGGAAACGACGACTGAAAGTCAGAAGTTGGTGGCGCGTCGGCGCGCCGTGGTGGCGCAGGGCGTTGGCCAGTTCGCCGGGGACCTTACGGCTGCAAGCGCCCAGGGCGCGAAATTGGTGGATGCCGACGGCCGCGAATTCATCGACTTTGCCGGCGGCATCGGCGTGGTCAACATTGGCCACTGTCCAGCGGAGATCGTGCAGGCGGTGCAGGCGCAGGCGGCCAAGCTGATGCACGCATCGATTCACGTTGCGTCCTACGAACCGTACGTGGCGCTGTGTGAAAAGCTCGTAGAGCTGGCGCCCCACGGCGAGCGCACCAAGGCAATGTTGGTGAATAGCGGCGCCGAAGCCGTTGAAAACGCCATCAAGATCGCTCGTCAAGCGACGGGTCGCTCCGCAGTGATCACGTTCACGGACGCGTTCCACGGTCGCACCCTGTTGGCCACCACCCTGACGTCCAAGACTAGGTACAAGTTGGGCTGCGGGCCCTTCGCGCCGGAGGTGTACCGTCTGCAGTTCCCGAATCACTTCCGTCACGGACACGGCACGAATGTGGATGCCTTCGTCGAGCGCGCGCTGGGGCGGCTGCGTCAGGCTTTCGTGACCATGGTCTCGGCGGACGACGTCGCCGCGGTCATCATCGAATGCGTTCAGGGCGAAGGCGGCTTCGTTCCCGTGCCCGAAGCGTACCTGCGCGGCTTGCGCGAGATCTGCACTGAGCATGGCATCTTGCTGATTTGCGACGAAGTGCAGTCCGGGTTCTTCCGCGCTGGCGCCTGGGCCGCGTACCAACGCTTGGGGGTGACCCCGGACCTTTCCACCTGGGCGAAGTCCCTCGGCAATGGGCTGCCGATCTCTGCGGTGATCGGCCGCGCCGAAGTCATGGACGCCGCAAAGCCGGGCACCCTGGGTGGCACCTACGGCGGTAACCCGGTGGCCTGCGCGGGGGCGCTGGCGACGATCGAGTACATGCAAAAAAACGACATGGCGGGTCATGCCGAGCGCGTTGGATCCAAAGTGCGCGCGCGCTTCGAGATGCTGCGAGAAAGCTGCGGAGTGGTCGCCGACGTGCGCGGCCTGGGCGCCATGATCGCCATGGAGTTTTGCCACGAACGCGATCCGAACAAGCCGGCCGGCGAAGTCGTCGCTCGGGTCACAGCCTTGTGTCGGGAGCGCGGACTGATCGTGCTGCCGGCCAGCGCGTACGGCAACGTCATTCGCGTGCTTTCGCCGCTGACGATCTCAGATTCTGACTTGGAGCAGGGCCTCGACATTCTCGAGGCTGCAGTGCTCGAAACCGTGAAGGAAATGAAATGACACCGTTTGCAATCGCTGGCGTGCAAATGCACGTCTCGGGTATCCACGAGAACGTTACCCGAATGCATCAAAAGCTGGATCTGCTCATGGTCATCTACCCGTGGGTACAGATGGTCGTGTTCAGCGAGCTCTGCCCCTATGGCCCGCTGACGCGCACGGCGCAGCCCATGCCGAACGCGACCGAAGAGGGGTTTCAAGCGGCAGCGCGCCGCCACGGCGTCTGGCTCATCCCCGGCTCGATGTTCGAACGGGAAGGCGAGCACATCTACAACACCGCCAGCGTGATCAACCCCCAAGGGGAAGTGATCGCGCGCTATCGCAAGATGTTCCCCTTCTACCCCTACGAAGAGGGCGTGGCTGCTGGAGACCAGTTCTGCGTATTCGACATTCCAGATGTCGGGTGTTTCGGCCTTTCTAACTGCTACGACATGTGGTTCCCCGAGACGTCGCGCACGCTGTGCGCCATGGGTGCGGAAGTCATCCTGCATCCGACCATGACCTCGACGGTGGACCGGGACGTGGAGCTCGCTATCGCGCGGGCGACCGCGGCGCAGAATCAGTGCTTCTTCTTCGATGTCAATGGACTGGGAGATGGCGGGATCGGAAAGAGCATCATCGTCGGTCCCCATGGCGACGTGCTGCATACCGGTGAATCCACCGAGCAGTTCCTGCCCGTGGAGATCGACATTCAGCGGGTGCGCCGCAGCCGAGAAGTCGGACTGCGCGGACTCGGTCAGCCCCTCAAGAGCTTTCGCGATCGAAAGGTGCGGTTCTCGGTGTACGACGCCGACGCGCCGAACCACTTTGCCTTGCTGGGCGCACTGGCGAAACCAGCACGGGGTTCCACCGCGGGCCTGAAGCACGGCAACGGAGGTGGTAAAGCATGACGCCGCCTGCGAGTACACGCGCCCTGCAGTTTCGCAAGCACTTCGACGCGGCACAGTTCCGCAGCGACACGTGGAACGAGCTCAAGCACCGCACGGCGGATCTGGAGCGCGCCGCGCGGTCCGGTGGCCCGGAAGCCAAATCCCTACGCAGCGACGTGCTCAAGACCTTGGAGACCCTGGAGCAAATTGAGCGCTACTGGGCGTTCCCTGGGCAGCGCGTGTGTTCGGATTTGCGTCGCTTCGCCGAACGCGGCTGGCACGGCTCTTTGGCGCGCCAGACCGCGCGTATCGTGCGGCTGCTGGTCAGCCAGGCGTATCGCCATCGGCGCGTTTCCGACATCGTGCAGGAGCACCTCTCCGACGGCGACTCACGCGGAGAAGCCAACGAAGGCGCGGATGCACATCTCTTCACGGAAAAGCGCCCCTATTTCGAAAAGCTGATCGTCGACGTGCTCACGCCGGACGAGGAGGTGGAAGTCCGACGCCGGGTGTTGGCAATGCGCAGCGACGACGATGCGTTCACCTACGACGCAGTCGTTGTTGGCAATCTCGAGGACGCGATCATCGCGGTTCTGTTCAATCACAACATCCAGAGCTGCGTGATTCGCTATCGCTTCCCCCTCGAATCGAATACGGACTTGCCGGAGTTGCGCCGCTACGTCGACATGGTGGACATCGATGCCATTCGGCGTGCAGCGCTCACGGACCCAAGTGCGGCGCTGGCGGCGACAATCCGCCAACTTCGACCAGAGATTGACTTGTTTTTGGTCACCGATGATCCCATCGCTGACGTGGCGGGCCATACCGGGCGGGACTTTCAGCGAATCTTCTATCAACACGAAGACTACATGGACCTGCACTTGTCGGTCTTGCGTGGCATTCACGAGCGCTACGACACGCCCTTCTTTGGTGCTCTGCGCCAATACAGCCAAAAGCCGACGGGCGTGTTTCACGCCATGCCGATCTCGCGTGGCAAGTCCATCGCCAAGAGCCACTGGATCGGCGACATGGGCGAGTTCTACGGCAAGAACATCTTCTTGGCGGAGACCAGTGCAACGACGGGGGGACTGGATTCCTTGCTGCATCCCACGGGTGCGCTCAAATACGCTCAGGAAAAGATGAGCCGGGCCTTCGGCTCACATCGCAGCTATTTCGTGACCAACGGCACTTCCACGGCCAACAAGATCGTGATGCAGGCGCTGATCCGGCCGGGAGACGTCGTGCTGGTGTCCCGGGACTGCCACAAATCCCATCACTACTCGTTGGTGCTCTCCGGCGGGTACCCCGTGTACATGGATCCATACCCGCTCGAGGAGTACTCGATGTACGGGGGCGTCACGCTACGCACCATCAAGCAACACCTGCTCGCTCTCAAGCGCGCGGGCAAGCTCGACCGCGTACGCATGGTGCTGCTCACGAACTGCACCTTCGACGGCGTCGTATACGACCCAGAGACGGTGATGCGCGAAGTGCTCGCGATCAAGCCGGACATCGTCTTCTTGTGGGACGAAGCCTGGTTCGCCTTTGCACGCTTCTCGCCCACTTATCGCAGCCGGACGGCGATGGCGACCGCCGCCGCGTTGGAGCAACAGCTGGCTTCTCCCGAGTATCGACAGCGCTACGAAGCCTGGAAGCGCGACTTTGACGCAAACGACGACGCCGCGTGGTTGGACGGAGAAATCCTGCCGGACCCGGACCTGGTCCAGGTGCGCGTTTATGCCACCCAGTCGACGCACAAGACCCTAACGTCATTGCGGCAAGGTTCGATGATCCACGTCTTCGACCAAGAGTTCGAACGCGCGGCCGAGCGCATGTTCGACGAAGCCTTCATGACGCATACCTCCACGTCGCCGAACTACCAGATCCTGGCGTCCCTGGACGTGGGTAGGCGACAGGTGGAGCTCGAGGGCTACGAGCTGGTGAAGGAAAGCGTGCAACTGGCGATGACGTTGCGCGAGCGCCTCACGGAGCACCCGCTGCTCAACAAGTGGTTCGAAGTGCTCAGCGTGGGCGAACTCATTCCGCCGGAGTGCCGCAAGTCGAACGTGGACGCTTTCTACAGTCCAGAGGACGGCTTCCGCAGCATGGAGGCCGCCTGGGACATCGACGAGTTTGCCCTCGACCCGACGCGGGTCACCCTATATGTCGGCAAGACGGGCATCGACGGGGACACGTTTCGCAAACTGCTGCACGACAAGTACGACATCCAAGTCAACAAGACCTCGCGCAACACGGTGCTGTTCATGTTGAACATCGGTACCACCCGCGGCGCCGTCGCCTACTTGTTGGAAGTCTTGCTCAAGATCGCTCGGGAAGTGGAAGCGGACCATATCCGTCAGAGCGCCGTTGAGGCCGCCATTGACGAACGACGCATTCACTCACTGGTCAATGACCGGCCGCCCTTGCCGAACTTCTCTCACTTTCACCCGGCGTTCACCGAGCGCGGGACGGGCACGCCCGAAGGCGACATCCGCGCCGCGTACTTCATGGCCGCAGACGAAGCGCACTGTGACTATGTGAGTTTGGACACCGCGCTGGCTCGCTCCGCCCAAGAAGGCAACGAGGTCGTCAGCGCATCGTTCGTCACACCCTACCCACCGGGCTTCCCGATCTTGGTGCCCGGGCAGGTCGTGACGCGCGGGATCTTGGACTACATGCAAGCGTTGGATGTCAAAGAGATCCATGGCTACGAGCCCGAACACGGGCTGCGGGTGCTCACTGAGGAAGCACTCGGAACAAAAAAGGAATCGAGGCGGGCAGCGTCCGTCGCGCAGATGGAGGCACTTTCATGAGCAATATGACAACGACGGACAATGGCAGCAGCAAACAGGCGAAGGCGAAGAAGCAGGCAAAGAAGAAGCTGCGCGGCATCAGCGAGATCCGCAGTTACTTCTACCAGAACGATGAGCCGATCTATTTCGTCAGCGCGGCCTGTTTCAACCTGCTTGGCATGGACGACTGGGTGCGCAAGTTCCACTTCATCAACTACATCGATTGCTTCGACGGCATCCACCCCTCCGTGATGATTCCGAGCGGAAAGCCCGAGCGGGAGTTCCAAAGCATCGAAGAGATCAACAACTACCTGTTGGCGCACCCCGAGGTGAAGGAGTTCGTCAAGAAGCATGGCAAAGGCAAGGCAGCCTTTCTCTTCTTTGACGAGGAAAGTGAGAAGCTCTGCCAGGACTTGGGTCTGGAGATCGCATTCCCGTCCGCAAAGCTGCGTCAGAAGATCGACAACAAGATCATGACCACGAAGATCGGCAACGAAGCTGGCGTGCCCAGCGTGCCGAATGCCTTGGCCAAGGTGGCGTCCTACAAGGACCTGGTGCGGCTGGCGAAGGATCACGATCTGGGGGACGAGCTCGTGGTGCAGACGGCTTTTGGGGATTCGGGCCACACCACGTTCTTCATTGCCAACGAGGACGAGTACAAGGAGCACGCCGAGGAGATCGAGAAGGAGTCCGAGGTCAAAGTGATGCGGCGTATCCGCTGCCGCGGCGCGGCGCTCGAAGCCTGCGTGACGCGGGCGGGCACAGTCGTCGGCCCACTCATGACAGAGCTGGTCGGCTTCAAAGAGCTGACACCGTACAAGGGCGGCTGGTGCGGCAACGAAGTCTTTGCCGGAGCGTTCTCCCCGGCGGCGCGCGACTACGCTCGCGCGTCCACCCTAGACGTGGGCAAAGCCCTCAAGGAACGCGGCTATCGCGGCTACTTCGAGGTGGACTACTTGCTCGATCTCGATCGCGACAAGGTCTATCTCGGCGAACTCAACCCGCGCATCACCGGCGCCAGCAGCATGACGAACCTGGCCGCTTTTGCCCACGCAGACGCGCCGCTGTTCTTGTTCCACCTGCTTGAGTGGTCGGGCATGGACTTCGAATTCGACGTAGACGCACTCAACGCGCGCTGGGCGAACTTTGACAACATCGACTCCTGGAGTCAGATGGTGATCAAGTACACGGAAAAGGACGTGCAGTACATCACCGCGGCGCCGAAGAGCGGCGTGTGGCAAATCAACGACGGTGGCATCGCGCAGTTTCTCCGACCACAAACCCACCGCCGCACCGTGCAGGTCTCTGACCGTGCGTTCTTTCTACGCATCGCCAAGGAAGGCGACTACTTCTACGAAGGTGCGGACCTGGGCATCTTGGTCATGCCCGGCCGGGCCATGGACGACGAGTTCCGTCTGACGGACATGGCCAAGTCGTGGATCAACGCCATCCGAGCGCAGTACGCCGCGCAGAGCATCGATCCGGCGAAGGTGGCCGTGCACCCGGGCGCCAAGTCCGGTGGCTTCAAGATGCTGTAGCCACGTCGGCGTCACGCGGTCCGCGTATCTCGCCATATCTCGCTGAATCGGGGAGATATGGCGACATATGCACGGGCCAACCCGAAACCAGCGCTGCTTACCTGCGCACCGCCGTCAGCGCGGCCTAGATGCAGTCGTAGCGCGTGTAGCTCACGCCTGCTTCGGTGCGCAGCGCGTGCATCACCCCGCCGCCGTCGAGCACGACGAAGTCCTTGAAGGTCTCGTCGGGCAGGGTGTTGGCGGGCAGGATGGCGCTGCCCGTGGGCACGCCGCTCCTGCCGTCGAGGCAATGCAGCACGACTTCAGGGTCGCCGGTGCTACCTTGTACTTCGGCCGCGAAGTAGATGGTGCCGGAGCGATCGGCGTCGAGCAGCAAGATGCTGTGCACCGCGGCAGCTAGCCGCAGCTCGCGTGTGAAGCGGTGCGTCTCCGTAGCGCGCTCCACGGAAGTGACGTACACGCGGCCCACGGGCGCTTCGATGATGCCGGCTTTCAAGTACGACAGCCCGTCGCGGGTGGGGCGCCCGGGGATCTCCGTGCGCGGCTCCGCGGGGGTGCCCGAGGTGTCGCCGATCTTGACCAAGGGGCCGTGCTCGCGCTCGACGTACACGTCCTTGCCGTCCACGAACACGCCCGTCACGCTGCCGGTGTCGTCGATGCCGTCGCCGGCCAGGGCTAGCTTGCCGCGGGCGTTGCCGTTGGCGTCGTACACGCTGACAGCCTTGCCCTGAAACCGGTCAAGCACTGCGGTGGAGCCGTCGGCGCCCACTGCGACATCTTCCGGATACACCAAGTCCAGGCTCTGCGCGTTTTCGGTCTTGCCGTCGCTGCCGCGGCGCACCAGGCGCCCGTTCACGCCGTCCAGGACCGTCATCGTTCCGTTGGAATCCACCGCGAAGCTCGTCGGTCCGCGGGGGTTGCCCTCAGACGGCGTCTCGCGGCCCAGCTCGCCGGACCCGCCGCCCCACTTCGCAAAGAAGACCGGCGCGTCCGCAGCCGCCTTGGTTGCGGTGCGCTTGTCCCCGGGGCCGGCCGCCTGCGTCGTCTTTGTGACGAGCACAGGCTGCTCGGTTTCCGTGACCTCCGCTGCGGGCGCTTTGGCCTCGCCGCTTTGATTGGGCGTGCCCCGGGATAGCCACGCGACGGCGGCGACGAGAGCGAAAGCCCCCCCGATGGCTAGGACACGTTTGCGCATCGCACGTCCTCGTCAGTACCCAGTGCGGCGGATCGCGTGGTAGGCCGAAGACGCCGTGCGGTAGCCTTTGATGCAACCCGCAGAGCAGCCTTTGCATTCGTAGGCATACATCGAGCCCCAGCCGTCGCCCTTGGAGTAGATGAAGATGTGGCCAGCGCCGCCGCTGCGGTAGACCATTGCGTCTGCTTGCTTCATCGAGCCCCGAGACACGGTCTTCCACTGGCTGGTGTCTTGGACGAAGTTGGCCGTGCTGTAAGGGTGGCTGTCGACGGTCAGATTCGTGTTGCTGGACGGAACTTGCCAGACCTTGGCCACATAGCCGGAGCAGTCGCCGCCGTAGCTGCCGCTGTGGGAGCAGTTCGGGCACGAGCCGGAACAGGACCCGGGGCTGCCTTGGGGGCCCGCGGCTTTGTACCTGCCGTGTCCCCACCAGTACGAAAAGCCAACGCCGGACTCGGCTCGCGCCATGGCGCCCGCAGTGGTGGCGCTGCCGCTGCCGCCGCCAGCGCTGCCTCCGCCTCCGCCGCCGCCTCCGCCTCCGCCGCCGCCGCTCGTTGAGTAGTACTTAGCCGAGCTCCAGCCGACCACACCGCCGGAGTCGACGTTGTAAAATCCGTTGGTTGGGCTCGGGTTGACTAGGCCAACTTGCGCCCCTTGGCTGACGACCTTGAGCACCGAATACGACGTCGACGGGCCGCTGCGCAGGTTCACGTCGGTCGTGGCCGTCAGGTACGTGCCTACGGGCTGGTTGCCGCTGGTGCCGCCGGTGGGCTCGTAATACTTGCCGTAGCTCCAACCCACGGTGCCGTTGTGATTGATCTGGTAGTAGCCGTTCTTCGGCGACCCCGACGTGACCGTCACCGTGGAGCCCTTCGCGACTACGTGCAGCACTTTGTAGCCAGTCGAAGCGCCGGTGCGCAGGTTCACGTTGCCGGTCGCTTTGAGCTGGGTTCCGACAGGCACGTTGCCGGTGAGGCCTTCGCCGCTGACCTCGGCGTCTTCCGATAACTCTTCCGAGTCCGTAGGCGGGGCCGACGCAGGTGCACAGCCGAAGGGGGCAATGGCCACACACGCGAACAGAAACGAAACCAGACGATAGTTGAACATGGCGCACTCCAGTGAATCGGTGCGCACTGCAAGTGCACGCACCATGCCGACGCGGAGCGCACTTGGTTTTCTAGAAACACCGGAAACCGACACCGGTGCGATAATGTAGGTGCGCCGGATCCGTCCGGACGCGTCCCGAAATTCGTCCGGACGAACTCCCGACGCCATGGCCGAACCCTGCGGATCGCAGCCAAATCCTGCCTCTTGTCGCCGCCGACAGCTGGCCGCTTTCTTGCTAGAAATGACGTTCGGATGCCCTGCCCCACGAGACCCGCTCTGAGCCTGGTGCTGCTAGTGCTGGCGGTGGCGTGCAGCGCAGGCCCTGAGCCCGGCGCTCCCGGGGACGACATGGAAACGACCGCCGCCGTCAGCGAGGAACTGGTTGTGGGCGGCTGCCAATGCGTGTCCTCCGGAAGCTGCGCGCAAGCCAGCTATTCCGACGTGCCCGCCAATGGCAAATACGTGGTCACGACCTTTGGTGGCGGCAGCGATACCCACGCCATGGCGTGTGGCGGCATGGCAGACGCGACGTGGGCCTACGTCGCGGGCAGCGCGCGGTTTTCTTGCGGCACCAAGCTGCTGGTGGAAGCCGGTGGCAAGCACTGCGTGGCGCAGGTTGCGGACTGTGGACCCAATCGCTGCGTGGAGCAGGCGGCATCCGGCTCTTGCGGCACCCACACCCCGGTCCTCAACTCGAGCCCGTTCATCACCAAATACTTGCTCGGCCAATCCGCGGCAGGTTGGAGCGAGCACAAGGTGGTCAGCGCCGCCATCCTGGACTCGAGCTCGACGGTGGGCTGCCCGGGCAAACCCGTCAGTGTCTCCACCGGCGGCAGCGGGGGCACCGGCGCTGGCGGCGGCGCCGCTTGCACCGCGCCGAGTTGCGTCGGCTGCGGCGACTGCAACGCGCAGTGTTTGTGCGAAGTGGGCAATCCGGTTCTGTGCGCCGCGGTTTGCGGCGCCGGTTCTGGCGGCAGCGGTGGCAGCGGGAATACGGGCGGCAGCGGCAACGCGGGGGGCAGCGGCAACGCAGCTGGCAGCGCGGGCAGCGCCGGCGCCGCGGGCAGCGACTTGAAAGGCGACATCGGCGACGAAGGCAAGTGCGAGTACCCGGCGTGCAACGGCTGCGAAGGCTGCGACGACCAGTGCCTGTGCGAGGGCAACGACGCGGCGACCTGCGCGCAGCTCTGCAGCACCGGGCAGGCTGGCGTGTGCGCGGCGCCGGAGTGCTCGTCCTGTGCCAGCTGTCATGATGCCTGCAGCTGCAACGGCCTGGCACCGTCGACGTGCATCAACCTGTGTGGCGAGCCCATCGCCGATCCGCAGATTGCGGCGACCGGCCCGCGCCCTGCGCCACCGGAAAACTGTGGCGCCAGCAGCTTCGTCGGAGTGCGCGCCGGTTCCCGGGCTGCCGCCGCTTGGCCCTACTTCGCCCTGCTCGCGTTTGCCTTCGCGCGCCGGCGGCGCGCTCGTCGCTAAGCGCAGCTCAACCCGAGTGGCAATCGCCGCCGGGGCAACTCACGCTACAGTTCTGGGGCTGTGCGCAGCGCGTGGCGCAGTTGCCACCGGTGCAGTTCACGTCGCATTTGGCGCCGTCCGCACAGTCGCTGCGGCAGTTGCCGCCGCTGCAGTCTTGGGAGCAGGTTGCGCCCGGTCCGCACACCACGTGGCAGTTGCCACCGGTGCACGACAGCGAGCAGCGCGAACCCGTTTCGCAGGTCAGTTGGCAGTTGCCTCCAGCGCAGCTTTCGCTACAGCTCTGATTGGCAGCGCAACGCAGCTTGCAGTTGCCACCGGGGCAGCCCGTCCCCGCACCGACCGCTACGGTTGCGCCGCTGCTATTCGCTGGCGCGTTCGCGTTGCCCTGGGCGTTGCCTTCGGCGTTGGCACTCGCACTGCTTTGCATGCCGGCGTCGCCAGCAGCGCGGAAGGTGCAGCCCAAAGTCACCAGCGCCGCGGCGCCCAGGATCGTAGTTGTCAGCAACAAACGGTATTTTCGCATCATGCTCGGTCCTTCTGCATGCAGCGTGCCGCAGAACCAAACCGAAAAAAATAGGCAAACCGCGCAGATACCGCCCGGGCGTGTGGTCGGCCCGCGCCCTCCATCCGGCTGGTGCCGCCCGGCCCCGGACCTGCCATCGCCGGGGGCCGCCACGTGCGCCCGACGGACACGCACTTCAAAAGCCGTGCCTCCTCGGGTGGAAGCCTCCGTTAGTGCCGCGGCGACAGCATCCGGGTGCGCGCCGGCGCTGGCCGCAGTGGTGGCAGGTCGACGCCGACGAGCTCGGTGGGTGGCCGTGCCACGATGAACGGATAGGAAATCGTGTAGGTGCGTTGTGGCGGACTGACACTACTGTACGCAACCGTTGCCTCCCAGGGCGACGGAAAGCGCTGTGCGTCGAAGGCCTCCAGCATACAGCGCGTCCCGGCGGGGTTCTTCCCAGGCGCGTCGCGCAGGCGCGCTTTGGCTCGTCCGGATGGACTCACCACGATCCACACCGAGTAGCGCCCCGCGACCATCGCATGCTCGTCGATACAACCGCGCACATCTTTCAACGCCTCCAGCAAGACCTTGCGAATCAAAGTCTGGTCCATGCTCGAGGCAGAGCTTGGCGATGGGGTGAGCGTGCAGGCGAGCGCTGCCGCGCAGATCAGGAGTCGGCGCACGCGAGACAGACACCGCCCGGCCCGCGGAGTTCCCGCGACGCCGTTTTCATCGTGCCGACTTACTCCTCGGCGTCTTCGGCGACGACGGTGTCCAGCACGTGAATGATGGCGGCTTTGGTTTGCGGACCGGCTTTGCCGTCAACGCCGAGCCCGTGCTCGCCTTGAAACTCCTTCACGCCACTCTGGGTCGTGGGTCCGTCGATGCCGTCTTCTTTTCCGGCTTCATAGCCAAGGGCGTTGAGTGCCTTCTGTACACCCAGGATGGTGTCGAGGTTGATCTGGCCAAACTTTTCCGAGCTGTGAGCAAACTGAGCCATGGCGCACCCTTTTCGATTCTTGCGGCGAGTTCGTCCCGCCGGAGCGCCAAATATTCCGGAACAAGCCTGCCGACAACGCCGCGCCGGGTTTTCGCCACCCCCACACCGGAAAGGAGTCGCGAAATCCTGAAAAAAATCGACGGGCGGGCTTGATCTATCGAGCGATAGGGTTACCCTATCACTTGATAGTCAGGAGGTCACCAACATGTCTCACCCCGCAAATCCCGCTCAAACCCCTCGGATCCCTCTTCGCGCCCAGCTCGTGCTCGCCGCGGCCTGGCTGCTGGTGACGTTCCAAGTCGCTCTCGGCGGGCTGCTCGGCGTTGCGTTCATACCTCTTGCGCCGGTGGTGCTCTTCGGCGGCGCCTGCCTGCTCGCGTCCGCTCACGAGTACGCAGCAAACGCTGCGCTTGCGGCGAAAGTGAATGCACCGGAAAAGAAGCGCCGTGCCCAAGCGTTCCGTGCCCAAGTCTCGACGGCCAGCTGAGAAGCCAGAGCCGGCGCGCCGCGAGGAAGTGCTGGAAGCAGCGCTTGCCCTCGTTGCCGAGCGGGGAGTTGCGGGAGCGTCCCTACGCGCCCTCGCCAAGCAGCTCGGCATCAGTCAGCCCAGTCTGTACCACTACTTTTCCAGCAAAGACGAGTTGGTGTCGCAGATCGTCGACTACTGCACGAACAAGATGATCCAAATAGAACCGCCGGAGCGTCCGCTGTCAGTCGTGGAAGAGCTGCCACGATTCGTCGCGGACACGGTGACGGCGCTTTGGTCCACAGAGCGTCATCCTCGCTTCGTGCGCTTCCTATTCGTGGCAGCCATGGAGAGCACTGAGCATCGCGCGGTCATCCGCCGTACCTTCGAGGAGCGCCTGTATCCTGCGTTCTCGGTGATGGCGTCGGCCTTCGCGCGGGACGACCGCGAACGTCGCGAACTCCAGGGCATCATTTGGATGATCGTGTACAGCCTGGGTTTGGCGTACATGGAACGGCGCGCTCTCTTCTTCTCGACTGCGGACGACCCCGATCTGTTGGACCAAGTGGAATGGATCACGCGCGCAGGCGAGAGCCTCGTGCGCGAGCGTGTGCTTGCCTGTCGCGAGCGCTAGCCCGAGAACCCCGCGGCGCTTCTGCCTCGCTTTCCCCCTGCCCGATGTCGAATCGCTCTGCTAGCGTTGCGCGATGAGCGTCGTCGCGAAGGCCGCGTGCCAGGTGCCGGGAACTCCCGAAAAGCTGTTCGCAACGTTCATCGATTTTCGCAATTGGCGTTACTTCATGCCGCCAGAGTTCCGTCCCCTCTCAGGGCCCGAGCGCGTGTTGCGCGTTGGCGATCGCTTGATCCTGCGCATCGACACGGGGTTTGTGCGGCTCGCCGTGCCCGTCGACATCTTCAGCATCGAGGCGCCACGGGAAATCGTCTGGGGCGGCGGTTCCGCACTACTGCAGGCCCGGCACCACTTTCGATTCGAAGCTGACGGCGACAAGCCGGACCACACGAAGGTCATCTCCGACGAAGTTTGGACAGGGCTTTTGGCGCGCATGCCCAGGGTAGGTCGCAAGATCCAGCGTCAGGCCGAACGCATTGGGCAAGCGCAGCTCGACGGCTTCCTTCGCTGGGCCAAGGACTAAGCGCGATTCTCCGCGGCCCCAGGGGGCCGCTACTTGAAGTCCGGGACTTTGCAGCGTTTGCCGCGACAGGCGGCAACATCCAAGTCTATTGGCGGGTGCTTTTTCTCGGACCAGCAGCCGTCTGAGGCGGTGTCGAAGGTCTGACTGTAGGTGCGGCGGGCCGCGGAGCTGCTGCGAAAGAGCTCGCTGACCAGCTCTTTGCCGTCCTTGAGCTTGATGCGTGCGCGGAACAGGTAGTGGTTGCGCTGCTTGGCCCGGGACTCGTAGGCCTTGCTCGGGGCGTCGAATTTGATCTTGACGCTCACTTCGCAGCCCTTCGCGTTGACGATCAAGCGATCGAAAGTGTGATCGTTCACGCGAACGTTGACGCCAGTATCCGTCGACCATGGAGCAGCGTCCGCGTGGGCTGCCGAGGCCACGCCAAGCGTGCCCAGGCCCAGCAGCAGCATGGCTTTTCGTGTCGTGCGCATGCCCGGAGCGTAGCGCAAGCCGGAGCAATGGCGAAAGGCCCGCACGCAAGGCTGCGTGGATGCCTTCCGGAGCAAACTGCAGCGCCATGGATTGCTCCAGACTACGCTGGGCAGCTTTGGCCGATGCAAACGCCGATGTCTTTGGCTTGCCGCGCAGGGATGCAGTGCGCAGGGCCGAATCCTTGCGGCACATCCCCGCGCGGTGGCCACCCAGCCGCAGTTCGGCGAAGATGGCGCCAGTGTCCTGCCCACGAGGGCGCTAACCCCGCAAGGATCCTGCCAATACGATGCTGCCGACTATCCCGCCCGCGCCGGCGCTCAAAGACGAGCGACGCATCCGTTTCGTGGTGTGGGTGGTGGTTTCGTTCATCGTGACCATCGACGCTTGTATCGCCACCCCGCTTGGTTTGACCTGGCTCTACTTCGGTCCTCTGGCGTTGGCTGCGCTGCGCTTGCCCCAGAAGGAAAGCATCGCGTTGGCGGCGATCTGCGCTGCCGCCAGCTTCTTGTTCGGGCCGTTGGGGGATCCGCTGGGCGTGCATACAGTCACTTTGGAAGTGTCGGCGCGTGTGCAGGGCGTCGCGGGCTTTGGTACGGCCGCGGTGGCGTACGTTGGCCTGGGCTTCGTGCTGCATCGATTTGGGCGTCAGCAACGCATCATCCGCGGTCTGCGCCACGCTTCCGAGAGCGACCCACTCACCGGTTTGGCGAATCGTCGTGGGCTCGATCTGTTTCTGCGACAGCACCAAGGCGAGCCGGGCGCAATCCTCGTAGTTGACCTCGACCACTTCAAGCGTGTGAACGACACCCACGGGCACGCAGCGGGAGACGCGGTGCTGATCGAGCTAGGGCGTCGGTTGCAGCAGGTCACTCGCGCCAGTGACATCGCCGCGCGCACCGGTGGTGAGGAGTTTGCGCTGGTGCTGCCCGGCGCGCCCGAGGGCGTCGCGCAGCGCGTTGGCAACGACGTCTGCAAGATCGTGCGGCGTGCCCCCTTTCCGATCGAAGGCGGCGAGCTTGCCATCACCGCGTCCGTGGGCGCGGCCGCGGGCTCACTCTCCGCCGCGTTGATCGAGCGCGCCGACCAAGCCGTGTACCGATCGAAACAAGCCGGGCGCGATCAGCTGTCGCTGGCATAGGGCGTTCGGGAGCGCGCAGCGTGCGCTGCCTTTCGTGGTGCCGGTGTCGAAGTAGATCAGTCGCCGCAGCGAACGAGCACACTGCGCACGCGCTGAGCCCAACCCAGGTCCAACCTTCAGGGGTTTCCTAGTGACGCTGGTTGCGGACCGGGTTGCGGGACCCGGGGGCCCGGCTCCGGGCTCAACCGGGCGCTTGCGCGATGCGGCGAACGCCTTCGCCCACGTCGTGACTCAATCGCCCGCCGATGGATTGGATCACGAGCTTCTCGCCGTCGACTTGCAGCTCCCAGGTTGCGACCGGCGCCGTGCTCAAGCGGCCGCGCTGCTTGCTCGTGGCAAGCAGGATGCCGTCGTGGGTCATCACGCTCAGCCCCTGAACCCCGAGCTCGCGGCGCTGGGATTCCAACAGCAGCGTAAGGGCTTCGATAGGGTCGCTGCTGCGCTTGCTTCGTCGTTCCACCATCTCGCAATTTTCGCGGTGGCGGCAGGCACTGGCCAAGTTTCGTGGTGCGCTTCGCCCAGCGCGCCAATGTTGAGGCGGCGCCAAGGCGTTGGGCCGGACGACGAGCACGCGCCAGGGCGAGCGCCAAGGCAACGCGGCGACGCCAAGACGACGGGCGTTCAAGGAGCCGCGGCAGCGCTCTGCTCTGGCTTGAGCACTCCGAGTACGTATTGCTTCGAGTTCAGGTACTTGTTCGCGGCGGCGCGCACGCGGTCCGAGCTGATCTTGTCGACCATGGGAGTGATGTCCAGGATCTGCTTCGGGTCGTCGCCGTAGATGAACGCGCGCTCCAGCTCGCGAAGCCAGAACCCGTTGCTCTTGAGGTTGACCTGGTGCGCTTGCAGTCGGGCCTGCTTGGCCTTGTCCAAGTAGTCCTGCTTCACGCCGTCTTTCTGGATGGCTTTGATCTCGTCGAAGACGGCCTGCTTGAGTTTGTCGACGCTGTCGGGCGCGCAGCCGAAGCTCACGCTGAAGCGGTACTCCTGTCGCGGGCGGCGGCTGATGCCCCCGTTGACTTGCACGCCGTAGACGCCGCCCATGTCCTCGCGAAGCACTTGCCGTAGCCGGAAGCTGAGCACTTCGTCGAGCATGCGCACATCGTTCTCGGTGTCGCGTGTCCACTTCTCCGTTCCGTGAAAGGTGATCGCAACGCGGGCTTTGGGCTCGCTGCCCTGCTGCACCACCTTCGTCTTCACGCCACGCGGCATGTACACACCGACGTCCCGCCACTTTTCCTTCTTCTTCTTCGTGGGCAAGCTACCCAGGTACTGCGCAGAGAGCACTTTCAGGCGTTCGAGATCGATGTTGCCCACGAATACGAAGGTGAAGTCCCCTGCGTCCGCGAAGCGCTCTTTGTAGATGGCCAGGGCGCGATCCAGGTCGACCTTTTCGACGACCTCCGGGGTGACGGGGCGGCGGCGTAAGTGATTCTGTGTCGAGAAGGTCATCAAGTCTTCGAAGAAGGCGCCTTCGGGAGAAACGCGACGGTTCTTCACATTCTCGATTTGACGCGAGCGCCAGGACTTGAACGCATCGGCGTCTTTGCGGGGCGCGGTGAAACCCAAGTGGAGCATCTGGAACAGCGTTTCCAGATCGCTGGGCGAGGCTTTGCCCACAAAGCCTTCTTCCAACTCTCCGATCTGCGCCCGGGCCGAGACGATCTTGCCCGTCAGCGCTTTGCGCAGCTGCACCGCGTCGAAGGGGCCAAGGCCGCCTTGGCCCACGACTTCGTCCGCGAAGCGAGCGCTGGCAAAGTCCGCATCTTTGACCAGGGAGTGGCCGCCGGGTGAAAAGGCGCTCATGCGCACGTCGTCGTTCTCGAAGTCCGTGGGCTTCGCGATCACACGGACGCCGTTGTCCAAAGTCCACTCGGTAACGCCGACTTCGGGGATGGTGCTGGTCTTGACGATTTTGCCGGGCTCCGGTGCGCCCTTCATCAACGGCACGCTGGGGCCCTGGTCCACATAGGGCGCGATGGTTTGCGCGGCGACCTTCTGCTCCACTCCGAGCAGGGCGCTCTGCGACGGTTTGACCATCTTGTCAGGACCAGAGACGACGATGACGCGGCTGCCCTTCGCCAAGGCTTTGCCGATGGCATTCAATTCCGGCAGCGCAAAGGTTGGCAAGAACTTCTCGACCAGCTTCAGTTCGGCCTCGCGCCCCGGCATGGCTTCGTTTTCCAAGAAGTTGCGCACGATCTCCGCTGCGAACTCCCGGCCGTTGGTCTTGTCGCGCTCTTTGACGGCCTGCTGGAAGTTGCGCACCAACTGAGATTTGGCACGGTCGAGCTCCGTTTGCGTGAAACCGTGCCGCTCGACGCGCAGCACTTCCGTCAGCAGGGCGTGGAAGCCGCGCTCCACGCCATCTTCCTTGGTGGCTGCAACCTGCCGGAAGCTGTCGGCGGTGCGCACCAGCCCACTGGCAGAGGACGCTGCGTACAGGAACGGGGCATCGGGTTTGCGGCGGATCTCGTCCAAGCGAGCATTCAGCATTGAGTTGAATAGCTGCTCACCGATGGAGCGCCGGTAGTCCCGCGCGCTGCCCTCCGGGCGATGCGGCATCTTGCTCATGATCGTGACGCTGGTACCGGGCAGCTCGGCGTCGGTTTCGATGCTAACGAGGGTCTTGGTGTGGGCGGGCACGGTCACCGCGGGACGCGCGCGGGGCTTGTCCGGTCCTTTCAGTGACTCGAACTCGGCCTTGATGCGCGCTTCCACGGATTTTGCGTCGAAGTCGCCTACGGCAACCACGGCCATCAGATCCGGGCGATACCAATCCCGATAGAAACGCACCAGCTTGTCCCGAGATGCGGTCTTGAGGATCTCCGCCTTGCCAATCGGCAAGCGAGTTGCGTATTTCGAGCCGTGAAATGTGATGGGCGCTTGTTTGTCGAAGAGACGCATGCGCGCGCCGCGACCGAGCCGCCACTCTTCGAGCACGACGCCGCGTTCCTTCTCGACTTCATTCGGGTCGAAGCTCATGCCGTCAGCCCAGTCGCGCAGCACGCTGAAGGACTTGTCGAGCAGTCCCGCTTTGTCTGTGGGGACTTGCAGCATGTACACAGTTTCGTCGAAAGACGTGTAGGCATTCAGGTCAGCACCGAAGCGGATCCCGCTCTTTTCCAGAAAGTCGACGAGCTCGGTCTTTGGAAAACGCCTTGTGCCGTTGAAGCCCATGTGTTCTAGGAAATGCGCCAGGCCCTGTTGATCGTCGTCTTCGAGCACGGAGCCGGCGTTGACTGCGAGCCAAACTTGAGCGCGGTTCTCCGGCTTCTTGTGGGGCAGCACGTAGTAGGTCAGCCCGTTGTCGAGCTTGCCCTTGGTGAGGCGTGCGTCCAGGGGCAAGGGCTGATCGAGGGGATCCGTGGACGCCGCTCTGTCCCCGCTTGGATCGACGACGCCTACCGGCGTGGCCGAAGGCGGCGGAGCGCCGCACGCAGTGGTAACGAGGGCGGGGACCGCAACGAAAAGCGCGAGCAGAGTTCGGCGTAGCATGGGGCGAGGACGTACCGCTGTTCGGCGGGCGTGGCCAGGGTCAAACAGGCGGCACGGCGAGTTATTCCAGCCCCGGCGCCACCACCTGGTCGGCGCCCAGCAATTCGGCGAGGCGCTCAAGAGCCGCGCGCAGTCGGCGCCGTTGTGGGACGCTTGCATTGGCGCCGCGTTCCCACCACAGACCGTGGACACGCAGCACGCCGGCGTCTCGATCTAGCTTGGGTTCGATGCGGCCGACGATGCGATCGTCGTCCAAGATCGGCATCACGTAGTAGCCGTACTTGCGCTTCGCTTCCGGGACGAAGGCCTCGAAGCGATAGTTAAAGGCGAAAAGCCGAGCGGCCCGCGCGCGATCGCGCACCACGGGGTCGAAAGGACTGAGCAGGCGGGGGCGGCGGGGGGGGGGGGGGGAGGGGCGGGGGCGGGCC
>CALMUT010000305.1 GCA_937872925.1 uncultured Myxococcales bacterium | reverse complement strand
CCAAAGGGGGGACGAGAACACCCCCGGCCAAACCGCCGCAAAAAACCCCCAAACATCCTCTTTTGACCCCCCCCCGCGGGCAACCCCCCGCAGCCGCCACTACTTCACGTCCAACGAGCACGCCCCGGAGCTGTTCCAAAAGTCCGTGAACGGCTTGGGCGGCATCGTCACCGGCGTGGGTGCCGAGCAGATGTACTTGCTGGCTGGCTGGGCGCGCGCCGACGTCTTGGTGCTCACGGACTTCGACGACTTCATCGTGGACCTACACGAGGTGTACGGCACGCTGTTCCTCGAGCACGACAACGTGGACGCCTTCTTGAATGCGTGGAGCTATCGCGCGCAGAAGCAAGTGCAAGCCGCGCTCGAAAAGCGCTTCCCGACGCATGAGTCCCGTTGGCGCAAATGGCGAGCGTTCGGACAAGGTCGCGCCGAAGTAAAGAAGCGCCTGGAGGCGCTACGCGCACGTTTCGAAAAAGCGAACGTTGCGTCGTTTTTGACGGACGCGGAGCAGTACCGTTGGCTGCGCACACTGTGGCAAGAGCGGCGCGTGCGCGCCGTGCGTGGTGACCTGACTCAAGATCGCGCGCTGCGCGATCTTGCAACCTACGCCAAACAGACAGGACTGGTTGTGCGCGTGCTGTACCTCTCGAATGCGGAAGACTACTTCACATTCCAGACGCGCCATTACCGCGACAACGTGCTGGGGCTGCCCTTCGACGAAAAGAGCGTCGTGCTACGCACGCGCCCGTACGCGGGCAGTGAGTACGAATACGTGGTGCAGCCCGGCCTTGGCTTCCAGGCGTTTCTACGCGCGGATGCCCCGAGCACCATGTGCGAACTGGTGCGCCACGCCGTGCAAACAGCGCAGGGCTCGGACTTGTATCGACTGGACGCCGCGCCCGGAGCCACGCCCGCGCGCAACTACCGCTGCGAATAGCTGGCAGCGAGCGGCGCGCAACAAAAGTTAACCTGCGCTCACGGCTACTTCACGGGGCAAATCCCTGCGGGGTCCGTACATATTTACTGTGAAACACACAGCCTACCTTTCGATCGTCTCCGTCACCTTCTTCACTTCCATCGCATCGATCGCGCGCGGCCAGGATGTCCCCGCTGAGGATTCGCCCGAACTTGAGTCCGGCGAGCCCTGGCTAGAGCCCGCGCCTGTTGCAGCGCAACCACCCGAGCCAGCTGCTACTGAATCGAAGGCCGCGCCACCGCCTGCGGCCGCCGCCGCGCCGCCGAAAGCGCGCCCCGCCACCAAACGCCCAGTCAGCGCACCGAGGGCAGCGGACGCAACGTCGAAAGCACAGTCCGCGCACACGCATCCCCACCACCACGACACGCACGGTTGGCACCGCTGGCACGGTTGCAAAGGCGCACACCACTGCGGGCACAAACACGGCCACGCTGCCGGCGGCTCTCGATCCTTCGCGCTGACTCTGGGCAAGGGGAACTTGGACATGCCGCTGCTCGCGGAGCGCATGGAAGCTGCAGGCTACGTCCCACTATCGGACCGAGTGTGGCTCTTGGGTCTGGAAGGCACCCGCACATTCGCGGGCGGCCTCGTCCTTGGCCTGGGCGCTCAATTCTATCGCAGCAGCGAAACGCCGCGGCGCGACGCCAGCGCTGACGCAACGCTGCGCGGTGGTGCGCTGCATGCGAAGCTTGGACACACCCTGGTCGACACGAAAAGGTGGCTCGTCTATCCGGCGCTGACGATCGGTGGCTACCACAACCGCTTGGATCTCGATGCGTCCGGCGAAGCCAGCTTCGACGCCGTGCTCGGAGATCCGGCCCGGGGCGCCGAGCTACGCCAAGGCGGGGCGTTCGTGGGCGGCGTGCTGGCCATCGACAAACGTTTCGGCAGCCACTCCCGCAAGGGCGGGTTTTGGTCTCTCGGTCTGCGCCTGGGCGTCACGCAATCCATCTGGAGCTCCGACTGGCACCTCGACGACGACAGCGCCAGCGCCGGCCCCAAGGATCGCCCCACCATGGCGACCATCAGCCTCGCCATCGGCGGCGGACGTTTCTACTCGCCCAAAC
The DNA here is from genome assembly GCA_937872925.1 of uncultured Myxococcales bacterium. Lineage (GTDB taxonomy): Bacteria > Myxococcota_A > Polyangia > Polyangiales > Polyangiaceae > JACKEA01. Next base: position 18,105 of record CALMUT010000305.1, on the reverse strand, counting down.
GTTGAAGCGTGCGGCCCGGCGTTTCTGGGATCTGGTCATTCGGCGCCATGGCGTCGATCGCGCTATCAACAGACCGTCACTCGCAGAACATGCGATTCCCGATCCGCAAGGTACACAACGTCCCCGACGTGCAATCGGCGTCCTTCGAACACGGGCTCGTTCCTGCGCTGGCCCAGACGTCGGGAAGTATGGTTGCGTAGGGGTCGCAGGCTGGACTGGGCGTGACGTTTTCGCCCTCAAACCAGCCGCAGACGGCGCAGTACGCAGACAATTTCACGCCCCCGCCTCCGGCGGGGTCGCAGGCTACGGTGATCGCCTGGGTGAGCTCGAAGCAAGAGCACATGGTCGAATCGTCGGCGGCGCACAGTCCGCCGGCATCTCCGAAGTAGCTCGTCAGCTTGTAGCCACCCGAGCAGCCCGCATCCGGTACTGCGCTATCACCTGCGTTCCCGCCGGTGCTGCCACCGGTGGCCCCCCCCGCCGCGTCCTGCCCGCCGAAGCCACCGGCCGCAGATGCTCCGGTGCCTCCATCCATGCCGGCCCTCGCTAGGTCGTCGGACGCGCACGCGGTCGTGAATAGAACCAAAGCCAACAGCCGTGGTGTTTTCATGGGTTCCTCAGCTGGCCTGCCAGGCGATGCCGAACGTGGTCGAAGAAAGCCCGGACGCGTTTTGCACCCAGATCTTCATGTTGTAAGTCTGCGCCGCACCGGTCACGTTCTGGAAAGTGACGTACTGGTAGTTCTGGTTGACGTTGCTCGAGGTCTTCAGCGCGTTTCCGGCGGAGTCGAAGATGGTTAGGTAGAAGATGGGATACGGGTTGGTGTTGCAGTTCGTTTCGTTTGGCGGCGAACCACACGTCGGGCGAGACTGGAGCTGCGCGGCTGCGCGCAGGCGCGTTCCGTTGGGCTAGATCGTCAATGATGTCACTTGTGCTCAACGGCCACACACCGTAGTCCGCGCTTTGGCGAAACGTCATGAGGCGGGCAAGAAGGCGGGCGTCTTTGGCTTCGAGCTGCCCGGTGCGGACGAAGTCACGCTGCAGGAGGCGATCCAGGCCGCCGTGAGTCCGTGGCTCCTCCCCGGCGGAGAGCAGAAGAGCGCGAGCGTAGTGGTACGCGGCGTAGTACGCACGGCTTACGGCGTCCGCGTACTTGCCAGCATTGAGTAGAATGTCCGCAGATTCCAGGGCCTCGGCGCCGCGCCGGACCTCAGCGCCGATGCTTGCGCGAGTTTGCTCGTTGGTCATACTGCGATCCCTTGCGTGGAGATCTCGCGCCAGATCCTGCGTCCGGTTCCACGCAGTTCGGTCACTTCCTGCGTGGAACGCGCCAAGGGCGAGAGGCCAACCCAGTCCTCCATGGCGACGTTTACGTCGTACGCCAGGTTCACAACGTCAACGCGTTCAGCGTGGGTCAGACCATCGATTACGACCAGCACGTCCACATCGCTGTCCTCATGGGCCTGGCCCCGTGCGTGAGATCCGAACAGCACGATCTCGCGGACGCGGGACCCGAAACGGTCACGCACTAGCTCAGCAAAGCGCTGAAGGGCCTGGCTGACAGCGTGTGCCACCATGGAGCTAGGCTACCACGCCCAGGTGTCCTGGCGCTGATCTCTTCCACCCCACGCCCATGCCCAGATTGTCCACGGTGGTGCGCAAACCGGGGCGATTGCACAGCGGCAACACGAGTCAAACTGTGCTGCATGGACATGACGAATCGCAGTGCCGCGCGCGTCCCGCACTCGATCAAGCAGTACGCGGGCCCCTGCCGAAAATGCGCGCGGCGTTGTCGTGCAGGAACAGCCGTGACGCTTCGTCCGAAAGCCCGAGTTGCTCGATGTCTTTTAGACAGTCCGCCGGGAAGATCATCGGGTAGTTGCTGCCAAAGAGCACCTTCTTCTTGCCATGCCCGCGCATGAACTGCACCAGGTTCGCCGGGTAGCGCTTCGGCTTGTAGGCGCTGGTGTCGATGTAGACGTTTTCGTACTTGGTCGCGAGGGCGATCATCTCTTCGGTCCAAGGGTAGCCAATGTGGCCGCCGACGATCACCAGCTCTGGGAACTCGCAGGCCACTTCGTCCAAATACGGGATCGGACGGCCGGGGTCGCTCGGCAGCAGGGGGCCCGCGTGACCCACTTGCAAGCAAAACGGGATCCCAAGGTCGATGCAGGCCGCGTACAGCGGGTAGTAGCGGCGATCGTTGGGCGGCAACCCCCACAGCCAGGGCAAGATGCGCAACGCACGCAAGCCCAGCTCTTCGACCGCGCGGCGCAGCTCCCGCACGGCGTCCATGGGTTTGCGGAGATCCACACTGGCGGCGCCGACAAAACGATCCGGATGTGCGCGCACCAACTGCCCCACGGCGTCGTTGTCGATAGTGGCGCCGTCTGGCCCATACCAGGCGCAGGTCAATGCGCGCTGCACTCCAGCGGCGTCGAGGGCCGCCAAGGTCATCTCTACCGGGATCGACTCGGGGATTTCCGTGATGCCCATCCAGCGACGCAGCGATGCAAACATGGGCTGCGCAATGAAGGCCGGTGTGGGGTGTTGGATCCAAGCGTCAAAAATCGGCTGCACGTGTCATCCTCCGCTGGGGGGCAGCGTAGCAACTTTGCCGCTCGCGCGCGGGGTGTTACAAACCCGCCGTGCAGGTTTGGAAGCTAGCCCTAGCTATCGTCTGCGGATTGTGCGCTTGCGAGAAAAGCCCCGCGCCTTCGGCGGCGCCCAGCGCGAGCGCCGCAGCGGTACTCCAAGACTTCAGCAAGATGGACGCGAAAGCGCGCTTAGCCGTGGCCGCGCAACCTTGCTACACGGACGAAACATGCCCGCCGGAACGCACCAAAGCGCTGTTGGCGGCTGAAGACGCCAGCGGGCGCGCCGACCTTGAGCGCGCCGTGCAACGCGCTCTCACCGCCCAGGTGCAGGCCCGCCTGGCCAAGAAGCACAACACGGTCGTGCGGGTCACGGCCGCAGAGGGAGCCGTGAAGATCAGCGGCATCTGTAACAAGTTTGTGCTCGAAAACTTCATTTCCACGCCGGGCAAACACGCCGCCCTTGCGGGCCTGCGCACCGTGCGTTGCGAATCCAAAGAGTTGCAGGCGGAAGCACCCATCCCTTAGCGCGGGTGGCACGCGCGGGTTTTCCGCGGAGCTTGTCCGGGCAAAAACAAGCGCGTTTCCGGTGCTTTGCCTCGGGCATGTGCGGTGCGGGCGCGCTGCGAGTAGACTTCGAGTCATGTTGCGGCTGCTGCGCGCACTTTGCTTGGTCGGAGCCGGAACGCTCTTGGCAGCGGCGTGTGGGCTCGATACTTCCGGCAGCGGCGCAGAGCCGGGCGGCGACGGCGGCATCACGGACGCTGGCGGCGGCTTCGACGGCATCAGCGGGGAGTGCTTCGTGGGCGCCAAGGTCTGCGACGGCAAATGCATTCCGAACGCGGACCCCGCGACGGGCTGCGGCGGGACGTCGTGCGAGCCGTGCAACATCCCGAACGCAAGCGCCAAGTGCAACGCAGACGCTTGCGACCTCGCCGAATGCAACCCCGGATTTGCGGACTGCTCCGCGGGCGCGACGGACGGCTGCGAAACCGACTTGAATACGAACCCATTGAACTGCGGCAGCTGCGGCAACGACTGCACCGTCAAGGGCCCCACTTGGATCGTATGCAAGGGCGGCGAGTGCAAGCAGTCAAACTGTCCGACCGGGGAAGCGGACTGCGATCTGAATGAGGTCTGCGAAACGAACATCCTCACGGACGTGAACAACTGCGGGCTGTGCGGGATTTCGTGCAGCTTCCCCAATGCTGCGGCGGCTTGCGAAGACGGCAAGTGCGTCATGAAGAGCTGCAACACAAACTGGGAAGACTGCGACAAGGACCCCCTCAACGGCTGCGAGATCAACACGCAAACCGACACGGGCAACTGCGGAGCCTGCGGCACCAAGTGCGAAGCCTTGCACGCGGTCACGGAGTGCAAGGCCGGCAAGTGCTCCCCAACCTGCCAAGGCAACTGGGGCGACTGCGACGGCGACCCCAACGATGGCTGTGAGCTGGCCCTGACCACAGTGAACAACTGCGGCGGCTGCGGCACCAAATGCACCAGCGCGCCGTCCGGTGGCACGCCCGCCTGCATTGGCAAGAGCTGTACGTTCAATTGTGGCGGCTCCTTGGCCAAGTGCGGCAACGCTTGCGTTAACACCACAAACGACGTCAACAATTGCAATGCGTGCGGCACCAAGTGCACCAGCGCACCTGCGGGCGGAACTCCCGCGTGTATCAGCAGCGCTTGCACCTTCACCTGTGGCAGCCTCACCAAGTGCGGCAACGCCTGCGTCAACACCACAAACGACGTCAACAATTGCAACGGCTGTGGGACCAAGTGCACCAGCGCGCCTTCCGGAGGAACCCCCGCGTGTATCGGCAGCGCTTGCACCTTCACGTGTGGCAGCCTCACTAAGTGTGGCAACGCCTGCGTCAACACGGACAACAACACGTCCCACTGCGGCGTTTGCAACAAAGTGTGCCCGGATCCGAGCCCGGGCAGCCCCACCTGCAGCGGCGGCAACTGCGGCATCAACTGCGGCTCACTCACTGACTGCAGCGGCAGCTGCGTCAGCACCAGCAGCAACCCCGACCATTGCGGCGGCTGCGGCCAAAGCTGCGTCATCTTGCACGCCAACGGGCGCTCCTGCAGCGGTGGCAACTGCAACTTCGGCAGCTGTCACACTGGCTGGGACAACTGCGACGATGACCGCACCAATGGCTGCGAAACCCAGCTGGGCACCGACCAGAATTGCGGCTCTTGCAAGGACGACTGCAAAGGCAACAAACACTGCAATAGCAGCGGCACGTGCGAATAGGCGCCCGTTTCCGGATCGCCTGAAAGCCGCCCGCGCGTGAAGGCCACGAGCTACTCCGCGCTGGGCTGGGGCTTCTTGGAGATCGGGATCAGCTGCTGCTGCAAGCGCTGCGCGGCGTCCGGGTCCACGTAGTCGCTGTGGCAGTTGGCCTTCTCGCCTTGTTTAGCCCCCACCGCGCTGCGCGTCTTGCTGGCTAGCTTGTGGATCTCCTCCGGGGACAGCACGCCGCGCTGCTTCAGGACGCGGCGCTGCTCTTCGGTGAGCGCGGCGCTCTTTTCGACGGCAAGGCGCTCGAAGCCTTCAGCCTTGCCACTGGAAAACTCCACGATCTCCTTGGAGATGCGCACACTGCACCAGTCGTGCCCGCACATGGCGCAGAAGTCCGTGTCCACGTCCAGATCTTCATCGTGCAGCGCCCGAGCAAACTCGCCGTCGAAGGAAAGCTCGAAGTGCTTCTCCCAGTTGAGCGCAGCGCGTGCCTTCGTCAGGTCGTCGTCCCAATCTCGGGATCCGGGAATACCCAGGGCCACGTCGGCGGCGTGGGCGGCGATCTTGTAGGCGATGCAGCCTTGCTTGACGTCGTCCCGCTTGGGCAGGCCCACGTGCTCTTTCGGGGTCACGTAGCAAAGCATGCTGGCACCGTGGTAAGCCGCCGCCGTCGCGCCGATGCAACTCGTGATGTGATCGTAGCCGGGGAATACGTCCGTCACGATGGGCCCGAGCACATAAAACGGCGCGCCGTGGCACAGCTGTCGTTCAAGCTTCATGTTGAACTCGATCTGATCGAAGGGCACGTGGCCCGGCCCTTCCACCATCACCTGGCAGCCCTTGCGCCAAGCGCGCTCGGTCAGCTCACCCAGGGTCTCGAGCTCGCGAAGCTGCGCTTCGTCGCTGGCGTCCGCCAGGCCACCGGGGCGCAGTCCGTCACCCAGTGAAAAGCTGACGTCGTACTCACGCATGACGTCACAGATCTCGTCGAACAGATCGTAGGTCGGGTTGTCCTTGCCGTGCACGAGCATCCACTTCGCCAAAAGCGAACCGCCCCGGCTCACGATGCCGATCAGCCGCTGCTTGATCAGCGGCAGGTGCGCGCGACGCACACCCGCATGGATCGTAAAGTAGTCCACGCCTTGGGCAGCTTGGTGGCGCAGGGTGTCCAGGATCAGCTCCGGCGTCAGGTCTTCGATCTTTCGACCGATAATCATCGAGTAGATCGGCACCGTGCCGATGGGCACCGTCGACTCACGAATGATGGCGTCGCGACAGGCGTCTAAGTCGCCCCCGGTGGAGAGATCCATCACCGTGTCGGCGCCCCAGCGCACGCTCCAGTTCATCTTGTCGACTTCTTCGTCGGTGCCACTGGAGACGGGGGACGCGCCCAAGTTGGCGTTGACCTTGGTGCGGCTGGCGCGGCCAATGGCCATGGCGTCTAGCTTGTAGCCAAGGTGCACGCGGTTAGCGGGGATGATCATGCGTCCCGCCGCCACTTCGTCGCGCACTTGCTCCGCGCTGAGGTGCTTTTCTTTCTCAGCCACCCGGCGCATTTCCGGTGTGACGTAGCCGAGCCGCGCATGCTCGAGCTGCGTGATGGGTTCGAAGCCCTCGGGCGCGACAGCGAATCCGTTTGCGCCGCGGGTCCAGCCCTCGGGCAGAAAGTCCCAAGCTGTCTTGTCGCTGGGCGCCGGCATGCCGGGCGTATCCGGTGAGCTGAACGAAAGCGCGCCTCCGACATTGGCGGGCAGCGCGAAGGAGCCAGGGCTGGTCCCCTCTTTTTGACTGGAGGGGTTGTGCGCGCCGCGCAGCGGCAGGGTCCAAGTAGCCATCGATGTCTCCTCTTTCTCCCCGGTGGCGGGAGGAGACGCCGAGCTATCGGACGTCGCTTCCCTACGCCGGTACGAACCGGATCAGGTCCTGCGGGTACCTCTCAGCAGCAATCGCTGCGCCCCGAGCGAGGGCGAACTGTAGAGACGATCCGTTGTATTGTCGAGGGCGCTGGAAAATGGGGCGGCTTCTGGAATTTGTGAGCGTGCGCTGGCAGAGGCAACTGGCGCCCGCAGCCCCAACGGACGTGGCCATGGTGCGGTTGCTGACCCTGGCCGGGGTGGCCCTCTACTACCAGCGCTGGTTCAGCCTGCCCGCCTGGGGCGAAGTCTCGGACGCGCTGTGGCTGCCGATCAGCTTCTTCCGCTGGCTTGGTTTGGGCCCGGCCTCCCCAAGCGAATTGCGCGTGGTCGAACTGAGTTGGTACGCCAGCATGACGGCGGGGGCGCTCGGCCTGTGGCAACGCGTGAGCCTACCCCTGGCCGCGGCGACGAGTCTGCTGGTCCTTGGCTACGAGGGCAACTTCGGCAAACCGTACCACCACGCGAATCTATTCGTACTTCTGGTATGGATCCTCGCTGCTGCGCGCTGTGCGGACGCGCTTTCCGTCGACGAATGGCTGCGCCGGCGTCGTGGTGTGCAACCTGCTGCACACTCCCCGGTTTACGCTTGGCCTCTGGCCTTAGGGCGCCTGCTATTTTTGCTGTTCTATTTCGAGGCCGGCGCACACAAGCTAATGGCGAGCGGTCTTGGCTGGGTGACCTCCCGCAACGTAGAGCTTTCCATTCGGCTGGCAGAGACGGGCACTGCGGAAGCGTTGGTGCGACGCCCGCTGCTGATACACGTCCTGGCTGTTGTGGTGCTGGCCCTGGAGCTGGGCTGCATCACGTGTGTGCTCTGGCCGCGCCTTTCTTGGATCTTCGTTCCGGGCCTATTCTTGATGCAGCTTGGATTTCACTACTTCATGGCCGAGCACTTCGTTCCGCTGCTATTTTGCTATGCGCTGTGGGTGCCCTGGTCGCGGCTCCTGGCACGCATACGCCGCGCTTGGGGCGTCGCTTCCAGCGGCGACCGGCCGCTACGCGTGCAGCGCGCGGGGAAAGCACGAGCCGTCGGAGTGGCGGCGATCGCCTTGACCTGCGTTTGCGCCCTGCAACTGCTCACGCGTCGCGACGACTGGCCCTTTTCGTCTTTCCCGATGTACGCCAGCACCGCCGGACCGCAGCTGGTCCAAGACCAGCTCTTCATCGTGGACGCCGCCGGGGTGCGCTCCCGCGCGTACCGACCGGCGCTGGAGCCCTTCGACGATCACCGACTGAGCGTGGCGTTAACGCAGCTAAGCGCACACAGCCCCGCGCGGCTTCAGCGCGCCCTCGACGATATGCTGCTACGACAGCGCCGCGTGGCGTCGGGCAGCGGCGTCGCGTTGGAGTTTCGTCGCTTGACGTGGAACAACGTGGCTACTGCAGACTTGGACCACCCCGACGAAGACGTACTGCTTGCACGCGCCGAATACGACGCCGCTTTGCGCCGCAGCCCTGGCGGCAGCGGCGAGCGCCAATTTACGGAGCCCATGCGATGAGCCTCACGAAACAGCCGGGGGTGCTGCTAGCCTCAGCGGATCGAGCCGTCACAGGCAGCGTACACGGCTTAACCCGCGGGCTGTGCTCGCTGCTGAGGGTCGAAACAGCGCTGCGCCTGCCGATGCGTTTCGACGCCGATAGGCTGAAGCAAGACCTGCATCAGATTGGCGCGGAGCTGTGGGCTGACCATCGCCACGGCTACCACGACGGCTCCTGGAGCGCGGTTTCCCTGATCGGAAACAGCGACGACCCCCGGGATATTCACGTCAGCGAAGGTCGCCCTTTCGTGCATACCTCGCTCATGCAGCGGACGCCGTACTTCAAGGAAGTCGTCGCCAGCTTCCGGGGCTCGAAACGCAGAGCGCGCCTGATGCGGATCGCCGCCGGAGGCAGGATCTTCCCGCATCACGATGCGGGGCTCGACGTCGATCATGGAGTGGCCCGGCTGCACGTGCCGGTGGTGTCGGATCCGGGCAATGTCTTTTGGCTCGCCGGGCGTCGCGTCCCGTTTCGCGTGGGCGAAACTTGGTACGGCGATTTTTCCTTTCCCCACGAAGCATGCAATCAGTCACTGGCGGAGCGCGTGCACTTGGTTTTCGACGTGCAGTTGGATGCGGAGCTGATCGCCATGTTGCCAGCCGGCTACCTGCAGGCTCGCCGCCGCCGTGGTTTGGCCCGCGCCATCGGCTGTCACGCTTCGGACGCGGTGGGCGGCGCGCGGGCGCTGGTCAGCCGCCTGTGGGGCACGTGACCATCACGCTACGGCGTGGGTGACGGGCCCGAGCAACTCTCAGCGTTGGCGATGCCGTCTTGGGCGCACTTGCCGGCGTTGCAGTCGCCCCCGGTGCACTCGTCCCGATCCGCACATGCGGCGCCGTCGGCTTTCTTCGCTTCGCAGTTTTGGCTGCCTTGGAAATCGCAGTATGCGCTCGACACGCACTCGTCGAAGCTCGAACACGGCATGCCCACCGCCTTGGGCTCTTTGCACGTGCCGTCGCAGTACGTGCCGGGGGTGCAAGTCCCGAAATCGCAGGCTTGTCCCAGGCTCGAGAGTGCTCCGCACCTGCCATCGGAGAGGCACGCCAGTCCATCATTCGTAAAACACGTTGCAGAGCCCGAGGAGCCAGAGCCACTGCTGCCGAAGCACGAAGTCTGCCCAGGGCTCTCTGTACACGTCGCATTGCAAGCGTCTCCGCTCTTGCCCCGCGGCTCCTGGACGCACTTGCCCTGGTCACACGAAGCGTCGCCATTCGGCGGAGCCTGGCACTCGATTGAGTTACTACAGACGCCGCCCTCGGGCACTTTCCCAGTGAGCACGCTTTTGCAAGGGCCGTCGGTCGGTGGCTCGGTGCAGGACGCATACGCCTGTTTGACCAAGTTCAAGCAGGCTCCTGCGGCGGCCGCGTCATAGTTTGTCGTGTCCGGATACGCGAACAACAGTTGATTGGCGATCTGCTCCCAGGTCGTGCGGCAGCCCGCCGCGTCGTAGCTCAGGCCGCTTTTCGCACAGCAGGGCGCGATGTTGTCGCACACCGCGTTGACGAACTGCGCCGGCGCCTGATCTCGTGGGATCGCCGCTGCGCCGCCCTCATCAGAAGACCCACCGCAAGCGCCGGTCAAGAGCAACCCCGCAACTCCACATCCAAGCAAGCTTCGTAGTTTCATGTGTCGTTCTCCTGTCGCGAGCACCTAGTCGCGCGGGACGGCCTCAGCAATCGACGTGCCGGCTCGCGAGGGACGATGTTCTTGGGCACGGGAACATGAACGACTCGCCGGCGGTTTGCATTCGATACAATCGGAGATTGCTCGTCCCGCTCAAAGGGCGTATGATCCTGGTGTTAGAAAAGTAGGTGTTCGGCTTCTTTACTCTTTAGTTTCAGCAGTTTTTCGGGGGAAATCGCACGCGGCGCAGCACCCAGGTGCTTTGGCGGCGAAGCGAAACAACACGCGCAACAGCGGGCGATCGGCGCCCTGCTGCGGGGTGGTAGGAGCGGCACCTACGCCGGGATAGCCTCCCGGAGACACTCGTTCGAATCGGGTCCCCGCAACCATATCGATCCATCGGAAGTCCGACGCTCGTCGCGGGCACCACCCGGCCTGGGAGTCGCTATCGCTGCTGCGCGCGTGTGCGCGCCCAGCGCTTTCCCAATGGGCCGCCCACTCACACTGCGTGCCGTGCCCGCCCTCCAACCGCGGCAACCGGCTCGTGCGCAGGTGCGCGCTGCAGCTCGCCGCGAACCTCTTTACGAAGCGGTGCGGCGCGTCGCCCACCGCGAACCTCTTTACGAAGCGGTGCGGCGCGTCGCCCACCGCGAACCTCTTTACGAAGCGGTGCGGCGCGTCGCCCACCGCGAACATCAAATTTGAAAGCAAGAAATACACATGGAAACTCAATACAACATCGACCTGCCCCGGCTACGTGCGGATCTCCGTGCTCTGGCCGAGCAGTCCAAACAACTCAAATACAAGCTTCGGCGGCACTGGACGGCGCCCATGGGCGCGCAGCAGTACGAGCTGGTACTAGTGCGACGGCGCACCACGCACTTGCTCATTTTGCGTGCGGCGCTACGCGGCAAGCTCCACCTGCAATCCCAACCCCGGGAGTTTTCCGTTCCCGGGACACTCCGCTACTACGAATTCGTCAAAGCGTTGGAGAACGGGACGATGTACCGCATTCGAGACTGGGACTTGGTCGAGTCCCAGCGCCGCATCGCCGAGCAAGTCGCCGCGGAGTACGCGCCCGCCGGAGCCGATGCTCCAGGGTGCGGCGCTGAGTCACCGGGGGCGGCGACGACTTCCCGGCCGGCGCCAAGCTCCGAAGTTGAAGCGGAGGGCTCGTCTTCGCTTCCAGCACGGACGCAGCCCACGGAGGTGCGGTGATGGGCTGGGCCACGCGACACATAGAAAAGCTGCAGGCGGGCGCAGTGGTTCAGTTCCGACCACGGGGCCACAGCATGACCGGGCGCGTGAACGACGGCGACTTGGTGACTGTGCAGCCCCTGGGTGACGACGAACTCAAGGTCGGCGAGGTCGTGCTGTGCCGAGTACGCGGCGCGGAGTATCTGCACCTCGTGAAAGCCGAGCGCGCCGGGCGTTATCTGATCGGCAACAACCGGGGCGGCGTCAACGGCTGGGTCTCGCGCCGCTCCGTTTACGGCGTGATGCGTGAAGCGGTGCGAAAATAGCGCGTGCCCTAACGGCCATTCTGCGAAATCAGCGTTCTTCGTTTTTTGGGAATGTCCGCTTCTATCTAGTGAGTTTGTGTCTGCGCGCGGCAATGTGCGGAGACCTCTTCGCCAGGAAGTCGCAACCAAGAAGGGAAGTCCCGTGAAACTCAGAGCAATCTCCGCCTTCGCAGTACTAACGGCCTGCAATACCTCCACGCCGCCTGCCGCGACAGCCGAGCCGGCCACAGCCAGTCTCGGCGAAGAACCCCAGATCGCTGCGGCCCCAGTGGAAGTCGCGCCCCCACCCGAACCGGAGCCCGCACCCGCACCGACGCTGCGGGCGCGCCCCTGCACGAACTTGGTGGCATGCCTAGAAACGTGTGAAGCCTGCGACGACGTACACCGCGCCCAAGCGACGAAGGTCACGACGAGCTGCGCAAGAAAGTGCCCCGCGATCCAGGTCAAGAAGCGAGCTGCACAGGTAGCAAAAGAGTTTTGGGGGTTCAGCCTCGGAAGCTCCCTGGCCGATGCCGGCAGGCGCTGTAGTGAAATCCGAGGCGTGTGGTCAGAAGTGCAAGACAACACCTACGCCGCGAAGTGTCAGGCGGCCATCGGCCCTTGGGGCGTGCCCGTAGACGTGTTGCTTGGCAGCTACGAAGACCAATTGAGCCGCGTCGAATTGGTCTACGCCTATGGCGAAGGAGAGACTGCGACCCAGCTGCTGCCGCTCTTCGGACACCTGCTACAGCAGACCCTGGGCCCGCCGACTTACAGCGACACCGGGAAGCGCCCACAGTTTTCCTGGATGTCCGGAACCGGAGGAACCCCGTACTGCTCCCTGCTGCTCGACGACGGCGAACGCACTGCCAGCATTTGGATCCAACTAGAAAAGTAGGAGCGTTGCGAGCGTAGTCGCGCCGTTCGCTCCGCCTCCACGCACCACGTGTGGAGCCCTAGAACGTGCCGCTCAATCCCGTGAATGCTCCTTTGGGAGTGAGCGAAACGCTCGGCGCGATGCGGATGTGCGTGGCGGCTTGGTCCACGGGAGCGTCTTCTCGCGCGACGGCCGCCGCGTCGATGGTGATCGCGCCTGCCATGCCCAGCACCAAGCCAAGACCCGCGAAAATCGCGGCGCTGAGCCCGCAGAACTCTCCGTCGCAGTCACCTTCCGCAGCGGCGCCAATGCCGGCGCCGATCAGCGCACCCCCCAGGGGCATGCCGGCGCGCAACCCAAAGCTGCCCCACGCCTTGCCACCGTGGCCGCGCGCCGCGTGCACGATGGGCCCGCCGGCGAAGTAGCCACCCACTCCCAGGGCCATCAGCGACCCGCTATCCGCGTCTGCGCCCACGGCGAAGACCACGATCGATCCGGCATCCACCAGCAAGTTCTGCCACCCGTACCACTGCCGTCGCGTCGGCTCCGACCGCGGATCCAAGGACGGTGCATCGGGGAGCGGGGAGTACTTTGGCGGCGCCCAAAGCGATCCGGGCTCCTCGAGCTGGACGAACTCCGTGCGTCCACGCGGTGCAAACGGGGATACGGCACCTGGCGGCGGCGGCGGCGCGGTGTGCTCTGGCAGCACAGCTGCGTCGTCCCCTTGTGTCGCAGAAGCAACAGGCGCGACGCTCGGAGGTGGCGGCGGTTCGTCAGGCAACCTGCCGGTGGATACCGCCGGATCCCCACTCTCCGCAGCGAAGACTGCGGGCGCCCAGCACAAAGCGACCGCAAAACACATGTGAACAAGTTGGCGCATGCCACCCGTACAGCAATGCGCGGGCCACACCCGCCAGACCTCGCATGGACTAGAAGGTTCCGCTCAGTCCCGTGAACGCGCCCTGGGATGTAAGGGCGAGGTTGGGCGCGACGGTGAGAGGAGTGCGGGCGCGCTCGGGACGCAGTGGTTTGTAGGCCAGAACTGCGGAGTCCACCGTCATTGCGGTCGCGGCACCGACGATGAAACCGATCCCGCCGCCGAACGCATAGGCCAGCCCGCGACAGAGTCCATCGCCATCACAGTTGATGACCGCCGCGCCCACCAGCCCTCCCGCGAACGCACCACCGAGGGGCAATCCTAGGCGCAGTCCGACGCTGTCGTCCGAGTGCTCGTGTCGGTCGTTGGCAACGTGCACGAAGGGGCCGCCCACCAGGTACGCACCCAGCCCCGAAGCCCACAGCGCCGTGCCCGTCGAGCCTTCAGTTTGCACGCCCACGACGAAGGCCGTGATCGATGCTGCGTCCACCAGCATGATCTGCCAGCCATACCAGCGGCGCGGCAGCGGGGCGGGTTCGGCGTCGGCGGCTGCGTCTTCCCGCAGCACCGATTGGGACGAACTTGCAAGATCGTCCGCGGAAACGCCCTGCGCCCACAACAGCACTGCCAATGCGCCCATAGCCACCCACCGACCCACAGGCGCTCACGCAGCAAGTTTCGATCCAACAACATGCCCGCCGCCTCCGCACGCCCGCACGCCTCAGCGTCGCGCCGCCACCGTGGGCACTAACGCGCCGCGAGCGTGCCACGGGCGCCGCGTAGCTCGTCGCGGATTTGCTGCAGGAGCTCCGTGTGTTTGGAACTCAGGGTCTTGGCCGCGCCCTTGTCGTCCGAATCACCGAGGCCGGCATCGCGGTAGGCGCGCAACAGGGCGAGGATGCGGTCACGAACAACCGGCGCGTTTTCGATACCCACCAAGACGCCTTGGTGTCCACCGCCGGCTTGCTGTCCCTGGGCGGCACCACCGCCACCCGCGGTGTCGATACGCACGTTAGAAATGCCCACCAAGCGGTCGATGGGGCCTTGCTGCACGCTGACGTTCTGCACGTTCGCGAACGTGAACGTGCTCTCCCGGATGATCAACGCGCCCTGGCGGATGCGCATGCTGCGGTCCGTGACGATGTAGTAGCGCATGTCCCAATCCAGCCGGATCAAGAACCAGCGCACAACGCTCAGAGTCAGAAGCGCAAACAGCACCAGGCCGCTGCCAATGGCCGCCGCTGGCTCCTCGCTCGCGATGCCAATGATAAACGCCGGCAACATGGGCAACACCACAAAACCCATCGCGACACAGAGCCCAATCATGCGCACCGTGAGCAAGCGCTTCGACGCACGAAACACCTCAACGGAATCCGGCGAGCCAGCCGGGGCCTCCGGCGGGTCCAGCGGTGCCCGCAGCAAACGCAGCAGCAGCGCGCGCACTAGGCTGTACATCAGGCGCGCTCCCCAAGGCCCTGACGCAGTGCCCGCACTTCGTCGCGGATCTCCGAGAGCAGCGCCTCAACGGAGTCCCCAGCAGCACCACTAGCGACCTCGTGCTTTTCTTCTTTGGCCCCACGCATGCGCGCGTACAGGAAGTCGCGTAGCTCTTCGAACTCCTCGATGCCCTCGATGCTCATCTCTGCCCCGGCACTGCCTGACGCCGTCTGCACTTGGATCGTGGCCAAACCCAGCCAACGTTCGAACAGTCCGCGCGAAAGATGAATGTCCTGCACGCGAGCGTAGGTCAGGTAGATTTCTCGACGCCAGATCAGCCCCCAACTCATGGCTACCCCTTCGTCGTCGAAGCGGTAGCGCAGCGTCTGGTATTTGAAATAGAACGGCAGCAGCGAGATCAGAAACCACGGCCCCAGGCACAACAGCGCCAAGGAACGCATCACGTAGAGCCAGAGCAGCTTCGGGTGCGGGCGCGTGATCTGCCGAATGTCCACCATGGCGCGCTGGTAACGCATGCGGCGGGCGAAGAAAACCCGCGCGACTGGCGTTCAGCCCAGGGGCGACGGGAGTTCTTTGCAAGAAATTGGGCGGCGGCCCGGTATTTTGGAGGGGGCCCGCCGTGATTCCGGAGCAGCTCCTTTGGCTCTTGGGCGTTTGCGTGGCATGCGTGCCCGTTCGCGACCCGTCGCCGGCTAAGAGCGCCGCGCCGACCGCCGCGCCCACAGCTGGCGGCTTGGCGACGCCGACCGCAGCTGCTGCAGAACCCGACCCCCCCGGTACAGAAACGGATCCACCGCCCGACGAGGTCCTCTCCGAAGAGGAGTATCTGGAGCACGAGGAGCACGAGCTACTCGAGCTCGCGCAGCTGCCAACGAAACCACCCACGCCTGCGCCAGGTGCGCCCAAGACACCGCAATCCAGCGAGCGGCACCCTTTCCACCAGCCGCTGCCCGCCAAGGAAACTCCGGCTTCGGCACCGGCCATGCGCTATGCCACGCTGTCTGCAGGCGCCTGCCGCGCGGAGCTGAAGAAACGCAAGCTCCCGGTCACACGCATTGGCGGCAACGTGCGTGGGATCGCCACGCCAGTGCGGCTACCCAAGGAACTCAACGGCGTGCGCATGATCGTGCCGCCCCAGAGCAGCAAGTGGGGCATGCTGGACTGCCGCCTGGCGCTCGTATTGGACGATCTTACTCGGCTGCTTGCGAGGCACGACGTCACGGCCATGAGCGTCGGCAACTTCTATCGACCGTGGTCCAAGCTCCGAAAAAGCGTCAAGAGCCAACACCACTACGGGCTTGCCGCCGACATCGTCAGCTTCACTTTGAAAGACGGGCGCACGCTATCTGTGGAGCGGGACTTCGAAGCCAGCATCGGCGAGCGCGTGTGCGGCCCGGACGCCATCATGCACACCGTCACGGACGAAGCCGTGCGCCTGCGCAACGTGGTCTGTGAAGTTGCCCGCGAAAAGCTCTTCCACCACATGCTCTCCCCCAGCTTCAACGCCGCCCACCGCGACCACTTCCACTGGGACATCAAGCGCAAAGGCTACGCCACCATCGTGCGCTGACCAGAATGACCGGGGGGGCACGCGGGGAGCAGCACACTGCCGACTATGGCTTGCCGTTAGCCTCTAGCTGCCCAAAGCTCCGACACGGCATGGACTGGTTGAACTATCACCACCTGTACTACTTCTACCTTTCAGTCCAGGAGGGTGGCATCAGCGCCGCGGCACGCCGGCTGCGGCTCTCACAGCCAACTGTTTCCGCCCAGATCCGCTCCTTGGAAAGCAACCTGGGTGGAAAGCTATACGAACGCGTTGGCCGTGGCCTGCAGCTGACGGAACTCGGTCAGCTCGTATATCGACACGCAAACGAAATCTTTACCCTCGGCAACGAGCTCAAGCAGGCGGTGCGCGGGGATACCGTTGCGGGTCGTTTACGCTTTCGAGTGGGCATTACCGATGCACTGCCAAAGCTACTCGTGCACGAACTTTTGAAACCCGCGCTGGAAGCCGCTCCTAGTGTCCATCTGGATTGCAAAGAAGACCACGTGGGGTCATTGCTCGCGGAATTGGCCATCCACTCCTTGGACCTGGTGCTCGCGGACACGCCCATCGCGCCCAACACCAGCGTCAAAGCGTACAATCACCCTTTGGGGGAGAGTGGAATCACCATCTTTGCCGCGCCGAAACTAGCCAAGAAACTTCAGTCTGGGTTTCCAAAGTCACTGCACGGCGCACCCTTCTTGATGCCCGGACTCGATAGCGTGATGCACGGGTCTTTGGAGCAATGGTTCGAGCGCGTTGGCGTGCAGCCCGCGGTAGCCGCGACGCTGGGTGATAGCGCGCTGCTGAAAGCTTTTGGCCAGGGTGGTCTCGGCGCCTTTGCCGCACCGAGCGTCGTCGAGGAAAGCGTTTGCCGCCAATATGGTGTACGCGCGATGGGACGCGCAGATGGCCTCTCGGAGCGAATTTACGCCATTTCTGTCGAGCGCCGGGTCAAGCATCCTTGCGTGATGGCAATTGCGAACAGCGCCAGGGATCTGCTTTCGCGCTGAACGCAACTGCCCGCGCTTCGCTCAGACCGCAATCCGCTGCAACGCTTCTCCTTCGGGAAGGGCCACGCCCTCCGCGGACGCCGCGGGTACCGCCGGTCGCACGGGACATACAAAACCATCGGGCTTGACGCAGAGCACTCCACAATCCACCCGGGACAGGATTTCTTCAGCCATTTCTCCGATCAAGATCCCGGAAATGCCCGAGCGACCAACACTGCCAATGACGATCGTATGTGCCTGCAGTTGGCGCGCCAAGAGTGGAATGACCTCGTCGGCCGGTCCGCGCAGCAGATGTAGAGTCTCGTCGCCGTCCACGACGGCCTGGACAGCGCTGCGGGCGGCCGCCGCGCGCGCCTTTTCGATATTCTTCGCTGCAATTGGATTTCGGCGCACTCGAAGCGCATGGAGACGGCCCGTATCCCAGGCGTGCGCCACATGTAAGCGTGCTCCGGTGGTACGAGCCAGCCGCTGTGCACGCTCCAGAATCCGCCGCGCGAACAACGCGCGCGGCAAGTCGGTGGGCATGCCTGGGTCGATGGCTGCGAGTATCGTCGGCGCCGAATCCGGCTGGGCGCCAACGATCCAAACGGGACAGGGACACTTGCGCATCAAGTGCATCGCCGTGGAGCCGAAGTAGAGACGGCGGCCACTCTCCCGACCGCGGGCGACTTTGATCACCAGATCGTGCCCGCTCCAGAGTACGCGCCGAATGACGGCGAGGCTGGGACGACCCCAAGCGACTTCCACGGAGTGCTCGATGTCCCCCAGCAGCTCCTTGGCTCGGTTCTGCAAATGGGTTCGCTCACTCGCGGCAATGAAGTCTCGCAGTTCCGAATGGTTGGACTCTGGCCAGGCTTCGAACTCGTCCGCGCGCTCCTCGATCACATCCAGAACGGTGACGCGACCGCC
>CALMUT010000304.1 GCA_937872925.1 uncultured Myxococcales bacterium | reverse complement strand
CTCCCGCCGGGGTGTGCGTCTGAGAAGTACACCGGAGAGCTCGTTCCTGCCGACATGTACGTGATGCTCGACCGCAGCGGTTCGATGCAGGACTCCGGCAAATGGGGCGCAGTCACCAAAGCCATCAACGACTTCGTCGCGCTTCCAAATCTGAGCAAGCTCGGCATGGGCATCGCATTCTTCCCAACCAAGCCGGCCGTTCCACCCCCCGCCGCTGCATGCAGCACGGATGGACAGTGTGGGCCGTACGGACCTTGCGTGCCGGTGTTCAACCAGTGCAATGGAGCGCTCGCCCCGAACGACTCCTGCGTGGCGTCCGACTACGCCAAGCCTGTCGTTGGCATTGCGGACCTGCCCGGCGTTGGTCCGGCGATCTCCAGCGCAGTTGCTGGCCAGTCGCCTTCTGGCGACTCGACGCCGGCCGCCCCGGCCCTGGAAGGCGCCATCGACTACGCGCAGGGCTGGGCCGCCCAACACACGGATCGCATCACCATCGTGGTGCTCGCCACCGACGGCGAACCGACCAACTGCAATCCGAACCGGGTCGAGACGGTCGCGGCGCGGGCGGAAGAAGGCCTCAACGGCACGCCCAGCGTCAAAACCTTCGTGATTGGCGTCGGTCAAGACCTGGGCACCCTGGATCTGATCGCGCAAAAGGGCGGCACGACGAAAGCCACGCTTGTCAGCACCGGCAACGCCGCACAGGAGTTCCAAGCCGCCCTCGACAAGATCCGCGGCGCGGTGGGCTGCCAGTATCTGATCCCGAAGCCGCAATCCGGCGACCCGGACTACAACAAGGTCAACGTGGCCTTCACGCCTAAGGGCGGCGGCCAAGAGGTGTACCCGCAGGTCGGCTCGGCCGCCGAGTGCGTGGGCAAGAAGGCCTGGTACTACGACAATCCCGGCACCCCCTCGCAGATCATCCTGTGCCCGGCCGCCTGCGATCAGGTCGAGAACACCCAGGGCGGCGGCGAGACGGAAGTCGTGCTCGGCTGCCAGACCGTAGTGCGCTGATCCGTAACCCGCTGAAATAGCAGCCTGTTTTGGGCAGATGCGGGGCGTCAGGCGCGCGCTCGGCAAAGCTTGCTATACCCTGTCCGATTCGGGGCTCGCCGTCGCGGCGGGCCGCTTGGAAAGGGTGTCTTCATGCTTCGCAGGCTTCTCGCGTTCGGTGTCGTTTCTGTCGCTTCCCTGGTTGCTTGTTCAAGCAGCGACGATGGCAGCCCGGGGTCGGATCCCAATGGCGGCAGCGCGTCGCTGGTGCCCCCGGGCAAAGCCGACAACTACTTCAGCACCGAAGGCCAGGAGTACACCGTCACCGGCGCCACTTACGGCATGATGGAGCAGAGCTGCCTGACGACCCACGCGGCGTCGCCCGACGCGCAGAAGCGTTGCTCCCTGGAAGCCATCACCCTCAAGAACTTCTCCATCGCCTGGTTCTTGAACCAGTACATCATCGACAAACACGACGCCCCGAACGAAGACTGGGGCGGTTTCACCGCGATGACTCGGCCGGAGAGCTACGAGTCACTCGAAGTTGGCGATCCTGCGACCGACGGCAAGTTCGACTACACCTTCACGAGCGAGCTTTCCGGCCCCCTCGATCTGCTGACCAAGATCCCGACCGAAGCCTGCGGCGAAGACCGCTGCTTCACCTTGGAGATCCCCGTCCTACCAAACTCCACGCTGTCCAAGATGGACACCGGCAACGAGTGGTACCGCCAGGGCAGCTTCAGCAAATACAAGCCCGAGACTTACACGGGTGAAAAAGAAACCCTCACCCTGCGCATCAAGCCCTATCCCCGCTCGAACGACGCCTATCTCGAATACAACAAGCTGTTCTCGGATGAACAACTTGCCAAGGCCGGCGGCGCGCTCAAAGTCGGCCTGTTCGTCGGCTGGGACTACTACGACGCCCGCTACGACCTGCAGACGGCCAAAGAGCTCTATCGCTGGCTGACCACGGACCGCGGCTTCAAGAGCCCCGTGGGCAGCTACGACGAGCTGAAGATCGACTCCGGCGAGTTCACCAAGACCATCAAGGTCAACGGCAAGGAAGTGCCCGTCTCCGTGCAGCTCGTGCATCCGGGCCAGGGCGACCCATCCAACGCGACCTTCGCGGGTCAAATGAAGAGCGCGTTGATCAAGAGCTTCAGCGATCGTCAGGTCATCATCTATGAGGGCCACGCTGGACCGCTCTACGGCTTTGCGCTCGCAAACTGGAACGTGACCGAAGCGGGCGAGCTCGACGACTCCGAACTCCCCGGCCTGAGCATCCCGGAGAACTTTTACCAAGTGGTGCTGGCCAGCGGCTGCGACACCTACATGGTAGCGGACTCGCTCTATCTAAATCCGGTCAAGCAGGGCCGCGTGGATATGGACGTCATCACCACGACCAGCTTCAGCAACGCCGGCGGAAAAGGCCGCACCGCGAAGGTCCTGGTGGACGCGGTGATCAACCAGAGCTCCGGCGGCCAACTCAAGCCTCAGATGTACGGCGAAATCATCCGCAAGCTGAATCAGGAATACTGGATGACGCCCATCTACGGCGTGCATGGCCTCGACGACAATCCGCGCTTCAACCCCTACGCGGACTTCTCCAGGCTGTGCCAAGCGTGCACCTCCAGCAGCGCCTGCGGCGGTTTCGATTCCAGCTGCAACGACTACGGCAACGGCAGCAAGTACTGCGGAACCAAGTGCGAATCGAACAACGACTGCCCCAACGGCTACACGTGTTTCGAGATCCGTAGTGGCAACACCATCACGGGCAAGTCCTGTGCGCCCGCGTCGCTGTCCTGCGAGAGCCCCGGCGGCACGGAGCCGCAGGTCTGGATCAACGAGATCCACTACGACAACGACGGCGCAGACGCGGGTGAAGGCGTGGAAATCGCCGGCACCGCCGACACAGACCTGACCGGCTACACCCTCGTTTTCTACAACGGCTCCCCCGGCCAACTGCGCACCTACAAGACGGTCGCCCTCGAAGGCGCCATCCCGCAGCAGCAAGGCAAGTTCGGAACGCTGTGGCTAGCCGTCAGCGGCATCCAAAACGGCGGTAGCGACACCGCTGGTCAGCCCGACGGCATCGCGTTGGTCAACGCCCAAGGCGAAGTCGTGCAGTTCTTGTCGTACGAAGGCGCCTTCACCCCGACCAACGGCCCCGCTGCAGGCACAGCGTCCACGGACATTGGCGTGTCCCAAGCGTCGACCACTCCCGCGGGCCAGAGCCTGTCGCTAACCGGCACTGGCGGCAGCTACGCTTCTTTCAGCTGGCAGAGCGGCGCGACCGCGAGCCCGGGCCAGCCGAACCCCGGTCAGTCACTGAACTGAACACCGGACTCGGCGGACGTTAGTCGCGTCGCAGTCGTTCTTCCTGGCCATTGGCAGGCGCTTTGCACACTGCACCAACATGGGAAGTTTCAGCGCCGTACATTGGCTCGTGGTGGCGATGGTTTGTCTGCTTGTTTTCGGGCCCAAGCGCCTATCGGAAGTTGGCCAAGGTCTCGGGGCAGGCATCAAGAACTTCAAGAAAGGCCTAGCAGACGACGAGGTCGACAGCCCGACGCGCCCGCGCGACCCCACGCGTCATCCGAACTAGGGTCCGAATACTTCGCCACGGACCGTTCCTGCATTGCGCAGGCGTTGGGGAGCAAACGCCTGCACTTCGCAGTCCTGCGCAGCCGATGCCCAGCGTTCGGCTAGCTCGCGGTCGGGCGGCAATTGGAAGCAGGCCCGGCCGCTAAGGCGTGGGCGTCTATGCGGCGAAGGGCGCCAGATTCTTCTGCAGGCGCGCGGTGGGGTCCCCCACGGCCGGCACGAAGGGCGCGCCAGTGATCTTTTCCACGGCCACCGCGTAGCGGCGACTGGCCTCGATGCGGATCGCGTCGGGGATGTGCGGGATCGGCCCGTCCCCCATGAAACCCTGGGCCGCCAAGAAGCGCCGCACGTGTTCCTTGTCGAAGCTCTCGGGATCTTGTCCCGCGCTCATCTTGGCTTCGTAGCTGTCGGCGAACCAGTAGCGTGACGAATCCGGCGTGTGGATCTCGTCGATCACCACGATCTCGCCGTCCGGGGTTTTGCCCAGTTCGTACTTGGTGTCCACCAAGATCAGACCACGCTCTGCGCACAGCTGTTGCCCAAAGTGAAACAGTGAAAGCGAGATCTCCGCCGCTCGATCGAAGTCGCTTGGCGACATTTGCGTCATTTCGAGGATCTCGGCGCGGCTCGCTGAGACGTCGTGCCCGCCCTTCGCCGCCTTCGTGCTGGGCGTGATGATGGGCGTGGGTAGCCGCTCGTGCTTGCGCAACCCGGACGGCAGGTCGTGACCACAGAACTTGCGGGCACCAGCTTCGTAGTGGACCCAGATGCTCGTGGACGTCGTGCCCGTCAAGTACGCACGTACCACCATCTCTACCGGTAGCGGCACACACTCCCGCACCACCATCGCGTTGGGATCGGGTACGGACAGCATGTGGTTCGGCGCGATGCTCTTGGACTGTTCGAACCACCACGCCGCCACGTGATTGAGCAACTGCCCCTTGAAGGGCAACGTGCCCAGGACCCGATCGAAGGCGCTGATCCGATCGGTCACGACGATGATGCGGCGGCCGTCGGGCAGGCTGTAGTTGTCGCGGACCTTGCCTTCGTACTTCTTGCCGAGGTTCGGGAAGTCCGTGGCTGTCAGCGGGGCGCTGAGCGCTGCCTGGAGAGCGTCGTCTGTCAGGGGCACCGGCGCAGCCTACACCCCTTTTTCGCAGCGGAAACCCCACCTCGGCGCGCCGATTCATTTTTTTTGGAACCCGACGGCACAGCCGCTGTCAGACCTCCCGTTCCGCTCACGACCCCTTCGGCATGAGCGAGAAGCACCGGGCAATCCCGCCCGAGGAGGATTTCATGCGACGCGTGGTTGCCGGCATTTTTGCGCTCACTTTTGGTCTGTTCTCTTACACCGGAACGAGTTCCACGAACCCGGGCCTCGGCATCAGTACGGCGGACGCCGACGCCACGGCCGACGACTGCGTGGGCTTCCGCAAGAGCGACCTGGACAAGGGCTTGATGTTCGAAGCCGCCAGCAGCTGTGACAAGAAGCTTTCCTGCAGCCTGTCTTGGACGCTGACCTGTTCCACCGACGAAGGCAAAGTCACCGCTCGCAAACCCGCGTCGCGCAGTTTCATTCTGGGCGCCCAAGAGTCCACTTCGGAGACCGCAAGCGCCGACAGCTGCAAACAAAGCTGGCGCATCGACGACGTGCGCTGGAGCTGCAAAGAGTCAAAATAGTTCGCGAGCGCTCCAAGCCGTCAGCGACTTCGTTCGAAGGCTGCCATCTCGGCGGCGCCGCTGATGCGCCAAGCGCCTTTGTTCCCCGTGGCGATCGCTTCACCTGCATCCAGCGAAAGCCCCGTGATGGGCTGAGTCTTGTCGTCGAAAATCTTCTTTAGCTTGTTCGGTAGCACGGCGAACACCACCAAACGTGCCGTTGCCAGTGTCTGCACGGCGCAGTATTCAGCACGCGCCACGTACAGCATCTGTTGTGGTTTGCTGAGTTTGACAGTGTGCGCGGTGTGCCAGCCTTCGGGCCCGCGCAGCATCAGTGCCAGCCCTTTTTCTCCGAGCACCAGTACACGGTCGTCATCGACGGCGGCAACGCTCTGGCCCTTGTCGACGCCGGCGAATAGCGGGCTGTCGCGCTCCTGAAAGTGGTTGTGCCAGACGCTTTCGACCGCAAAGCTTGTCAAGTCGAGTCGCCAGGCTTCGAAGGCGTTGAGCAAGAACGCATGCTCAAAGCTGGGAGCGACGCTGACGCTTCTTGCGTAGTACTTTTCGGGCATCACGCTGGTGAGTTCGCGCGCGGCCGACTTGTCCGACCCGACCCAGAACAACCGCGGGAACGAGGATGCGGCCCAACCTTGCGCATCGCCCGCGCGCGGCGCGAGTCCGAGTCGACGCCCACCACCCGCGTCGATCACACGCGTGTCTGGTGGAAAGCCCGAGGGCACATCGAGTGCGTCCGCTGTTTTCGCGTGTGACAGCGCAGCGTCGGCCAGGGACTCCAACTGAACGGGCATCGGCTTCGCAGAGCGCTTCTTTTCTGCTCCCGGCGGAGCTGCTGCTGCCTTCGGCTTGGCCGTCCTTCGCTTGGGCGCCTTCTTGGCAGCGACCTCAGCCACCCCTGTCAGGGCATAGACAGCGTCCGGGCCTCGAAACAGGATCTGTCCGGATGCGCCTAGCTCCGGGCTGAGCGGCTTCGGGACTTCTCCGATCTTCAGCAGCTTGTCTGCGACGAAGAGACTGACGACCGAGGACTTCTTCAACCCGTGCGTCACAATCAGCGTCCCACTAGGCACCATCGATTCACTCGTCACACACCCGCCGCGGTTGCCAGCATTCGAGCGCTGCGCAACGACCTCGACGGCGCCCTCGGGCGCCAGCTGCAGCACTAGCAGGGTCTTCGCGGTGACGCACAGCAGCCGACCGGGTTGCAACCAGCGGATGGCGAACAACTCGCCGTGTTCGTGGGTCACGCTCCACACCGCGCGCAACAGGCCCGCGTCGCGATCCAACCGGTACAGGGCAGCGCTGGTCGCGACGTAGACTTCAGTCGCGTCGTCGCTGGTCGCTATGTGCTGCCGGACGCGCGCCTGACCAGGTGGGAGCTCCCAGTCGATGACGCGGCGTGACAGCGCCGCACCCGACTCCTCCAACATGACCAGGTGCTTCGCGTGCTCTGCGTCGTCGATGACAAAGGCCAAGGGCAGCTCGGGATGCGCGCCGTGCACAACCAAGTGATCGCCAGGAAGTTTGCGATGGTAGCCGCCGTCGCCGTATTCGATCCATAGCGTGGCGGGGGTCGGGATCTCGAACGCTTTGAGGACTTCGTCGGGCCACTCGCCGGAGGCGGGCTCACGCGGCTTTGCATCCGCGCTCTCGATCGCCGACAGACCGACCTCGCCTGGCTTCATCGCAGCCAGGCGCCGTTCGAGCGCGTGCTTCGCGCGGCGCGCCAGGGCCGCTCTCAGTGCGTCGTTGAAGTCGGCGTTGACTGCCAACGCTGGCAAGCTCGAGTCGAAGTCGCGATTGAACGCACGACAGACCGACATGACGCCGGGAGGTCCCGGATCGGGAGGGCACTGTTGCAGCGACCACTGGTCCCAGCGGCCCTGACCATCCAACGCGTTGAGGTACACGACGTCGACGATCGGCACGACGTCACGAGCGTTCATTAAGAAGTCGATGAACGCACCCAGATGACTGCGTCCCCGCCACCACTTGACTGCCATCTCGAAGACCGCGAAGCGTTGCGACCAGCGCACGTGCACTCGCTCTAGATCGAAGACCGTGCCGCTGGTGGTGAGCACCAACTCCGCGGCCAGGGCGCGCATTTCAGCCTCACTGGGCGACCGAGCAAACTGCACGGAAAACGCCGGAAGCTCTGCGCCCTTCCAGTCGCTGGGCTGACGGCCATAGAACCGAAACGAATACGCCATACCGAGACCCTCGCGAAGACCAGCACACGCGACAAGCCCCTTGGACCCGCAGGCGCATCAAGTGCCCGATTTCTCGGCGGCGAGTGGTCGGTTGGCGTCGTGTCCCGGGGCCGGCGCGCTCCCTGTGTTCGAAAAATGCGCAGTGACGTGGGCATTATCCGGACATGGTCGACCATCTCGCCGAAATGCTGACGAATCTGAGCAAATTCCCGCGATGGGTCGTCGCAGCGCCGCCGTCAGTCTCCGCGAGTTCACAAGCGTGAAGCGCAGTCCGCTCGCGCAGAGAACCACGCCGTCCAATCCGCATCTGTTTCACGAACGATTCGACTGACGGCACCTGACTGGATCTCAAAGCCTGTGTACTGATGGGTGGTACAGCCAACCTGGCAGTCTCCGCCCGCTCGATCAACGATGTAGTAGCGGGTTGCGCCGACGACTTCGAGACAGATATCGGGCCCATCCACGACTCCCAGCGCCAGGCTCAAGTTTGTCACATGCGGCAGCGCCTCGTATTCCGCCACCAGCTTGGACCGCCTCAGCCGCTTGCTGCCGAAGTTCACCGCCACGTTGTCCCACTTGGTGAGTTCGAGCGAGACGCCGTAGGCTTCATTCGGGCAGTCCCAGGCTCTGTAGTTTCCGCTCTTGAGCTTCTTCAGGCCCTCGTCATCCAGTTCGAGGGGCATCGGTATGCTGCTCCAGTCGCGGC
Organism: uncultured Myxococcales bacterium; assembly: GCA_937872925.1. Lineage (GTDB taxonomy): Bacteria > Myxococcota_A > Polyangia > Polyangiales > Polyangiaceae > JACKEA01. Next base: position 11,959 of record CALMUT010000304.1, on the reverse strand, counting down.
TGTAGACTTGAATGCTGGCCACGGATGGCGCGATGGCGTCGAGATCCCTCGCGACCATTTCGTACGCCTCCGGCGTCGCGACGATGGTGTCCGACAACTCCAGAGCAAGGAGTTCCGCGGTTTCGTTCTCCCGTGGCGATGCGGCCAGGTGGTCGCGCGGCGCCTGGGGTTCGTAGTCGACGCAGGACACGTCTCCATCGTCCGAGCTGCCGCACGCCATACAGCCCATGACCACGACGAGCAGGACGCTCAAGCGGAACAACACCGAACTGAAGTCTAGCCCGGTGCTACACGTTCCGCACCGCTGCTGCCCTATCGTCACTTTCAAACCGCGCGAAGGTGACAGAAATGGTCGGGGGGGGGTGACCCAAAGCGTCGCGACGCATTGGATCCAGATCGCACAAAAGCGCCGCGAGAGTTCCGGATCCGCATGGAACTGGAGGGCACAAGAATTGCTCAGCTGAGCCAGGATGAACCGTCTTTCTCCCGAGCCCGAACCGCGATGCCGTCCCCGCAGCACCACCCACGCCAAGTGGCCCGTGCCGATCTTGGCGCTGCTCGTGGCGGCGGGTTGCGGTGGTGACGACAAATCCGCGGGTGGCTCGGGCGGCTCCGCGAACCCGGGCGGCGCAGGCAGCGGCGGGGTCACGTCGAGCGGAGGTGGGTGGGCGAGCGGCGGCGCGGAAACCGGGGGCGCAGCTGGGGGCTCGGCAGCCGCAGCGGGCGCGGGCGCAAGCGCCGGTTCTTCTGGCGCGGCTGGCGGAGGCGCAGGCAGCGCCGGCGCGGGGAGTGGGGGCGCAAGCGGTTCACAGACATTGAACTACAGCGCGGACAACACCACCGAGTTGTTGAACCCCGAACGCGGTTGGATGCTCCGCGGCGACGAGAGTGTGTTCGCGAAAGCGCGAGGTGGGGACAGCGACCACCCCCAAGGGTATTCGGTGGTGTGGTCCGACATGGGGTCGTCACCGTGGAACGGGTCAACGGGAACCCCGTTTCGATTGGACAACTACAAGACCCAGAACCTTCCAGCGACGCTGCTGCAGAAGTTGGAGGCCGTGTTCGCGGCGGCGCGCACGTCCGGAGTCAAGCTCAAGCTACGCTTCGCCTACAACTACTCGGGCAGCGGGGATGACACCACCAAGTCATGGATGATCACCCACATCGGCCAACTCGGTCCGGTGCTGACCGCCAACGCGGACGTCATCGCATCCATGGACATGGGGTTCGTAGGCCGCTGGGGCGAGCTCAACGGCAGCACCAAGCTCGTGAGCAGCACGCAGCCCTGGTGGCAAGAACCTTGGATCAGCGCAAGGAACGAGGTGCTCAACGCGCTGCTCGCCGGCACGCCCAAGTGGCTGAGCATTGGCAACCGCTATCCGCTCTTCGTGCGACAGCGCTTCGGCGAGTCCAGTTACGCCATGAACCTCTCGGCGAAGTTCAGCGGAACCGACCAGTCCCGGGTGGGCTGGTACAACGACTGCATTTGGACAGACAAGACCAATACCGGCACCTACTCCTTTGACGTCAGTGAAGCCCGCGGGAACTTGGACCGAGATACATTTGAGAAGATCGGCAGGTACGCGGCCACGTCGGGCGAAACCTGCAGCAGCGCTGGGCTCTCGGCCTACAACACCTGCAGCGCCGTGCTGGCGGATATGGCCCTGATCAACGGTCCGGACACCCTGTTCAGGAAGTATTGGGTCGACATCTACAACCGCTGGATCACAGACGGTTGCTACAGTGAGATCAGTCGACGGCTGGGCTACCGCCTGCAGCTCGTGTCTGCCACTCTGCCAACCCACGTCGAAGCGGGCTCCAGCGCGTCAGCAACGCTTGTCATTCGCAACAGCGGCTTCGGCAAAGTCTACAATCCAAGACCCATCGACTTGGTGTTTGTGGGCGCGGCCGGTTCGTTCACCGCGCGGCTGAGCGCCGACGCCCGCAAAGAGCTTCCCCTGGCTGGCGACACCAGCACGCACACCTGGTCTTTCACGGTGCCGGCCGGTCTGCAGTCCGGAAAGAGCTACGCGCTTCATCTCCGCTTGCCGGACCCCTCGAGCAAGTTAGAGAAGGACAACCGCTATGCGATTCGTTTGGCGAACGGCGACGGCATCTGGGATGGCAGCACCGGGCGCCACGATCTGGGCGCAAGCGTCACCGCCCCTTGAAACGCGCCGAGTCGAGGGCATAGAGCGCAGCTAGACATCGCCTGGTCCGCGGTTTAGCTAGGTCGAGTCCCGGCGCGCCACGGATCACTCGGCCCTTGGCACCGCGCAGGCTGGGGGCCGGATGACCCACCGCAGTGAGGTTTGGTTTTTTGGGTCGGGACGCTGTGCGGCACAGGGCCACTAATCGCTCCATGGGCCGCAGTCCGAGCGCGGGCACGTCCGCGGACGTGTTAGTTTCTTCGCCGAAACGCTGAGCCGCCTCCGAGGAGAGCCGTGTCCCCGATCTGGATCGCAGTGATTGTCTTCGTGGTGGTGGTGCTCGTGCTCGGGGTGGTCTGGCGTGGCAATACGCTGGACAAGCTAGAGCCGCTGCCTGATGAAGCACTGCGCTTCGAGGAATGGGGCGTGCGCGTAAAACAGGTGGGTCATCGCCCCACGCTTCATTTGAACTGCTGCGTGCGAGTCACCAACCGGCGACTCATCATTGGCGCAAAGATGTTGTTCTCAAAGCAACACGCATTGCTGCACATCTTCGAGCTGGACGGCGGTCCCACGGGCATGGACATCGGCGAGACACTCAAATCCGGGTATGTGCGAGGCGGCGTGCCGCGCGCCAGCATCCAGCTGGGCCAAGAGCGAGAGCAACGCTACGTCGAAGTGCCGATGCACTGGCTACAGCGACGCCTGCAGCTCTACTGCAAAGAGCCAGATCGTTGCCACGCGGCCCTGCTGGCGCAGCCCTAGCTCGCTCGGCGGCCAGTAGCGGCAGTTGCGAATCCGTCGTCATTTCGCAAAGGTCGAAAACATACAGGGTCGGTCGACCGGGAGCGCCGAGCCATTGACCCTGGAGGGACAGCGGCTTTTTTCCGCGTCCTACAGCTACGGACTCTGAAAGACGGAGATCACCGGACGATGGTCGGACACGCTATTTTCGTAGTCCGTCACACTTTTCTCTAGCTCCAGCACGCTTGTCGAGCCGGCGCCGTATTCGACCAAGGTGTCGGACGTCACCAGCACGTGATCCAAGAAGCTCTGAAACGGCAAGTACGTGTGTTTGCCCGCTTGCACTTCCGCGCCAGTCAGGAACGTGTACGTGCTGCTCTTGCTGAGCAAGGGCCCAAACACATTCCACTGGGGCGGATCGTCCAGCTCGTCATTGAAGTCACCGATCACCACGTAGTCTTGTTCGCCGCCCTTGGCTAGCTCCGCGCTGAGCCAGGCATCCAGCTTGATGCAGGCATCTTTGCGTCGGTCCTGACTCGCCTGATTGAGCTGCGCTTTGAGATGCACGACGACCACCACGAAATCGAAGCTGCCGCTGCCGACGCCCTGCGCGAGCACGCGCGCCTTGAGCGGCGGGCGCGGAAATGCATAAGCATCGTTCTTGAACAGGGTCTCCACTTCGCTCACCGTCACGCGCTGGGACTGCGTCACCAGAGCCACTCGCAAGAATGCTCCCGGATCGTCGTTGATCACGATTTGATAACCCGCGGGCAGCTTGGACTCGAGCGCCGCAAACGCCACCGCATCGGCCACCTCTTGCACGGCAATCAGGTCCGGGCGCAGCTGAGCCACGATGCTCGCGGCTTGATCCGGTGTGTTGCTGCTCAGCGGGTAGTCCTCGAGATTCCACGTCATCAGGGAAAGCGTACTTGCCTTGGCGTCTGCGTCGCCTTCTGCGTTTGCGTCCGCGTTTGCGTCCGCGTTTGCGTCCGCGTTTGCGTCCGCGTCCCCGCGCACATCTGCTGTGGCGTCCGCGTGCCCACCGGCCTCGCCGGTGGCGTCCGTGCCCGCGTCGTACACCGGGGCAGCAGGAAAGCCGGCGGGTTCGTCGGAGCACCCTGACGCAACTAGGGCACACAAGAGCGAACTCAGTCGCAGGATGGAGCTCCGGGGCCGCATGTTGGCCCGCATCATGGCAGGAAGCTCACGACTACCGGAAAGTGATCGCTGTGGCTGGCTTTCCACGCCGAATAGCTACTCGGGGGCTGGCTGAAGATTTTCGGCGTGGCAGAAGAAAACTCGGCCATGAGCGCGTCCGTGGCGATGACATGATCGAGGAACTCACCGGTTATCTTCTTGCCAGCGACGTAGTGATAGTAGCCCGTGCTCGTCACAGACGTCGGCGGCAGCTCTTTGGTCAGGAAGTGATAGGCCGGCTTCTGGTCCAAGAACGTGCCGACGTAGCTGTTGTCGGCGGCGACGTCGTAGGGGTCGTCGTTGAAGTCCCCCACAATGGCAAAACGTCTATCCGCCTGTGCATCGATGTAGCTGCGCAGCTTCTTGCAAGCCTCGCGACGCCGCTCGAAGGACGCCTGAAACGCCTTCAAATGCACGACGATCACGTTCAGTTCCACACTGGCGCCCTGCTTCTGGATCCGAAAACGCCCAAGCACCGGCGGACGCGGGAACGCGGAAGGATCCCCATCGAACAGACTCTCTTGATCGAGCAGCGTCGTTGTCGTGGTGTCCCACACGAAACCCACTGTCGAGTCGAAAGTGCTCCACGCTCCATGCGTACCGTTGCGCCCGGGCAGTTTGGCAAGCATTGCGTCCCACGCCTGAGACGGCGCGCCTGTGGTACCGCTTTTCACTTTCAGTTCTTGGACGCCCAATACATCCGCGTCCACTTCGTCGATCTTTTTGGCAAGCGCATCGATGCGATACTCGGAATCGCCGTAGATGCTGAAGTTGTGCAGATTGAAAGTGCCGACTACGACCGGCGGAGCCGCAGCCGATCCGTCTGTTCCCGCGTCCGCACCCGAAGCCCCCGCGCTGCCTGGGTTGCCTGCGCTGCCTGCGCTTCCCGCGCTTCCCGAACTGCCCGCAAGCCCGCCCGTGCCGGCCGCACTCGCGTCAGCGCCAGCTGTGCCCCCAGCGTTGCCGAAACTGAAATCCGTGTTGTCACCACAGGCGCTCAGCAACAACGCGGCGAGCAGCGGCCCGCACCAAGACGCGGCATCGACTTGGGGGAGTGTCATCGGCTGCCTCCGTGCATCATCTGAATTCGACCGGGCTAACACGCAGCTCTGGAGCGGTCCTGTCAAAGAAGGTCAAACCTCCGTCCCACGGCGTGATTCGCCCGGCGAAACAGGCGTGTGGGCGGCGCGTTGCTGCTTTGAGCCCTCACGAGTAGTGGATCTCGGGATGCGGCTGATTGGACGCGACCGCGAGCTTCACGAGCTGAAGAGCGCATTGGTCGAGCACCGACTGGTCACCGTGTGCGGACCCGCGGGAGTTGGAAAGACGCGGCTTGTTCAGGAAGTATTGGGCTCCGGCGCGCACTATTGCTCGCTTTCGGGTGTTGAGACGCTCGCGGAACTGGACCGAGCGCTGCTAACCGCGCTCGGAGCCCCGTCCTGGGACAAAGGAATGACCCTCACCGCCCCGCGTGCCCTGGCGCGCGCCCTGCGTCCTTTGGTCATAGACGGCGTCGATGCGGTGGCGAACCTGGTGCGGTCTTGCGTCGAGCATTGGCTTGAGCAGGCATCGCAGGTTCGCTTGGTGGTGACCGGGCTAGCGCCTCTGGCAACGGCTAGCGAGCACGCCATTGAACTGGCGCCACTGTCTAGTGAGCATGCGGTGACACTCTACCTCGAAGCGACAAGGCCTCTGGGAGCCCAACCCGACCTGGCGCTCGCAGCAGAAGTTGTCGCGCAGTTGGAGTGCTTGCCGCAGGCGATTGAGTCCTTTGCTCCTCTGGGCGCTCTTTTGGGCGAAGCGGCGAGTCTGGCGCGCTTGCGTGCGACCGAAAGCAGCCACGCTCCCCTGGACCGCGCCACAGAAGCTGCGATCGCCGCCCTGGACGCCGACGACCGACGCGTCTTGAGCCGGGTCGCCGTGTTTGAAACCGGAGTCAGCGCGCCGATCTTGGAGCAGTTGCTCGGCGGAGATTTGGCCCGGGTCGACTCCCTGGTGCGGCGCTGCTTGCTGAAGATCGGAAAGTCAGCTGAGACCGGTCCACGCGCGGCGCTCTACCGCTGTGCCGCGCTGATTCTGCGACAAGACGCGGCAAACGTCGGCGACATGGATTCTCTGCAGCTGGAACACGCTCGGGCCGTCTTGGGCGCTGTGACGGGCCTGGACACGGAGCTCTCCGAAGCGCGGCGAGTAGTCCTCGCGGAGCGAAAGGAGTTGCTCGCAATCGCCACTCGCTTTCGAGAGCGGGATCCGGATCTCGCCGCGGCGGCCTGCCTGGTGGAGGTCCCGCTGGCATGCGAAGACGGTTCCGCCGCGGAGCTCGCGAAGCGTCTTGACGAGTTGCTCCCGTTGCTTGACGCAGGCGGGTCTACCGCGGCGTCGGTCAAGCTGGCCCTCGGCAAGCTCAAGCGGCGCTTGGGACTGGTGGACGCCTGCCGCAAGTACCTGAACGATGTGGTCGCCTCTTCCGAGGAACATCGTTTTGACGCACTGATCGAACTTGCACACGTAGAACGCATGCAGAGCAACACGGAGCTCGCTCTTACAGGGTGCAATCAAGCCTTGCTTCAGGCTCGCGAACGCAGGGACCCGCGTCAACAGATCGTCGCCTTGGGCGCCCTGGGTCGTGTACTGCAGAGTACCGGGCGTTTTCGCGCTGCATGCGAGCGCCATAGAGAAGCGATCACCCTGTGCCGTGCCCACAAGATGACGCATTTGGAAGCGCTCGAGCGCTCCCTGCATGCGCGGGCCACGCACCGCATGGGCGCGGCTCGCGCGGCCATTCCCATGCACGAACACGCGCTTCAGCTGCACAAACAACACGGCGAAGAGCGGCTGGCGGCGGCGGAGCTTGGGCATCTCGGATATTGCCACCACGAGACCGACGCTGCGGGCAGCGCTGAAGCGTGTTTTCGGGCGTCCATCGCCGGTCTGGAACGGACCGGGGACGTCGCGCTCGAAGCCATCGAGCGCACCCTGCTCGCGCGGCTGCTCAGCGATCAGGAGCGCTTTTCCGAGGCCCGGCTGGAGCTGTCGCTGGTCGAGGCCGCAATCGTTGGCCTGTCCATGCCGCGGGTTTCGGCCACGCGGCTGCTGGTTCGCGGAATTGTCGAGTTCGCCGAAGGTCAGCTCGACGACGCGGCGGGCACCTGGCGCGCGGCGCTCAGTCACGGCGTGCTCACGGAGGTGGGTTTCGAAGCGCTACTGCCCACCTACCTCGCCCTGGCACTGCGCGTCCAAGGCGACCGCGAGCAGATCCCAGAACTCCTGGAACTCGGCGCACAGCGGATTGCGGCGATCGAGAATCCGGCGCTGGCGTGCGCTTTCGACATTCTCCACGCGGCAGCTGGGGAACGGACGCAGCCCGCTATCGCTCCAGAATTCGCTGCCGATTCGAGTGACGTGCGACGCGCGCTTCGTTTTGTTGAGCGCGTCGTTGCCGTTTCGGCAGTTGAAGTTTCACGCGACGGTCGCGAGGTTTTTCTGCTCGACGGAACTCGCGTCGAGTTGGCTCGTCGCGAAGCGCCCCGGCGCATGCTCCTGGCATTGGTGCGCTCTCGCCTCGCGCAGCCCGGGATTGCGGTCAGCGCGGAAGACATGCTTGACGCGGGCTGGCCCGGCGAAAAGATGACGCCTACTGCGGCAAGCAAGCGCGTGCGCACAGCGATTTGGACACTGCGCCATGCAGGTCTCGACAAATTGATCCTCACGCGTGAGGGGGGATATTTGCTCGATCCGCGCGCTGACGTGCGCTGGTCCGCCGCGGACTAGCGGAAGCTTAGGGTGTCACGTCGCTCGCCTTGACCCAGAACTGCCCGTCGCCGTGTGGGGCGACGTTCAAGCTTTTCGGCAACACGCTGGCCCAGCCGGCCATGATGTCGAGTACGTAGGTTTCGGTGTCCGCCTCGATCTTGCCGATGATGGGCGCGTCGTCTTTGGCGGCAGAGCGGATCGGGATCTCTTTGGTGGTCTTCACGACCTTCGGCGTGTCAGCGAGTTTTAGCTGCGGAGGTGAGCGCTTGGTCACGGCGCCGCGCTTCACGTCCATGGTTTCTCCCCGGGGCAGCGCACGGAGTTCGCGGCTGCGGGCCCAGGCGTTGATGATCACCTCTCCGTGATACTCGACGTGAACCCAGCCGCCGCGCTGCTCTTCGCTCCACAGCAACACGCCGGTGCTGCCCGCCGCCTTATTCAGCACGGTCACCAGCGTGCGATCTTTTTGCCACGTGTCGTAAAGCTCCACGTTGTCCTTCTTGAGCACATAGCCCCGCGCGTGCCCCGACACGGTGTGTGACGTGCTCGATTTGCGTGCGAGCGTCAGCGAACTGCAGTCCACCCAAGTGTTGAACGTCTGGTGGATCGGCGTCGTGATCCGTTTCTTCACCTTCAAGCGGTTGTTCGCTCCGGAGGTGACCTCGAGGCGTTGGTGCGGTGCGATGTACAGATGACCGGGCACCACCGACAGGCGATGCGCACTGAATACGGGAACTTTGCTGGCGTCGGTGAATCCCGAGATGCGGAACGAACCCGTGCCAGTTCCGGTTTCTACGGCGACGCGCTTGCCCGCAGAGGCGAAGAAGTCCGTTGCTCGCAGCGCGGTGTCGCCACCCGAGAAGCGTGCGATGGGGGTGCCACCGTCCGCCTTGTCGTATATGGGCAAGTTGACCGGCATCTCTGCTTCCCCGCTGACGCTGCACGCGGGCTTGGAAGCGGCGGTCGTTTCCGCAGCGCCCGGCGCAGCGATCAAAAACGACGCAAGCGCCAAGGGCAGCGTGAACAGTGAAAGCGATGATCGGGTCGGCATGCTATCTCCTTGCCATGGCGAGACTTGATGACGTGAGGCACCTCTGACGCCCTCGAATTGGACGAGAAAAGCGAGCGTCACATGCTAAAGGTAGCCCTTTCTTTCGGCACACCGCGCAAGCTACCGAAACCTAAGGACTTATCCGGGCGAGTCGTGGTCGTTGATCTGGCGTTTGCGGGCTTGGGAAGCGGCTTCGACAAGGTCACGCTGCCCTTCATCGAAGGGCTGGGTGAGCGCCTGGCAGCTTGGGTCGATCATCACGATCACGACGAGCACGCTCGCTTCGCTTCAGATCCGCGCTTCGTGCTCGCGAAGAAGAGCGAGCACGGCGCATGCCCGGAGATGGTGACGCCTGAGCTGGTGAAGCGTATCGGAGCCGTCGACACCATCGTCTGCCACACGGACTTCGACGGCTTGGCGAGCGCAGCCAAGTGGATCCGCGAAGGCATCGAACCTTACCCCGGTTGTGACGATGACGCGCGCGCGGTTGACACGCGCATCGGGACGCCGAGCAAAGTCGCCGTGCGCTTTGACCGTGCGTTGCGCGCAAAACCACGCGACGCCGGGTTGTTTGGCCTGATCGTGCGCCACCTTTCGACAGGACTCACTGACGCGAGCCTGTGGCAACCCATCGACGAAGCCGCCGCAGAGTTGATCCCCATCGAGCGCGAAACGCGGCGAGCCGCAGAGGGATTCGAGAAGCTCGGAGAGGACGTCGTGATCGTCGACGTGGCAGAGGGCTTCGGTCAACTCGACAAGACCCTGTTGCTTTTGATCGGACAAGAGCGCGCTCGCATCGCCATCGTGCTTGATCAGAACAACGTTGGCATTGCTGCACCCTTCGACAGCGGGTTGAACTTCCTCCAGCTGCTTGGCCTCAGCGGCGGCATGCCCACGCGGGTCTCTGTCCCCCGCAATCGGCTGGACACGGTACTGGTCGCCCTCGGACTGCCGGCGGAGGCAGCGGCGCGCTATCTGCCCTAGGCGGGGGCGCGCCGAGCTGCTGCGCAGACAAAAAAACAGCACGCGGACAGGGTGCTCCCAGGTACAGACCTGATGGGCACCCGCCCGCGTGCGATGTCCAGCTCAACCACTTCCAGACTTTCCGGCCAAAACACGCTGCCGAGAGCGCGAGTTGGAATCGAGCTGGGCGGAAAGGGGGCGAACCCTAGTGGCATCGCCCATTCCCTCCCTCATACGGGATCTGACTCTGGATAGCCGAAGGGCGGGAGCGAACCTAAGTTCAGCACCCGCCCCCGTGCCGGCCCAGAGGCCGACCCCGCTCGGCTATCAGGCTTTCTTTGCCCGAGCCTTGCGCTTGCTCGCCTTCTTGGCGCGCTTCTTCGCGGGCTTCTTCTTGGCAGCCTTCTTGGCAGCGCCCTTCTTGGCGCGGCGCTTGGTGGTGCGGCGCTTCTTGGCAACCTTGGGTGCCTTCTTCGCAGCTGACTTACGAGCGGTCTTGGTACGGGTCTTTTTTGCGGCCATTTTGATGCCTCCTACGAGCATAGGGGATTCGGACACTGAAGCCCATCCCGCGGTATGTTGCACGACGTATATTGCCACCTATTGTGTTGTGTCAACGAAAAAAGTTCATCACCAATCAGCTTTCACTTGACACAACCCGATCCCGAGGCCGCAACGCATGCAGACGGAGCACTTGCGCAGTGCCCGGGCACACAGGGCAAAAATCCGCAAAAAACCCCGTGTCATCGCGCACTTGACGCCAGTCCGCTGTCAGCGTTACGCGGCCAATAGCGACGCTGTAGGTTCGCGTCCGCAACACCTCGAAAAAATCGACCATGGCGAAGACTCTCACCACCCGAATTGCGTTGCTGATCACTGTCTGCACGACCCTGATGTTGGGTTGCGGATACTCCCAAGAGGAATGGGACCAGAAGGTCCGCGAGAACGAGAGCCTACGCAACCAGCTCTCGGCTCAGCGCCAGGCGCACAAGAAGTGCGAGGCGGACTACGCGGACGCGTTGCACGAAGTTGAAGACCTCAAGCGCAAATTCAAAGAGCGTGGCATCAGCTTGGACAACCTGAGTGCCAGCCTCGAACAGCAGCGAAAAGCCCTCGAAGAGTACCGCCGCCGCGCTGAACAGCTCGACCAAATCCGCAAGCGCTTTGACCTCCTTCGCAGCAAGCTGCAGAAGCTGACGCAACTCGGCCTCAAGGTGGAGGTCCGCGACAATCGCATGCTGATCCAGCTCCCCGGCGACGTGTTGTTCGATTCCGGTCGCGACAAGCTCAAGAAAGAGGGCGAAGACATCTTGAAGCAGGTCGCCGAGGTGATCCGAGCCGACGCGGACCTCAACAAGCGTGAGTTTCAAGTTGCCGGCCACACCGACGCCAAGCCCCTGCAGGGCGGCACGTTCAAGGACAACTGGGGCCTGAGCGCCATGCGAGCCCGATCCGTGCTGATTTTCCTCACCGGAACCGGCGGACTCGACGCCAAGAACTGGAGCGCCGCCGGCTACGCCGATACGGACCCCGTCGCGTCGAACGACACCGACGAAGACCGGCAGAAGAACCGGCGCGTGGAGTTGGTCGTACTTCCGAATGTGGAAGAGATGCTCAATTTGAATAGCCTAGCCGCGGGGAACTAGTCCGGACTTGTGCGCGGGCGCGCGGGCGCGCGGGCGTGCGGGCGTGCGGGCGTGAGAGCGTGAGCGCGCGTGAGCGTTGACGACGCGTCAGCCCTTTAAGCAGCCAACGTCATGCGCAGGAGCGAGCGGGCCGGGACCCGCGAGCGAGGGGGTACGGCGGGGAAACTTCGGAGCGTGAGCGCGCGTGAGCGTTGACGACGCGTCAGCCCTTTAAGCAGCCAACGTCATGCGCAGGAGCGAGCGGGCCGGGACCCGCGAGCGAGGGGGTACGGCGGGGAAACTTCGGAGCGTGAGCGCGCGTGAGCGTTGACGACGCGTCAGCCCTTTAAGCAGCCAACGTCATGCGCAGGAGCGAGCGGGCCGGGACCCGCGAGCGAGGGGGTACGGCGGGGAAACTTCGGAGCGTGAGCGCGCGTGAGCGTTGACGACGCGTCAGCCCTTTAAGCAGCCAACGT
>CALMUT010000303.1 GCA_937872925.1 uncultured Myxococcales bacterium | reverse complement strand
GCGTGGGAGGGGGGGGGCCGCCCCCCCCCCCGGGGGCCGGGGGGGTGCGGGGTGTCGCTCGGCCGGCCCCGTCGCCCTGACCCCGCCAAGGGGAAAGCGTTGCCCCGTAACGAAGATGCCCGCCGCGGCTGCGCCGCCTGCGAAACTAGTGACGCCCGTCTTGAGCGCAGTGATATTCGAGCCGCTCATCGAGCCCGAGGTGTCGAGCATGAAGTACAGATCGAGGGGCGTGAGCTTGCCTTCGACGACTGTGCTCGCGCATGCCTCTGGCGTGATGATCGGCGCATCGTAGTAGAAGTTTACGTCCGGAAACCCTGCATCGGCAGCGCCACCCGCGCCGGCGCCGGTCCCACCGCCGCCCGCAGAGGCGTCGCTACCGGCGCCACCCCCGCCGCTATTGCCACCACCCGCTGCGCCAGCGTTGCCGCTGCCCGCAGTTGCCGCATTGCCGCCGGCCGCTGCCACCGCACCAGAGCCGCCAGTCCCATCGCTGCCTTGGCCTCCTGCACTGCAAGCGACGACCCAACACAGCCCCATGACCGAAGTGACCCAAGCGCTGCGCATGCCCCAAGCATGACGCTGTCTCCACTTGCACTCAAGGGCCCTAGATGTATGCAAATGTGCGCGGGTCAATGGCAGGCGGCGTTCACGAAGCGTTCGTGAGCGCCGGGGCAATTCTTTTCTGTACAGGTCTTGCAGGCGCTACCTGCCGGATCGACGACACATTCCACGCCGCAGCCTTGCTGCAGACACTGGGCGAAATCCAGCAGCGGCATAGGCGCGCCGGGACAGGCGGCGTCCCAGCAGCTGGCGTTGCAGGAGGGGTTACCGCTGCCGCAAGCCGCGAGGCACTTGAAAGAATCGACGGCTGACGCGGTGCCTTGGCTCGTCACCTTGCCAGCGCGACAAAATTCCGTCAGTTGATCCACGCGTGGCCAGTACATGGCGACGAACATGCACATTTCGTTGGTGTCCGCACTTGGGCCGGACACCACATGGCTACTGTCGGGGTTGTCGAAGTCACAACGGTAGCGGATGGTGCTGTCCTTCGGTAGCAGGGTTGGTGGGTCCTGCGGGAACACCCGCGGTACCGGCTCTGCCCAGATCGTCGACTCGTAGAGCGGGCCCACGGCGGCGGCGACCGCGGCGTCTGAGCTGTCCGCGCGAAAGTATTTGCCGCGTTTGTGCATATGGGACGCCGCGAATGCCAAATTCAGGTCTTCTGGAACAGGACAGGTGAGCTCGGCGCTTCCCTTGGCAGCAGGCCCCAGGCTGATCGCTGGGTTGAAGAAGAAGAGCACCCCGGCTTCCTGCTCCACCTCCGCCGGCTCGATCAGCTCCATCCGAACGTCGATCTGTGCGTCCAGCGCCCCGGAGGTCGTATTCAAGTAGTGGGTCTGCACAAGCATGATCTCGCCTGCGTGAAACTTCTGCCCCACCCCCTTGGGTAAGACGAACTCGCCATCCGTGTCTTGTGCTGCATAGATGACGCCACGCACATTGGACATCCAGCTCGACTCATCGCAGTCGACGAGCGTGTCCCCGCCCGACGGGATCTCCGTTAGCTCTGTGCGGTAGACCAAGAAGTGATGGCTACCGGGTGAATACTGGTGGGAGATCCGACCCACCGCTAGCGCACCCTTGTCTTCGGGCATACGCACAAACTGGCACTTCTGGATCTCTTCACCCACGGCGACGTTGGCGCGAAAGGTGAACTCGACTCCTGGCGCCTTGGCCTTCGATGCAGGGGCATCCGAAGACTCGCCGCAGGCAACGAGGGCGAGAACACCGATCCCGACGAGGCCAACCTGGGCAATACGCATCTTTGCAGTATAGCACCGTAGCTGCGGGCCTTTTGCGCTACCCGCGACCCGATCTCTGGACGCGCGTGGCGGGGCCGAGCAGAGCCTCGACCCAAACCATCGCGAATGCGTGACTGGCTAGGGCTCACCCAAAGAGCGGCGAAAGTCCTGCAGGGTTTCGTATTCGTCCTTCGAATGTTTAAAACCGGTCTTTTCAACGAAGGCACTGGCATCAACCACGACGGGGAATTTGATGTGACTCAGCGCGCCCGGGGGTAGGCGCGGCAAGCCGAAGCGGCCGAGCACCAAGCGGAACAAGACCTCCGGCACCGGGATAAGCTGGTGTCCGACGTGACGTACAATGCTCGACAGCGGCATCGGCTGGGGACCCGCAACGTTGTAGACCCCTCGCAGGCCCTTTTCGAGCGCCAGGACCAGAGCCCGCGCCACGTCGGCTTCGTGCATGAACTGAAACAGCGGGTCGTGGCCAAGCACCGAAGGCACTCGGCGACCGCGCAGAAACGCAGCGAGGGTGCCCGACTTGCTCGGCCCCAGGGTGTACACGATGCGAAGCACGGCCGTAGCGATCTCCGGATAGCGCCAGAGCGCCGTGCCCGCGAACAAATCCGCGGCGACCAAATCCGCAAGCTCCGGAAATGTCTCGAGGGCGAGGGGCGGCTCGTCTTCAGTGTGGTACAGCACCGAGTCCGCCGCGGCCCCGTAATAGGTGTGACGACCAGCAAACACCGCGTGCTTCACGCCGTAGCGGTGGCAAAAGTCGAAAACTGCCTTGGTGCCGCCCAAGTTGATGCGGTAGCGATCTTCGCTTTGGGCCGTCAAGTGCGTCACGGTGGCCATGTGGATGACGGCGTCGGGCTTTTCGATCCGAAACACATCCTCTGCGGCACGCTTGCGAATATCGGCCTGGTGGATGCGCATGCCTTCGGGCGCATCCCGCCAAGGCCGTCGATCGATGCCCACGACTTCATGAGCGTGTTCAGCCAGCAAGAGCGCAACCTGCTGCCCGACCTTGCCCGAGATCCCCGTGACTAGAACGCGCACTGTCTCGCCCTCCTTGCTCGCGAATTGCGGCCTAGGTTCGACAGATCCGCGCGGCGCCGTGGCAGCTGCAGGGTCCGGCTCACGTCGGCTCGTAGCTCCTGCGGCCGCGATCGATGAGATCCGCGATGCGCCGTTTGATGTCGTCGACCTTGACCAAAATGTCTTTGTCCTCTTCGTTGCCGGTGCCCGAGGGCAACACGGCTTCCCCGAAGTGAAGCTCGGTGTGTACCGGCAGCGGGAGGGGCAAGCCGTAGGGTGTGACTGGGATGTAAGGAGCGCCCAGGGCCTTGCCGAGGCGTTCCAAGTTCATGATCGTAGGCACGGCCTCTCCACCGCCCAGGTAAGCCACTGGGATGATGGGCGTCTGCGTGGACAGTGCCAGGCGCATGAAGCCCGTGCCGAAACGCACCAACGTGTAGCGCTCTGCAAATAGCTTCGCGGTACCACGTGCGCCTTCAGGAAAGACCATCAGCAGGCGCTCGTCCGCCAACAGGCGCTCGCAGTGTTGCGGCAAACCGGTGAACTGCCCGGCGCGCTGCAGGAACATGCCAGCGAAGGGCTGGCGCGCCAGGAACTTCTCCACCATGCCTTGGGCCAGTCGTGGCGGATCGAGCTCGAAGAAGCACGCGGCGATCAACATGCCTGCGTCGATGGCAAAGCCGCCAGAGTGATTACAGACGAGCATCGCGCGGCCGCTAACCGGTACGTTCTCGATACCGTGCACGCTGCAACGGAAGTATCGGTGGTAGAAAACAGAGAGCAGCGACATGAAGCGCCCAATGTCGCGCTGCGAAACTCCGTAGGGGTCGGTGCCGTCGCGATTGAACGCCAGCTCCAGCTGCGAGAGGCGCGGCCGAACGTGCGGGGAAATCCACATGGTGGTCGCTCAGAGCATACACGACGTCGACGAAGAACGGGCGGGGCGCGATGGTGTATGGTCCGGAGCGTGAGCCGTATACTGGTCGCCGGTTGTGGCTACGTGGGCACGGAGTTGTGCTTGCGCCTCGCACGCGCGGGACATACGGTTTTTGCGTTGCGGCGGCGGGCGGACCGGGTGCCCGCCGGGATCCGAGCGCTGAGTGCGGATCTCACCCAGGCGCAGAGCCTCGACGGATTGCCGGACGCCCTCGACGTGGCGTTCTACACCGCGGCCGCCGACGATGGCAGCGAAGCCGCCTATCGTGCTGCCTATGTCGACGGGCTGCGTAACCTGAGTCGCGCCCTGCAAGAACAGCAACAGAGCCCAAGAATCGTATTTACATCGAGCACGGCTGTGTACGCCCAAAGTGACGGGCAGTGGGTGGACGAGGCCTGCGAACCCGCCCCGACGCACCACACGGGCCAGCTGCTGCTTGAGGCCGAATCCGTGCTCGGCGCCTGCGGGCTTTCCCACGTCGTGCTCCGCCTCGGCGGCATCTATGGTCCGGGACGCGAGTCTTTGCTGCGCAGCGTGCGTGCGGGAGAAGCGAGCTATGTAGAAGACCCCGCGCAATACACCAACCGGCTGCATCGCGACGACTGCGCCGGCGCCTTGATGCACCTTGGACTGCTTCCGGCGCCGGAGCGAGTCTACTTGGGCGTGGACAACGACCCCGCAGCGCGCCGCGAAGTGCTCCAGTACCTGGCGCAGCTTTGCTCCGCTCCGCCACCGCAAGCCGTGGCCGCAAAGCCCGTCCGCCGCGGAGGCAGCAACAAGCGCTGCAGGAACACGCGGCTCCTTCGCAGCGGCTATGCTCTGACCTATCCCAGCTTCCGCGAAGGGTACGCGGCCATGCTGGGCGTTGAGTCATAGCTCGGCGAGCGCAACGGACACGGCTTCGACCACGCTAGGTACCTCGTCCAGACTGTTGGAGAAGTGCGGAGAAAAACGCAGCAAGCCATCGGGTAGGGTGCAGGAGACGCCCGCTTGCATCAAGCGCGCGTGCAGCTCCACGACGTCCACCTTGCTCGGTGGTGCCAGGGAAAGGATACCGGAACGTTCGGTGGGGAGTTGGGATCTGCGACTCTCGAAGCCCATGGCGGCCAACGGCGGTTCGAGACGGTCCAGAAATGTTTGCACGTGCCCGTGAATGGCGGGGACCCCTAGCTTCAAGAGCGCCGTCACCGACGCCTCAAGGGCGGCGGCTCCCATGGCATTGGTGGCGCTGCCCTCCATGAAATCAACGCTGCGGCGGATGGGACGGTCGTAGCTGAGTCGTCCGGCACCCTCGAATAGAAACGCGAGGGGGTCCTCGTGACTGAGCCAGCCTGCGGTCACCGGCACGAGCTCGGGCGTGCGGGCGCTCTGCACGTACACAAAGCCAAGACCCTCCATGCCCATGAGCCACTTCTGGCTGCCACAAGCCAAGTAATCGATGCCGGCCTGTTGCACGTTCAGTGGCACGACACCCAGTGCCTGGATCGCGTCCACACAAATTTGCGCACCGTGCGCGTGGCAAGCCTCGGCCATGCGCGTAATCGGCATGCGGTGGCCGGTCTGGAATTGAACCGCGCTCACGGCCACCAGGCGCACACCGCGCTCGAGCTCCGACACGAAGTTGTGCCACGCCTGCTCGGGATGCGTGCGAAACGCATCCGCAGAGTGCATCCGCGTCGTCAGCTGTTTTTCCCGGGCAACCTGTTGCCAAGGCGTTATATTCGCGGGGAACTCGCCGGCAAAGAGCAGCACGCGGTCTCCCGCCTGCCAAGGAAAACAGAGCGCGATGTCTGTGAGGCCACGGGTCGTGCTGGGAGACAGGGCAATCTCGGTGGGATCGGCACCGATCAGCTGCGCCAGAACTGCTTTGAGGCGACCGCGCTGTTCGACCCAGTCGAAAACGGCGGCGACGCCGCGGCGTTCGTAGTCTTCGAGCACGCGCTCAACAGCATCCCGCACAAATACACTCACGGGCGCGATAGCCGCGTGATTCAAGTAGCTCCGCGGCTGCAGTTTTGGAAACGCGGAGCGGTCGCCGAGACCCAGAGACATGGGCAACTAGAACGTGCCTGTGAGACCCACGTGGTTCGGCGCGAGCACCGGGCGTAGGCGCAGCTTCGCCGAGTCTGCTGGCGCCGGTTTTTCCGCGTCCCCGCCGTCCGCGGTGAGGAGCAGGAACGCGCCCAGCCCGAGGCCAACTCCCCCAATGACGAAGCCCGTGGTGGCGATGTTTGCTTGGGTTTGTCCCTTGTCGAAGAGCTCCCGATCTGACTCGCTGCATACGTTGCTAGTGCAGGATTTATCGAGCTCGCTCTTTGTGGATCGAGCGGCGAGGCCCATGGCCGTGCCCACGACCAGACCGGCGCCGCCGATGGCCAGGCTCACATAACCCAAGGTCTTTTGGGTCCCGCCGGAGCTCTTCTCCTCTTCGGCCTCTTTGGGCACGCGGGCGGGTGGTGGCGCTTTCTTTTCCACGAGCAAGATGGTGACCGACTTCGTTTCGCCCTCAGCGAGTTCGAAGGTCTCACTGAATGGCTCGAAGCCTTCCCGAGTCGCACGCACTTTGCGCGCGCCGGGGTTGACCGCAATGGGTTCGCTTCGAGCTCCCGCCTCGATGGCTTCCTCGTCCACAAACACTTCGCCTTCGAAGCCAGCAGGCAGCTCCAGACTCAAGGTGGGAATGCGTTTTTCGAGATCCTTCAGGCGCTTCTTGGCGGTGCGCTTCTGGCCCCAGTTGATCTTCTTGTTATCCAGAGCCAGGCGGAGGTTCTCCGCCGCTTCGATCAAATGACCGAGCTTGTCTTCGGCGCGCGCAAGCCGGATCCGCACCGCGGCGGACTCATTGAGCTCGACCGCCTTTTGGTACGCGGCGCGCGCCGCCTCCCAGTCCTTTTTGCCTTCCTGCCGCTTGCCCTCCCCGACGGCCTTCCGGGCCGCAACGACATCTGCCTTGCTGGGTGCCGCCTGCGCCGCTGGGGTCAGGCAACACGCAAGAGCGAACACGAGAGCGTAGCGAGATCGGATCATCATCGTTCTTCGAACCTGGTGCGGGTAGTGTCCCGCGTTTCCGCAGTCGTGGCAATTGGCGGGCCTACACGCACCTACCCGGCGGAGGCCCGACCGAGGCCAGATCCCCCGGCCGGGGCTGCACGCAAACTTGGGCTGAGCCACGCAGGGCGCGGAGGCTTGCCCCGGAGGGCAGGCCCGTCCACTCTAGCGGCGTGCGGCAAGTCTGGGTTTCGCGTGCACGGCTTCTGCTGTGCCAAATCGCACCGCCGGTCGCGCTTTCCGTCGCGCTATTTTCCGTCGCGAGCGCGGCCCGCGCCGACGAGGGCCAGTGGCCGCCGGATCAACTCGACGACATCAGCGCAAAGTTCTCCGGTCTGGGGATCCGCTTGGCTCCAAAGCAGCTCTGGAACGACGAATCCGGACTCGCGCGCGCAGCCGTGAATCTCTCGGGCTGCTCCGCATCGTTCATTTCGGAGGAGGGGCTGATCGCAACGAACCACCACTGCGCCTACCGCGCGATCCAAGCACAAAGCAGTGCGGACAAGGACCTGTTGCAGAGTGGATTCATCGCGAAGAAACGCGCCGCGGAAATCGAGGCCAAAGGTTACACCGTGCGCGTGCTTCGGAGCATCACCGACGTCACGAAGCGAGTGCAGGCAGCGACCGATGGCCTGAAAGACGATTTGTCGCGCTACCGCGGGGTGCTGAAAGCAAAGAACACGATCGTCTCCGAGTGCGAAAAGTCGACGGCAGGCGCGCGCTGCGAAGTCGAGTCCTTTTTCATGGGCGCCAGCTACAAGCTGTTCGAGACCGTCGAGCTACGCGACATCCGCCTCGTGTACGCGCCACCCAAATCCATCGGTGAATATGGCGGCGAAATCGACAACTGGATGTGGCCCCGCCACAGCGGGGACTTCGCGCTCCTACGCGCTTATGTGAACAAAGCAGGCAAACCCGCCGACCCTGCCAAGGACAACGTGCCCTACGCGCCCAAGTCTTTCCTGAAGGTGAGCGCTGAGGGCATTGGGCCTGGGGATCCCGTCATTGTGATGGGCTATCCGGGCCAAACCCATCGCCACTTGCCCGCGCCCGAAGTGAGCCGTCAGATCGAGCAGGTGCTGCCCGGTACGATCCACCTGTATGGCGAGTGGTTGGAAATCCTGCGCGCACACGCGAAAGGTTCCAAGGACGTCGCCATCAAACTGCGGGCACGGGAGAAGATCTACAGGGACGTCGCGTTAAACGGGGCGGCGTGGAAGACCCCCCCCGAGACCCGCCACAAGAACGCACGCGGCATGCTCGCAGGCATTTCCGCCATGGGGCTGGCAGAGCGCCGCAACAAAGAGCACACCCGGCTCAAGGAGTACGCAAAGGACAAACCCGAGCTGGCTGAGTCACTCCGACAGCTCTCTGTGCTCAGCAGCGACAAGCGCGCGGCGCACGATCGCGAAGTCCTGTTGGCTGCCGTGGCTCGCGGCACGAATCTCACGGCGCTTGCCGTCGACCTGTCACGCCTGGCCGAAGAGAGAGGCAAGCCCGACGCGGAGCGCACTCCGGGCTACCAAGACAGGGATCTTGCGTCGTTGTGGCAAACCCAAGAGCGGCGCTTGCGTGACTTCGACCCGGATGTGGAAGCCGAGTTGCTGGCCAGCTTGGTCGCCCGGGCGCGCGCCCTGGACAAAACCCGGGACATCGAGGTTTTCCGAAAGATCGCTGGTCAGATTTCCGACCGGGGGCTCATTGCCAAAGCGCTGACGCCGAAGCTGCGTGCATCCCGCTTAGGCAAACGCGAGACCGCAAAGGCGCTCTTCGACGGCTCGCCAGAGACGCTGCAGAAGTTCAAAGATCCGGTGCTGGAGCTGGGCCGGGAACTGGCGCGCGAGCTGACCGCGCTTCGGGATGTCGAATACACCCGCGCAGGCTTGGCCGGTCGCGCGGGTCCGAAGTATTTCGAAGTCCTCAAAGCCGTGCGCGGCGGGGCCATCTATCCTGACGCCAACGGAACGTTGCGGATCAGTGTAGCCAAGGTCCAGGGCTACTTGCCCCGAGACGGGCTGATCGCAACGGCGCAAACCAGTCTCAGCGGCGCCGTCACCAAGCACACGGGAGAGTGGCCCTTTGAGCTACCGATGCCCGTGAGGGAAAAAGCACCCAACGCCAAGAACTCGTACTGGGCCGACCCCGGGCTGGGCGACGTGCCCGTGTGCTTTCTGTCCAACGCCGACACCACCGGAGGCAATTCCGGCAGCCCGATGCTCAATGGCCGAGGAGAGCTCGTGGCGCTCAACTTCGACCGGGTGTGGGAGAACATCGCTGGAGACTTCGGCTACAGCACGGAGCGGTCCCGGAACATCGGCGTCGACATCCGCTACATGCTGTGGCTGCTCGATCGCGTAGAGGACGCCGGCGTGCTCTTGCGCGAGCTCGGCGTCGGGAAATATCGGGATGCTCCCGCGCGCCGCCCTCGAGTGGAGAGCGCGCATCGGCCGACCAAACCCGCAGAGAGTCCAAGCTCAAAGTCGGGCGGCTGCAGCGCCTCCGCCGGCTACGCAAGCGTTCACTGGGGCTGGATGCTGTGGGCCGCGCTGGGTTTCCGAGTGCGTCGCCACCGAGCGGCGCGGCAGCGGACGCGGCGGGGAAAAGCGGCCTGACTGAAAGTCTGAACCGTCTGAGCGCCCGTCCACTGCTTTTCTGTTCACAATCGGGATCCCCGATGCTACGCATGTGTCCAATTTCACATGACAAAGCACCCGCGAACCCAAACGCAGCGCAAGCAGAACCCCGCCGCCAAGGCTCGGACTCGCGGAACCAAGCAGACCGCACGAAAGCGACCGGCGGCCAAGAAGACCGCCGCCATGAAGACTGCGGCCAAGAAGACCGCCGCCAAGAAGACTGCGGCCAAGAAGACCGCTGCCAAGAAGACCGCTGCCAAGCGCAACGGCAGGGCGACCGCCACCGCGCGCAAGCGAACGGCATCGAAACGAAACCCCAGTGCCGTTCGGAGCAAATCCCACAAGACGCGGCCTGTCGCCAAGAAGAAGTCCGCGAAGAAGACTCCTGTCACAAAGCAGAAACGCGCCGCCGCGACGCGCAGCACGAGCGCCGCAAAGAAAGCTAGCCCCGCCGCAGGACGCAAGCGCGCCGCGAAAAGTGCAACCGGGAAACGTCAGTCGCCCCTCAGCAGCGCGCGCACGCCGAGGGCGGTCAAAAAGAAGCCGGCAAAGTCCAGAGCGCTCCTGGCACGCTCACCGTCCGCGACGCGCAGGCCAAGCAGAGTCAAAGCCAAGCCGACGAAACGCGACTCCGAGAAACAATGCCCGGCAGTCGCGACGAGGGCCCCCGCGCCGCAGAACCTTCGTCCCGCCCCGGCGATGCTTTCCGTCTCCGACGTTGCCGTCGCCAGCCGGCCGCGTGCGGCGCAAGCGCAAGCTCAACCGCCAGCTCAACCGCCAGCTGAGAGCGGTCACACGGGATCTGTGCGCGTGGGCCGCCTGCCCCCACGCAGCTCCCAAAGGGCGAGGCTCACCCAGTCCCAAGGACTGCTCAGCGATCAGACCTGGGCCGAGGCACAAGCGCTGGCCCAACGCCTCGGCGCAGGCACGCTTTCCGAGCTGCAAAAACGGATCATTGGCGCGAGCCTGGAGGGCCGCAATGTCGTGGCGAGCCTTGCCGCCGGCCAGGGCAAGTCGACCTGTGCGGCCATCGTGGCGCACCTCTGTGGCGGCGTCGCAGTCATCCTGTCCCCCAGCCCCCGGCTCACCCGTGAGCAGCAGCAGCGCCTTGAGCATCGGCGCGTGCCTGCGCTGCGCCTCGACCCGAACGCGCCGGAGGCCAATCAGGTCAAGCTGTGTGGAGAACTCGGTAGCGGCGAGCCGGCTGTGCTCTTCACGACGCCCGCGGCGCTGGCGGGTTGCCCCACAGTGCGCGACGCCCTTCGGGAACGCGGCGTCACGCTGTGCGTCGTCGAAGAGGCACAGACCCTCGCGGAGAGCAGCCACAGCGTCAGTCCGTCGCTCACCGCGTGGCGCAGGCTGCTTGTGGATTTGGGCCGACCCACCGTGCTGGCGCTGCTGGCTCCGGCGAGCTTCACCAGCCGGCGCCAAGTCACGGAGTGCCTCGAGCTGGGCGCTCCGGTGGTTATCGAGGCCGAGCCTATCCGCGAGAACGTCAGCGTCGAAGTGCACCGGCTCAGTGGTGACGCGCGTAAACGTGCCTTTAGTGCATTGGCTCAAGAGCTAAGACGCCCGGGCCTGATCCTGGCCACCACTGCCCGCGAGGTAGAGGAGATCCACGCGCTGCTGGCAGCCGCACGGGTGCCGGCGCATCGCTACCACGCCGACCTGTCCCCATCCGAACGCCTCGGCGAACAGCTCAACTTCATGTTGCCCGGCCGCAAGACCGTCATGGTCGCCCAGAGCGCGTTTGCTCCAAGCACTGGCATCGCCGGGATCGACGACGAACGCTTGCTCGATGGCGCGCCCCGGGGGTTCGGCTTCGGACTGGATAAGCGCGACCTGCGCTTCTTGGTGCACTGGGGTGCACCCGCAAGTGCCGAGCAATGCGCGCGGGAAATCGGAGCCATCGGCCGGGACGGAGACGAGGCTCGAGCCATCGTCTACTGCGATGAAGGTGATACCAGTCGCAACGGGGCACTACTGTTGCGCCACCGCCTGCACCCACCCCATGCCGCCGCTCTGGCAGACGCCCTCGACGGCCAGGTCTTCGAAACACGCAAGACGAATTTCGAAGCGCTCGCCCTCGAAACCGGGTTGTCCCTCGCCACCGTAGAAAGCTGGTGCAGCGTTTTCGAGTCGGCGGGGCTGCTCCGGGTGACTGCCGGCTGGCTGGAAACGCTAACCTCCCCGCGCGAGATCATGGAGTGCGCGACGGAAATCTCCGCGCGCCTGTGGCAGCTTCAGCGTGAGGACGAGCGGCGTCTCAACAGCATGCGTGACGTGCTGCTCGACCCGGGTTGTCACCGTGCCGCGCTTTCCCGAGTGCTTGGCGCGCGCAGTACGGCGTGTGGTCGTTGCCCGCCATGTCTCTCAGGAGCGGGCGCGCCCGCGTCCCGACGCGCTCCAGCGCAAACCTTCAGCGTGACGTCCCTAGCGGGCGGCAACCCAGCTCCGCAGACGGCCCAACTCTCGGCCAAAGTAGGCGAGTTTGACTATCTGAAGACTGGGGCGCGCTCCCGCTAAGGGTCACGGCCGCGCCTAGCCGAGACCGGGTTTCGGCATGCCGACGCGCGCCAGGCCCGCGCGCAAAAGGCTCTCCACCCGGCGCGCAAAGGGATCCGGCCCCTTGCCGCCGGCGACGCGCCTCAAGGCGTGGCTGTAGGCCGGCACCACGCGCAGTCGGAGCGGCAGGCTGCGGTACACCGGCCCCAGCAGCGCCAAGCTCCCGTGGTACGCGCGCTCACGTGCGCCGGACCACCGGAAGCCAAACTCCTGGCGTAGCCGAGGAGTGAGCGAGCCCGCTGTCATTAGCTTCAAGAAACGCAGCGGCGGCCCCAGCGCCGCGCTTGGCGGTGAAAACAAGAACGAGGCAATCTCCCGGGCTGGTTCGCCGACGGAGATGACATCCGAGTCCAACATGCGGCGCATATAGGCTTCAAAGTCCGCCAGGGTCGCTGGCAGTATCGGATCCGGGATCCCGAACAGCCGCGCGAATCGCTTGCTGCCTTGGTAGTACGCTTCACGCTGTGTTTTTGGCAGGACGCCAAATACCTGTTCGTAAAACAACAGCGCCGAGTCGATCAGAGTGGCATGCACCCAGAGCAGCGCGTGCACATCGTTGGCCGCGTAGGGTGAGCCCTGCGAGAAGGCACCAACGTCTTCATTGATCGTTCCGACGATGCGTTGGTGGATCGCGTGCACGCGACGGGCGGAGCGCAGCGCGCTGTCCAGATCGCCGAACACCATGGCGTATACGTTGGTGAAGGTGCGCTGAAATCGACCGAGGGGATCCGAACGCGTCTTCGAGTGTTGGTCCACCGCGTGAGCGACGAAAGGATGCGCCAGCTGCAGCAACGCGGCGCGACCGCCACCCAAAAACAATATGGACTCCCGATCCACGCGCCACATCGCGCTGCCGGGTCCAAAGAGCCCGCATTCCGGCCGAGCAACGGCCGCGACTTCCTGCGCCATCAGCGCTTCGAGCTGTTCCCGGTCCACCAAGGGGTGGGCTCGTTCCGATTCGACTCCGCTGGCCAAGACGGCTATTTGTCCCACCCCTCGCGCGCCCGCGCAAGGACCGCTGTCGCCCATGAGTTTCGCTATCCAACCCGGAGAACGCCCCGCCCAGGCGATCGCACGCGCCGCCGCCCGTGACATCGATCAATGCCAGCAGGCCCTCGCGCGGATCGCTGACGACACGGAAAAGAACGTGCACGGCGTGCGCAAGCGCATCAAGCGCCTGCGCGCGCTGCTCCGCCTTGCGCGCTTCTCCATCGCAACAGACGACTACAAGAAGGCGAATTCTGCACTGCGTGATGCGTCACGCCTGCTGGCGACCGCTAGGGAAACCGCGGTGCGCAAGCGCGGACTCGAGCTGATGTTGCGCGCCTTGCCTCAAGAGAACGAGGCCTTCACCCGAACGCTCCGGCAAGTGATCGTCGGACCGGCGCCTGTTGCCACGCCCGGCGCGTCGAGCAGCGTGCCAGACGACGAAACCGTACAGCGCGCGCGACAACACTTCGCGACGGCTGCGGCTGTGTTTGCCACGCTCGGAGACGTTCACGGCAAATGGTCCGTTGTCCGGCCGGGCTTTCGACGCAGCTACGCCCTCGGACGTCAGTTCATGCGTCAGAGCCTGCAAGACACTTCGACGCATGCCTTCCACGAGTGGCGCAAGTGGGTCAAATACCAATGGCACCAGGTGGAACTACTAACGCCGGTCTGGCCCGAGGAACTCGGCCTACGCTGCACTGTCCTCAAGCGCCTGGCGGACGTGCTGGGGGACGAACACGATTTGGCCGACCTGCGCGAGCATTTGCTTTCGGCTTCCATCCCTTTGGAGTTCGCCGGAGACTTAGAGCAACTACTCGCCGCACTCGACGTCCGGCGCGCGGAACTCCGCCGGGACGCGCTCCGCATCGGCACGCGGCTCTTCGCTGAAAAGCCCGCGGCATTCGAAGGGCGCGTGGCCCGCTATTACCGAGCGTATGCCGGGGAAGACCACAACGCCGTCAGTCTGCCAGACGATCGATGACCGCCTGAGCGAAGTCCTGAGTGCCCAGGCTGCCGCCCAGATCCCGGGTCTTCTGACCGTCCAGCAGCGCCTTGTCGAAAGCCGCCTGCACCCGTGCAGAAGCCCGCTTCGCGCTCTCGTCGCTGCGGGTTTCGCCCAGATGCCGAAGCATCATGCTGGCGCTCATCATCAGCGCCAGGGGGTTCGCCACGCCCTGGCCAGCGATATCCGGAGCAGACCCGTGAACGGCCTCGAACACGGCATCCGTATCGCCAATGTTGGCACCCGGCGACACACCCAGGCCGCCGACGAGCCCCGCACACAGATCCGACACCAAATCGCCGTACAGGTTTTCGCACATGATGATGTCGAATTGCGTCGGATCCTGCACCAGCCGCATGTGGCCGGCGTCCACGATGACTTCTTGGTACTTGATGTTCGGGTAGTCCACGTCGTGCACTTTTTTGGCCTCTGAGAGCAGCATGCCGTCCGAGAGCTTCATGATGTTGGCTTTATGGAAGACGGTGATCTTCTTGCGCTGCTGGTGGGTGGCATAGCGGAACGCCCAATGCGCGATGCGATGACAGGCGTGCCGCGTAGCCACCTTCATGCTGACCACCACGCCGTCGGTGATTTGGTTCTCGATACCGCTGTACAGACCCTCGGTGTTCTCGCGAACGACGATCAAGTCCACGTTCTCGTAGCGGGTTGGAACCCCGGGCAGCGAGCGAAAGGGTCGCAGGGCAGCGTAAAGATTCAGGGTGCGCCGCAACGCCACGTTGACGGAGGAAAAGCCCTTTCCGACCGGCGTCGAGCAGGGGCCTTTGATGGCAATGTGATGCTCGCGAATTGCCTCGATGGTTTCGACGGGCAATACGTGCTCCATCCCGCGCTCAAGGGCAGCTTCCCCCGCATAGCGCGTGATGAACCGCACCGGCGCCTTGGCGGCCTCGAGTACTTTGACGGTGGCGTCCGCGACCTCTGGGCCGATACCGTCACCGGGAATGAGCACGACTGGATGCGCTGTCATGCAACGCTCATAGCGGCCCAGTGCGCGGAGCGCCAGAGGCGCGGGCGCATGCGGCTCGGGGATGGCTCTGCGCGGTGGCCGCCACTGGCGAAGTTCCTGGCGATGCCAGGCGGGACGTAGCCAAACTCGCGGCATTCCATGGCGGCACGGTCCCTGCTGGAGGCCGCCGCATGCAGAACGCATTCGAAGCCAGCGCGCAGATCATCGACAAGCCCCTGGGGCTATCCCAGGTGCGCTCCAGCGCGCTGGTCGGACTGGACGCGCGCAGCATCGCCGTTGAAGTCTGCTGCACCCGGGGGCCGTCGTTCTTTCAGCTCGTGGGTCTGGCCCAGGCACCGGTGCGCGAGTCCAAGGTACGCGTCGCAAGCTCCCTGGCGCGGCTCGGCGTGCTCCTGGACGAACACGCCATCACCGTCAACCTAGCGCCAGCGGATCTACCGAAAACTGGGGCAGCGCTCGACCTGGCCATTGCCCTGGGCGTGTTGATCGCCATCGGAGCGCTGGACCAAGACAGCGTGCACGACACCATCGTGCTGGGGGAGCTCGCCTTGGACGGCACCCTACGCCCGGCGCGCGGCGTGCTGCCTCAGCTCGACGGCGCGCGTGCTCGCGGCGTGCGGCGCGCCATCGTTCCCGAGCCGAACGCGCGGGAAGCGGGCCTAGTGCGCGGTCTCGACGTGCGCGCCGCGGGCCACCTTGCAGACGTGCTCCGGCACTTGCGCGGAGAAACCCAGCTGCCCGTCGTGCCAGCAACGGAACTAGCGCCGGCGGCGCCCGAGGCGGCCTTTGGCGACATGGCGGACGTACGCGGGCAAGCCACAGCCCGGCGGGCGGTGGAGATCGCCGCAGCGGGCGGGCACAACTTGCTCTTCATCGGGCCCCCGGGCGGCGGCAAAACGCTTCTGGCCCGACTGCTGCCAACCATCTTGCCGCCTCTCACCTTCGAAGAGGCCCTCGAAGCCACGGCGGTGCATAGCGTCGCGGGCTTGATCGAAGCCGCAGAGGGCATGGTGCGAGTGCGCCCCTTCCGCGCCCCGCACCATTCCGTCAGCGACGCCGGACTCGTCGGCGGAGGCGACATCCCGCGGCCGGGTGAGATCAGCCTGGCACACCACGGCGTGCTCTTCTTGGACGAGCTGCTTGAGTTTCGGCGCTCCACCCTCGAAGCCTTGCGACAGCCCCTGGAAGATGGCCGCGTGTCCATCTCTCGGGTGCGCGCCCGCGCCTGGTTCCACGCGCGTCCCTTGCTGGTAGCTGCGGTGAACCCCTGCCCGTGCGGTTATGCGGGGCACCCGCGTCGCGCATGTCGCTGCAGCGACGCCGCGCGACACCGCTACCTGGCACGTCTCTCCGGGCCCCTACTTGACCGCATCGATCTGCACGTCAACGTGCCACCCGTCGAGGTACAAGCGATCACCCGCGCGCGTCGCGGAGAGAGCTCCGCGCACATTCGCGCGCGCGTCACAGAAGTACGCAAGACCCAGCGCGCGCGGTCAAAGGCCCACGGGCTCCGCGCCCGAATCAACAGCGCACTGTCCCATACGGACCTCGAAAAGGTCGCCGAGCTCGACAAGAGCGGACGCGACCTACTCGAAGCGGCCATGACCCGCCTCGGGCTCTCGGCGCGTGCCTACGTCCGGGTGCTGCGCGTGGCGCGCACCATCGCCGATCTTGAGGGCAGCGAGCGCGTACGCAGCGCCCACCTCGCAGAGGCCATTCAAGGTCGCCTGCTGGATCGCCAGCCGTCCATCTGACCCCCGACTCTCGCGAGTCGATTAGCAACAACGAAGCAGGAGTAGCCCATGTCAAAGAAGCAAGAAGAACCAAAGAAACCAACCACGACCGAGAAGCGCGGCGCCGATGCCAAGCATCACGCCGATGCCAAGCATCACGAAGAAACCTTGGCCGAACTGGTCACGAACGTGGAACGCGCCCACGGCAAAGGAGCGATCATGCGCCTGTGTCCGGACTCCGGCAGCGCGCCGATCCCGGTCATTTCATCTGGTGCCCTTGCCCTGAACCAAGCCTTGGGTGTCGGCGGCTACCCCTATGGGCGTGTGATCGAGATCTTTGGGCCCGAGTCGAGCGGCAAGACGACTCTGAGCTTGCACGCCATCGCCGAGGTGCAACGTGCGGGCGGTGTCGCCGCTTTCGTCGATGCCGAACACGCCTTCGATCTGCGCTACGCGAAGTCCATTGGCATCGACGTCGCGAAGCTGCTCGTGGCCCAACCTGATTGTGGCGAACAAGCCCTCGACATCACGGAAACCCTGACTCGCTCCGGACAGCTCGATCTGGTGGTGATCGACTCCGTTGCTGCGCTGGTGCCCAAGGCCGAAATCGAAGGCGACATGGGTGCGTCCCATATGGGACTGCAAGCGCGCTTGATGAGTCAGGCCCTCAGAAAACTGACGAGCGTCGCCAGCAGGACCGGCACCACCCTGCTCTTCATCAATCAGCTACGGCAAAAGATCGGGGTGGTCTTCGGCAACCCAGAGACGACGCCGGGCGGCACTGCGATGAAGTTTTACGCCAGCGTGCGCCTCGACGTGCGACGCATCGGCAAAGTAGAAGCGGGCGACGCCGTCGTAGGCAATCGAACCCGTGTGCGCGTGGTCAAGAACAAGGTGGCGCCGCCCTTCACCGAAGCCGAGTTCGACATCCGCTGGGGCGTGGGCATCGATTCCGCTACGGATCTGATCGACACCGCCGTGCGCTTGGGCGTCGTGGAGAAGAACGGCTCGCACTTGGTTCTGGACGGCAAGAGCATCGGCCAGGGCCGTGAGCGCTTGCGCGACGCCCTGCTCAAGACCCCAGAGCTGCGCGGCGCTATCGAATTGCGCACCTTTGAGCGATTGCCCGAGGCCGTCGCACAACACGCTCGCGCCGCTTGAGGCGCGTCCGACGGCGCTGGCCGCGAGGGCCAGCGCCGTGCTGCTCTGTCCATCCCCGCCGCAAGCGTCCCCTCCCCAGGCTCAACCAGGCCGATTTGACGGCAGTGCGGCAGGCTGTATCCTTCTTCCTGCTCAGGCAGTATCTGCGGAGGTTGGCGATGGAACTTAGGCACTCGGGCGAGAGAGCCCCTTGGTCTGCCGCAGCCGTAGCCGCAGCGATCGCGCTCACGCTGCCCGCCGCAGCCGGGGCCCAGGCTCCTACAAACAAGCCCGAGCCAAAGGAAACCACGCCACGTTCCTGGCTGGTCGTCACTGGAGGCCTGATTTTTACCATTGGCTACGCCTGGGCGGCGGGCACCGCTGCCTTCGGCGAACCGACCCGCTTCGACAACAAAGAGTTCGGGTCGCCTGGGCTGTTTTACGTCCCGATCCTTGGCCCAATCCTGTTCGATGCAAACTTCTGCGCAGACGCCTCGGACCACTACCGGGACGTCGAGCCCAACAACGCGATCGATCGTCAAGAATACTGCGGGAACATCATGGCCCTATTCATGACCCTACCCCAGGTCATCGGCGCATCCATGTTTGCGTCCGGCTTCGTGTTTCCTCAAGAGCTGCCGATGAAGGCCGCGAATGCCGGCGGCTTCAGCGTGCTGCCCACTTCGTCCCCGGGGCAACTCCGCGTGGATCTGCGCGGCACATTTTGAAGCGACCGCCACCGAGTCCTGGGCGGCGCAACGTGGCGCGGCTTCTCGAGCGTCCCGTACGACACAGTCTTAGGTGACCGCCACCGACACCGACGCAGTGCTAGTCCCCTGCCGCCTTCGCTCCACGTTTCGCCAGAATCGACGGCAGCGACAGCACGACGATGGCAGCCACCACCAGACCGGCGCCCACCAGCTCCGTGGGCCCGGGCATGCGCCGGCCCAGCAGTAGCGCCAGGGAAAGACTCGCGCACCCCCCCGCCAAGATGCTGCTGGCGCGATTCACTGGCACGCAAAAGCTATTCTCGCGACCGTCTAATAAGATCAGCCCGCCGAAGACGCCCGTGCCTTGGGACAGGAGCCCGACCAGCAAGACCTCGGGCAGCCGCGGGTGGCTCCAAAGTCCGACGAAACCGTGGCGCACTTCGGCGGCGGTGGCGCTATCGCCGACAAAGGCAAGCAGCGCCAGAAATCCGACAACCAAGGGCGTCGCGGTCATCTGCTCTTCGACGAAGTAGCGCTTTGTCACGTTCGCATCCCCTGACTTGGCCAAGCGGCTCATGAAGCGGAGACGGATGAAATAGCCGGCCAGGTACACCAACACGTCGATCACGGCCACAGTAGTCATGGCCGTGCCGCTGCGACTGCCGCCAAAGAACGCAACCAAGAGCGCTCCGAGGCTCAGTGAAAGCGCCACCCAGGAGAACCAACGCACGCGACGCCTGCTAACGAAGTCCACGACGGGCGCGATCGCGAGCACCCCACCGCGCATCAGCAACATCATGAACACAATGGAGACACCTTCAAAGGTGTACGCGAGGGTCGTGGTTGCAATGATGCCGGCGGTGCAAAGTCCCGAGAGGAAGGTCCACAAGCCCGGCATGGGCACGTCCAGACCCAACACGCGGCGCGTGCCCGCAAAGCGCCACCAGCGCAGGCTAGTGATGAACACGAACATGCCGCAGAGCGACGCCACACTAGTCAGCGGCAGCAGCTCGAAGCCGGCAATGCCCCGCGGCATGTCGGGCAACAGCCCCGACGACAGCGCCTTGGTCATCGCGGAATAAGGCACGTAGCAAGCGAAGTATCCGAAGGCATAGCCCCAGATCCGATACGCCGCTAAACCCTTGCCACCGCTCAATGCATGCCCCGGCGCAGCCTAGTGCATAGATCTGACGGGATCGATGCCTTCGGTGGCCAAGGTTCGGACCCAGGCGCCGTCACCCCGGCAGTCACCCGCCGATTCGGACGCGCCGCGCGTTCGCAGCGACCGTGCTAGAGTCCCCGCCTCGCGGAGGTTTCATGCGTCCTTTCGTATCCTTTTTCGGGTTGTTTTGGCTGTGTGCCAGCTTCGGCGCTTGCGGCGGAGACGATGGCGGTGGCGGTTCCGGCGGCGGGACCAGTGGCGCGACCTGCGTGCCCCAGAGCGACGCCTGGTATGTGGCCGGCCCGAGTCGCCCAGGCCCCAACCGCCTCTCACCCGCCGTCAGCGTCAGATCCTCGATTTCCTCGCGGAATACCGA
>CALMUT010000302.1 GCA_937872925.1 uncultured Myxococcales bacterium | reverse complement strand
TTCAGAGCAAAGACGAATAGCGAGAAGCGGCGAACGCTCGCGCGGCAGGGGGAGGGTCGACGCTGTTCGTGATGGAACAGCAGACGCTCTCGGCTCCTGATCCGAGGAGTCCGCCGCCGCCGCGGGGCAAATGAACCCTGCCTGGCGTAGGCGGAACAAGAGGTTGCATTCCGTAACATTTGTGTTACGTTCACTAGTGGAGTTTTCCGATGGCCAGCAAGCGCAAGAAGACCGGCTTCGACAAGTTCTTCGACGAGCGGATGCGAGACGCGAAGTTCCGCGAGGGCTACGAGAAGGTCCGGAGCGAGATCGACGCCGTCGATGCACTCGTCCGTGCGCTGGACGCTGCGCGGGTCGATGCAGGTGTCTCCAAGGCGGAGCTTGCGAGGCAGATTTCCGCGGAGCCGGCGGCGATCCGCAGACTGTTCACCGCCGACCGAGCCAACCCGACCCTTGCAACCTTCGCCAAGCTCGCTGAGGCGCTAGGGTATGAAATCCTCCTGGCGCAGAAGGCACCCACGCGGCGGAGCGCAGGAGGCGGCGCGAAAAAGAAGGTCACCAAAAACGGCGGTGGCCGACGGCGGTCCTCTTCCAAGGTCGATGCCGACGAGGCGCTGGCTAGCTGAGCACGCTACGAGGCTTCCGGTTCTTGTACTCGTCGCCGAGGTTGCGAACGGCCTCGTAGTCGCGGTCGCGGAACGTGGTTCGGAACGGCTTTGACATCCCCGTGATGATCACGATGCTCGGTCCCTTGAGCCCCACGTTGGCACCGTCGCGTTCGAGTAGACAGAATAGGCGGAAGTGCTCCCGCTTGGGGCCGTCTACGCGGATCTCGTAGTAGCCCCTCATCTCGTCGTGCATCGTCTCCCAGTAGCCACCGCTTTGCGCCACTGGAAGTTGCCGATTGCGTACAGGTCGTAGTCGGTCGCTACATTGCTGACTTCCTCGCGCCTCGGGCTCGGCTTATCGTGGAAGTCGACGGTCGGTACCATGCGCGGCGCCGTGCTGCTGACGCGCGCCGGGACCGCGCGCTGGGGCGGCTCGGGTATCGCGTGCTGCGGCTCGATGCCGCGCTTGTCATGTCGCGGTTGCCGGAAGCGGTGGCGCGGGTGCGGGAGGCGTTGCGCGTGTAGGCGCGCCGCGGTAAACCGAAGGGATCCAAGAGTACCGCTGAGCACCCCCGACTGCGCTCAACCGCCTCGCCCCACCGAAGCCGCACGCAAGCTGAGCGGCGCATTCCTTGATTTCCTTGACTTCCTTGGCGCGGTAGCGGGCTGCGTCGATCCTTGCCCTCGCTGAACCTTCAACCGCTGCAAAAACGAACTAGATGCGGTGCTGATGGGTGCTGAGTTCCACGCCTCTCGCGCACGTGGCTATCTCAGACTCGTTGACAAATTCCGGGCCGCCATGAATTAACTGTCTTGCGGCCAATCGAGGTCGTCGAGTCGTTCTTGTCCGAAACGGTTGCGCAGTCTCAATTCGAGATCGTGCATGGCAATCTGACCGGCGCCCACCCCGTGCACGCCTACCATCAGGGTTATGGCTCTCTCCGACATCGTCCCAGCATCCGATATCAGCGGATCACCGGGCTCGTAGTTGTATGTGTGAACGAAACCATAGCGCTGTTCTGATCGCACCGGAGCCATTCCACAGTACTGATAGTACGGCCCAGAGTCGGCGATCTGCTCCGCCTTAACCAGCCACTGGGTCTTCTCGTCACCAGACATTCCCGAAAGCTTCGGCCAAGCCGGGGCATCAATCGCATACCTTCGGGTGTTCTTCACCGGATCCTCCACAACCAAGAAGGCATCGGCAAAGAAGACTCGATAGGCGTACACGTAAGGCTGCTGAGTGGAGGAGTCGATTTCATACAGAAGATAGGCGGCGCGCGCTTGTCGGCCCTCTTCTGTCGCCGAGACCCAGAGATAGTGGAATGCGCCGCCGACGCCGCGTTCCTCGAGCTGACTGACCTCATCGCCAAGGCTTCGCTGCATCAAAAACAGGCAGTACTGAAAGGCCTTGGTGTGAGAGGGCGTCAGCTTGTGAGCCTCAGGAGACGGAGTGCGATGAAACTCCATCAATGAACTGTCCAACAACGGCCTGCCCGAGCCCAAGGTGACGATTTCCGCTGTGACTTCACTAAGCGTCCGCCGGTGGGAGTCATACACAGACAGACTTGGGCTGCCTCCATGTCGAGTTGCCAACAGGAGTTCGAACCTGCCACCGCTTTGGCTTTCGTAGTCCCGCGCAAACGCAACAAACAGCTCCCACCAGGAATCAAGTGGGAGCAAACGGTCGACGAATTCCGTGCACAGCGTCGAAATGAAGGTGCCCGCTGCTCTGGCGTCGCCAACGACTGCAAACGCGCAACCCGGAAACAGCCGCCCGGATTTGAGAACGCCAACTCGTTTGCCGTCGCCATCCGAGACCATCTCGTCGCAAATGATCGCGACAGAGTCATCGAACTTGAGACCAACGACGTAAGTCATGTCCCGGAAGGCATCCGAGCGGTCGAAAACTCCAACAGTCCGATATGCTCCGAACGTTCCAGATTGTACGAAACTATTCTCTGGTATTGCTGGCTTGTGGGATTACTGAACAAGCCGAGGGATTGAAAAAACATCGTTGCCTGTCCGCTTCCGTCGTGCGCCGCCCCCAGCGAAAGTCCAAGTGGGAGCTCAGGTGGTAGATCGCAGCAGACCGTGCGCGATCGTGACTTGGTAGGGGCGTTCGCGATGATGCGCGTAAGCGCCAAGCCGAGCCGAAAGGAGCGATTGATAGTCGGCGCAACCTCCGCGCTCGGAACCAGCTCGGCCTGTAGAGTCATCGGAAACCCGACAAAGTCCAACATATCAAATCCAGTTGTCCGGGTGTGCTGCTCACGGAACTGCAAACTGGCAAAGAGTGCGCCCCGTTCAATCTCTACCGCGAAACGAAACCGATCATCGGTTGACGCGAGTTCCACCACGACCGATTTCGCCGCACTCGTAATGTTTATTGCCGCGATGATCGCCAGTCCCTGGCCTGGAGCCACGCAAATGGCCTTCTCAGAAATCATGTGTGACACCTGGAACAGTCTACCCTCATTCTGAGTGCCATAGGCGCGAGTTCGCCCCGTCTTGATGTGACCGCGCAGCGCGCAGGCGCCACTACCGCGCCCGGCACAGCCCACTGAGCATCGCGTAGAGCGCATTGCCGCGATCGAGCACGTTCGCGAGCGCTTCGGGCGCGCCGTCGCCCGCTTCGATGGCGATTTCCGCCGTGGCGATCGCCTCGACAGCTTCACCGCGCGCGATGCCGAAGACGCGCGCCTTGTCAGCGCGCGACACGCGGCCCGCGGCTTCGGCGATGTTGCGGCACGCGCTCTTCGCGGCGCTGATCGCCTGATCGCGCATTTCGCGGTCCGTGATCTTCGCCGCGCGGACTGCGCGGAGAAACTCGATGGCGACCCAGTAGACCCGCAAACGATGATGCGGCAGTAGAGATGTGGTGGATGTGTTCATGTTCTTCGAAACCTCCTTCCTTCAGAGGAGGTTTCGAAACTTTGGGTGAAAGTGGCGTCGGTTCTTAAAGACGTGATGCGTGCACGCAAGCCCTAGTGCCAGCGTTAGCTGGCGCGGGCTTGCTGAGTGACGTTGACGGGAACGCCCACGCCCACGCCCACG
>CALMUT010000301.1 GCA_937872925.1 uncultured Myxococcales bacterium | reverse complement strand
CGTTACTGGGAACGCGACACAGGTCCGCGTGGACCCGGATTGGATCGTTCCCAAGCTATCGGATCCCAACGTCGTGCTGATTGACGCGCGGAATGCCTCCGAGTTTTCCGCCGGTCATATTCCAGGAGCCAAGAACGTCGACTGGAATACGAACGTGGCCAAGGGCGTGCTGAAGCCCAAGGCAGATGTCGAGGCGCTCTATGCGGGGGTGCCGAAGAGCGCCACGGTTGTTGCGTACTGCCAAACGGGCACTCGTGCCTCAGTCACCTACTTCGTCCTGCGCTGGTTGGGCTACTCGGACGTGCGCCTGTATGACGGCTCCTGGGCCGAGTGGGGCTCGCGGCCCGATTTGCCGAAGGAGTGAGGCGCTGTAAGTTTCGCAAACACTGGGTGCCTGATCCCGCGCAGTCTCGCCTCAGAACAGCGCGCGTTTCGAGACCATCATCCAGACGACTGCGACCGTCGCTCCGAAGGAGGGCACGCCAAGCAAGGCCCAGGCTCGCTGCATGCGATACCAGTCCCGGGGCAGTTCAGTTTCTTCGTCTCGCGCCCGCGCCGACAGGCGCTTCATGCGGACCTGCATGAACGCTGCGGGAAGCCAAGTGATGCCGGCGATGCAATACCCGACGAGTCCTTGCAACAGCCAATCCGTCGTCAAGGGAATGCTGTACAGATGTGCGAGCCAGAGCCCGCTCACGGGGACGAAGACCCCAGCGGGAACCGTGAAGACCCAATCGGCAAATACCACTTCAGCGTCGCACCAAGCGATGACGTGAACGTCGCGGCTACGGGCGGCACGCAGCTTGTACCAGGCGCTGCCGGCCCCGGTGCCCAGAAAGAGGATCGCAGCAAAGACGTGAATCGTCTTCAGGATGGAGATGAGCAACGCCACAGAACCACACCCGTTCCGAAGATGATTGGCACGTTCTTGGTGAAAGGGCCAAAGGGATGAAACCAAAGCCACGGGACCTGCCAGGACACGACCAGAGGCAAGACGACCAATGCTGCTATCTGGGCAGCGAGTACGACGCGCAACCAGCGACCCGACAAGGTGAGTGCCAATACGCCAGACGCCGCTTGCAACACACCGATTAGCGCGAGCACCGTCCCCGGCGCGCCGAACGACAGTCCCACGCCCTCGACGATGCGTAGCTCCTCGCCTTGTTGGAAGAAGACCTTTGGAAGCAGTCCCTCGCTCAACCAAATGAATGCCATGCCGCTACGCAAGAGCCACAGTGCCCGGCGGCTCCAGCCTTCGCGCTCCACCAGCCACGCCGTGGCCACGGCGGCGAGGATGGGCACGTTCTTAGTCAACATGCCGAAGGGGTTGACCAAGAGCCGAGCGTCCCACACAACCAAGATGACGGTGAACGTGAGCACCATCGACAGCTGGAGCAGGGTGATGACGTTGCCGGCCCGGCGAGACAGCACCCACAGACCTAACCCGACTTCGAATAGGCAGGTTGCGGGCATGAGCCACACCGGCAAGCCCAGCTGGTCAAGATAACCTCCACCGATGCTGCGGTAGGTTGGATGCAATACCAGGAGGCCTGTGGCCAACCACACCACCGCCACGCCGGCCCGAAGCCAAAAGGATTCTGCTGGGCCCATGTCACGCACGCCGGGGCAGTCTAGGCGACAGAGATGAAAGGGATAACCGCCGCTTTGCGATCAGAGACCCAAGCCCTGGGGACTCCGTGCACAAACGCAGTTCCGACCCGGCTTTTTGCACCTTGGGCGTCCTCTGGCTGCGCGCTAGCGTCGAGGGATGTCCGACAAACTGACGGTCCGCACCGAGGGCAACCTCCTGGTCATGGCGTTCAATCGCCCTGAAAAGAAGAACGCCATCGACCTTGATATGCTCAGCGCTCTGGCGGCCGCATACACACGACTCGATCGTGAGGCCGAACTCCGCGCCGGGGTGCTGTATGGCGAGGGGAGTGTGTTCACCGCGGGCCTGGATCTCGCCTCCGCGCTGCCTCGCATGGCCGTGGAGGGGCCCAGTGCGTACTTGGCAGCGGGGCAAGTCGATCCTTTCGGATTGTTTGCAGCAGCCTGCAAAAAGCCAGTCATCGTTGCGGTGCATGGCCGGTGCTACACGGCCGGCCTTGAGCTCACCTTGGCGGCGGATATGTGCGTGGCTGCGCCCGGCACCGTTTTCGGACAGATGGAGGTGCGACGCGGGATCTTTCCCTTTGGTGGTGCAACGCTGCGTTTGCCCGCAGCGATCGGTTGGCACAACGCCATGCGCTACATGCTCGCTGGGGACACGTTCAGCGCGGAGGAAGCTGAGCGCATGGGCATCGTGCAGATCCTGGCGTCCGAAGGAGAGCACCTGGCGCAGGCTCTCGACCTGGCGAAGCGCGTTGCCGAAAACGCGCCCCTTGCGGTGCAGGCCTGTCTTGCCAACGCGCGCTTGGCGAAGGCGGCCGGTAGCGCGGCCGCATTAGTCGATATTCAAGAAACAGGGCGTGTCATCGCCGCGACAGATGACGCGCGCGAGGGCATCCTGTCGCTAATGGAAAGGCGAGCGCCACGCTTCTCCGGAACCTGAACGGTGGGCTGAACGGCGGGACTGAACGGCGGGGCTGGTCGTAACCTCGTCGCAACCCCTGCATCGGCGTTCCTCAGCGCGGAGCTTTCAACGCGCACTGCGCTCCCGGCGCAGCTGTCGGCGGCGCGTCTTTTTCGAGCTGCGCGTGGGTCATGCTTTGCGCGCCGGGGAGCTGCAGCAGGCCGTTGTGCAGAATGCATACACTGATGTCCAAGCGAGTCACGAACTGGCAGCGGCCGATGCCGGGCTGTCCGTTCTTAACAGGTACATTCCCGGGCGTGGGTTTGCCATCGGTGCCGAGCCCGTCGGTGCAGACGCAGAGCTGACCGGGGCTGCACATGTCTGCGTCAGCGCAGGGACACCCCGTGCGGTCCGGTCCCCCGGGCTGTACCATGACTCCACTCGGCCCGGCTTCGGAGGACGGCGCGGCGTCGGCGACTTCAGCGACGCCGGCGTCGGCTGCGCTTGCGACGGGCGACGGTGCGCTGGTTGGCGGGGGAGTCGCGGGCGGTTGCGAGGGACACGCAGTGAGCACAAGGCTTGCGCTGCACAGCAGCAGAACTGACGCGGGACGGAACATGCAGCGAGGGTAGCGTGGCCTGCGTTGTTCGGGGGAACGGAAGCGAAGATTGTGTGGACCGCGCCCCGGACGACGCACCAAGCCCCAGCGCCCTCAGTACCGCTGCCCCGCCGGGGCACCCTTGAGCGTCGCGCCGCCGACCACCGGAGTGACTTCAAGCTCCGACCAAAGCTTCTTGTCGAGGGCGCGCATCCGAGCGAACTCGTCGCGCTCTTTGACGTGCAGCTCTTTGGTCTCCTTGTAGTCGTCGCCCACGTTGAAGAGCTGGAAGCCTTTGTTGTCGCCGTACACGACCAGTTTGTAGTCGCCGTCGATGATGGCGCGGCGCTTGTCCATCAAGTCGGCCCGCGGCAGGTCCACGATTACGGGTCGCGCCGCTGCTTCCGCGCCGAACACTTCGGACACCAGACTCACGCCGCGATAACCGTCCACGGATAGCGACAGCAACTCAGCAATAGTGGGCGCCAAGTCGATTGCGCTGCGCGGCGACTCGATCCGCCGTGGCTTCGCCCCCGGCACATGGATGAACAGCGGCACGCGCACCAGGCTCTCCCACACCTCGTAAGCGTGACGATAGTGTCCGCGCTCCCCGAAGCCCTCGCCGTGGTCCGCAGTGATGATCACGACCAGGTTCTTGCCCCAGGGCTGCGCCTGCGCCCAATCCACCAAGTCGCCCACGTGGCGATCCGTGAAATGCACTTCGTTGTCGTACAAATCCCGGCGGCCATTGCCGAAGTCCGGCGACTCTTTGTGCTTCACATAACGATAGTGCGGATCCAAAAAGTGAAAGTACGCAAAGAACGGTCGCTCCCCCGTTGCGTCGACGTTCTTTGGATCCGACAGCATCTCTTTAGCCAGGGCATTCAGCCGGTCGCTGTTGATGTCCTGCACCCCGGTGTTGTCCAGGAAGGTGCCTTTGAGCAGCCGGTAGTCGTCGAAGCCCTGATTTAACCCATAGGGCGGCATGAAGTAGCCATGGGCATGCCCCGCCAGGGTGCGCACGCCTTTGGCTTGAGCGCGTTCGCTGACCAATTCGTTCTCCGGATACCAACGCGTAAAGAAGTATCCGTCCCGCTTGAGTTCACTCGGGTACTTGCCGCACAACATCGGCACCACGC
Source organism: uncultured Myxococcales bacterium (assembly GCA_937872925.1). Classification (GTDB taxonomy): domain Bacteria; phylum Myxococcota_A; class Polyangia; order Polyangiales; family Polyangiaceae; genus JACKEA01. The sequence continues at coordinate 1,384 of CALMUT010000301.1, read as the reverse complement.
TCTTAGCGGTGTAGCTGGAGAGCGAATACGCCCGCGGATACAACGTGGAGCGCTGCGCAAACTTAGTCAGCCACGGCGCAATGTCCCGCGGGTACCCGGCCCAGGGCATATCCGCGCGCAGCGCATCGATAGTGATCAAGAGCACGTTATAAGGAGGCTTGGGTTTCGGAGCCTCTGGTATTTTTTGGGGGGCCGCCGGGGTCGGGGTTGTGGACGTCGGTGCTGCGCTCTGATTGGGTGCGGAACTGGCCGACGGCGCTCCCATGCTGGACCCCGCGTGTGGAGCCGGGTTGCTCGCGCAGTGACCAAGGAACACCGCGCCACACAGAACCGCGATACGAGGGGGCCACATTGATGGCGACATGGCGCTTCATATCACGAGCCGCGCGACCGCCGCGCGCCGGGGCTGGGTCGGGCACGGTTTGCAACCCGCGCGGACGCCGCGCGCCGGGGCTAGGTCGGGCACAGTTTGCAATCCGGGCGGACGCCGCGCGCCGGGGCTAGGTCGGGCACAGTCCGCAACCCGCGAATCGCATTGCTTCGGTGTCGTCGCGGTGCCGATGGCTCCACGTGAACCCATGGGACGTGACCCACCGTCAAGAATGCAGGTAGGCTCTTCTAAATGACGGACCCAACGGGCACCCACCACAGCGTCGACTACATCGAGTTGTGCGTTTCCAACATGGCGCGCGCCAAGGCGTTCTACATCGCGGCCTTCGGCTGGAAGGTTACAGACTACGGCCCCGGATACGCGGGCTTCGTGGATCACGCGCGAGGCGATCGCGAAGCGGGTGGTTTGCGCTTGGTGGACGCCGTCACCCGGGGCGGTCCCCTTGTGGTGCTGTACTCCAAAGACCTCGAGGCCAGCGCCAAAGCCGTGCACGAAGCCGGCGGCAAGATCAAAGCTGAGATCTACGAGTTCCCCGGCGGCCGCCGCTTCGAATTCGAAGACCCCTCCGGGAACCACCTGGCCGTCTGGGGCAAGTAGCGCGAAGCGCGTCGGCGTGTTCTTGTGGCACAAGCCGCGGCCGCGTGCGTGGAAAGCGTCGCGGCGGCCGCGTGCGTGCGTGCAAAGCGTCGCGGCGGGCGCGTGGGTGGAAAGCGTCGCGGCGGCCGCGTGCGTGCGTGCAAAGCGTCGCGGCGGGCGGTGCGTTTGTACGCGGCGGGCAAGGTCCGAGCCGCTTGGAAAGCGCGCGCTGGGATGCTGCAATGCGAGCGTGCCGCCAAGCCAGCGTGCTGCCAGCCACGTAGCCTCTCTCGCAGACAAACACCGGCGTGAGTCCGAGGCCCGTGAACGGGAACGATGCGTCCTGGTTGCGCGCGCCGCGGTGCGTCCTGGGTTGCGCACGAAGTGATTGCGAATGGGAACCGCGCGTTCGGGGCT
>CALMUT010000300.1 GCA_937872925.1 uncultured Myxococcales bacterium | reverse complement strand
AGTGCACCGTCGGTAGTCCCGTCACTTCGTGTCTGGACGCTGGACCGTAGTCCACCGAAACGGGTTGCAGCGCTAGGCTCTCCCCCCGCCGTCTATGCGCACGGCGCAGAACTACGCGGAACTGTCTGAAACGTCGACGTGCTCGACGAGGATCATGCTCTCGTCGGCGTTGAGCGAAATGCTGACGCCTTCCATCAGATAAACCGCCGTGCCCGCAATGGAACCCTGCCCGTAGCTGAATACGCAGTACACGCGAGGAGGATCTTTCCCCATCGTCATGAACGGATCCGGCGCCCGAAGACACGGCCCGATGGGTATCCAGTTTCTGGGTGTCCCATTGTAGAGCATCGGTAGCGGGCGGCCGCCGACGAGGAGCCGCCATTCATCGAACTCACCGTCCTGTTCGAAGGTGACCTTGTCGTCACCAAGCCACGCCGCCTTCACCTGCGTCCACGGTGGGGTTGCCTGGAGCGCAGGTGCCGTTTCGACCAGCGCGTAGCTGCTGAATTCGGCGGGGGAAACGCCCATATGACCGTAGCTGCGATTCTTGGCACGCCAGAACCCGCGCGCCTTCACTTTTAGTTTTCCTTCGCCTTCGCGCTGCCACTTTGTTTCATCCGGCGGCTTGAGCCACGCGCCCGCGAATGAAGAGCGCTCAAAACCCCAGTCCCAGGTGCCGACGACCTCGATATGCGCCTCGTCGTAGGCCAGCGGGTTTGCACGCAACTCCGCCTCCGTGACTTGAGTTGGGTTCCGTGGCAGTTCAAGTCCAAGCGCCTTTCGAAGCTCCGCTGCGGCGCGCTCTGCCTGTCCCGCGCTCTCAAATGGACCGATGCGCCGTTCGACAAGCGACTGTCTGCCCCGTGCGACCTCGTGGAAGCACCCGATCAGGAAGACGGTTTCCCGCCGCGTTTGCACCGCGACAAGGCGCGATTCGGGAACCCAAATGTCCGCCCCGTACAGTCGAAAGCGCAGCCGGTCCTCGGGATGCCGGGTAACGACCACGGGAGGGAACTCGAGGACGCGGCTCACTCGCTTCGCTCCCGCGGCCGCGTGCGGCGCAACAGCATCGGTCCTATGGACGCACCCACGAGTCGTAGACTAGCCGCGGCCGGCGTGGAGGCCAACGCTGGGCGCCGGGGGAGCCTTCGGAGGCTGCGCCGGTTCTCAATTCTCTTCCGCAGGCAGCGTCTTTTCTAAGTCGACGAGGGTCGCCTTCGCTTGCCGCAACTTGTTGAACGCGTCGGATACCACCTCGCTGACCAGCGTATTGTCAGGGGTCTGGTCGACGGATAATTCCCGGACGACGCGGTCCAAGTTCTGTTCCGCTTCCGCGATCGCCACCTGTGCGGCTGCGACCTTGGAGTGCGTCGCAGTGCGGTCCAGCTCGGCCAGCGTCGCCTTCGCTTCCGCGAGCTTCGAGAAGGCAACTCGAATGCCGTCGCCAATCTCGACTTTCTCTGCTCGGGGAGCGAGCAGGCTACCCTTCACGAGCTTATTGAGCTCACCTTCCGCCTCGGCGATTGCCGACTTTGCGACCGCTATCTGCTTGGGAAGTGTTCCGCCCATAGCGCCACACTACACTGTTGCGCGACCCCGCGCCCACGTTTGGTTCTGGAACCATGCATGGCGCGCCCGCCATCGAAGCCACGGGCGAGAGCGCATGGATCCCGAAGCTCCGCGGAGGCTTCACCAGAACGCAGGCAGGGGGCTTGTCGCCTTGGGAGCGTGTCCTAGACAGAACGGACGGATCCGAGATGACGGAAAGAACCATCGTGTGGTTTCGCGGCAAGGATCTGCGCGTCTCAGACCACGCTCCGCTCAGGGACGCCCTCGCCGTCGGCGAGGTCATTCCGCTGTTCGTGCTGGATCCTCATTTCTTTGCGCCCGACCGCGCTCGCGAGTTGCCGCACCGCATGCAGTTCCTACTCGATTCGCTGCGCGCCCTCGCAGCCGCGCTGGAAGCACGCGGTTCACGTTTGCTCGTTGTTGCCGGCAAGAGCGTGGAGATTGTCCCGCTCCTCGCGCGTAAATGGAAAGCCGATCGCGTGGTCGCTCAGCGATGGGTCGAACCCATGGGGCGCGAGCGAGATCGGCGCATCCGTGAAGCCCTCGGCGCAAAGTTCGAGCTGTTTGAAGGCGAAACGCTGATGCCACCGGGCTTGCTGCGCACGGGAGCGGGAGCGCCGTACTCGGTGTTCAGCCAGTTTGCCCGGGTGTTTCGGCAAACGGCGATGATCAGCAGGCCGTTGCCGGCGCCGCGTGCTCTCCCGCCTTTACCGAGGGACATTCGTGTTCGCGAAGCCGTCATCCCGACCTGCGAACAGCTCGGCATCGATCGCAATCCAGCCGTTCTTGCCGGCGGGGAACGAGCCGCGAAGCTGCGGCTTCGACGCTTCTTGCGGAATGCCGCGGCGGCCTACTCAGAGCAGCGCGATCGGATGGACCTGGCCGGCACAAGTCGACTGTCAGCGGACCTCAAGTTTGGCACCCTCTCCGTTTGCCAAGTTTGGTCAGCCGTCAAAACGGCCCTCGGTGAAACACCCGCAGCGCGCTGTTTTCTGAACGAGCTCGTTTGGCGCGAGTTTAGCCACAGCACTTTGTGGGATCGTCCCGAGTTGCTGGAGCAGCCCTTCCGGCCAGGATTCGTCGGATTCCCGTGGAGGTATGCCGAGGGGCTGTGGCAGGCGTGGGTGACCGGCAACACCGGATACCCCATCGTAGATGCCGCTTCGCGCCAGCTGCTCGGCGAAGGTTTCGTGCACAACCGCGCGCGCATGATCACGGCGAGCTTCCTGACGAAACACCTGCTCATAGACTATCGACGGGGCGAGGCGCACTACATGAAGTACCTCACCGACGGAGACTGGGCGCAAAACAACGCCGGGTGGCAGTGGTCCGCGGGCTGTGGTTGCGACGCGCAGCCCTATTTCCGCATCTTCAATCCGATCATCCAAGGCAAAAGGTTCGACCCGGCGGGCGACTACGTCCGCCGGTGGGTGCCGGAACTAGCGCAGCTGCCGGCGCGGCACATTCACCATCCGTGGGAAGCTCCCGACTCCGTGCTGCGCTGCGCCGGTGTTCGACTTGACGAAACCTATCCACGTCCCATCGTCGATCACCGCTTCGCTCGCGAGCGATTCCTGGCCACCGCCGCCAAACACTTGAAGCGCCGGTCAAGTCTTCAAGCCCAAGGGGCGGGATGATGGACGCGCCTATGGCACGCAGGGATCGGGCGGCGGAACCGCGGGGCTCGCCACGCTGCCGAGTTGAACCGCGCTGGCGTCGAACCCGATCCCGACGCTGATGGCGTCGCACTGCTTGCCCGGGTCGCCGTTGCTTCCGTCCAGCATGATGTCGCTGGCTTGGCGAATGGATGTCAGCGCACCTTCTAGTGTCGGGCTGCCTGGGCAGAGCTGCCCGGCGGTGAGTTGGCCGGCGATCTTCTCAATCTCGCCAACGAATTCCGCGGTCGAGATCACACCGCCGATGACTCCCTTGGTTCCGCTGGCGGAGCTGCCCGTGCCGGAGATGTCCAACACGACAACAGCGCCAATGATGTTCAGGGAAATCGCGGAGCCGCCCATTACCATCGTGATGGGTATCGACCCTTTGCTGCCACTCACCCACGTGCCGCCGGAGACGTAACTGTTCGGAAACTTCACCCTCGGATCGTTGATATTCCCGCCGTTCAGCAGTTCCGGGGTGACCGGCCACAGATCGCTGCCGTTAAAGGCTGGGGGGAAGCCCAAGTCGGCGCCAGCATAGAGCGCTGCAAACACCTGACTCTGGTTTGCGTTCGAGTCGAGATTGTCCAGCTTGAAAAGGATGGTGAAGTCACCAGCGGCAATGGCCTGATTGGTCTCGTCGCTCGGCGACGGTACGAAGGTCTTCAGGATGGGCAGGATGTTTTGCCCAAAGCCGTTGTCGATACCGCCGTTGCCGTCTTGCTTGTTTGAAGGTGGTGAATTCGCGTAAAGCTTGCAGTGATTGGTACCAGTCTTCGTGGACAGGATCCCGTCGAGGTTGAAGCCGAAGGCTTGCCACGCCGACGGCTTGGGTACCCCGTTGCTGTCGTGTTCGCCTAGGAAGAGCCTCGATGCTGCCAGGACGGTCGGGAGCGAACCGGTGCCCGGGTTGCCGCCGGACATTGCCGGGGGTCGCGTCCCATCGCCCATCGGATCGATGCTACCGGAGTTGCCGAAGCCACCGGTGCCGCCCAAAGCGCCGGTCGCTCCGGTGCCACCAAAAGCGCCGACGCCGCCGGTGGCTCCGGTGCCGCCGCTACCGCTGGCGCCGCCATCGACGGGACCGCCCGTTGACGACCCGCCGCAAGCCACGATTCCGACCACCCCAATGCAAACGCCCGCCAGCGCTCCCCACGCCCCTCCGCCCACTCGGTTCATGGGCTTGAGTATCGCACGCGGTCGAGGGCGTTGCTCATGTCTTTAGTCATCCTGCGTGACCGGGGCCGACTGCTGCTGGGTCGGAGCGATCCCGCGGGCTCGGGAGCGACGCCACCACTGCTAGGGATTCGAGGGCTTCGAACACGGGCTGGTGCATTCGTGCACGGACAGACAGGAAGCTCGGACCCAGCGCCATGATACTTTTGCCGCCGCCTATCGCCAGAGCGACACGAGTGCACAAGGCTTGACGTGCAACTTCTCGCAACCAAACGGAGTCCGACCCCATGAGCACTGACCTCTTCCCGAAGCGCTGGCCGCCCACCCATCCCGATCGGATCCAGCTCTACTCCCTGGCAACGCCCAACGGGCAAAAGGCGGGCATCGCCTTGGAAGAACTCGGTCTCGCCTACGAAGCCCATCGCATCGACATCATGAAAAACGACCAATTCGATCCAGACTTCGTCAAGCTCAACCCCAACTCCAAGATCCCAACGCTTGTCGATCCCAAAGGCCCAGACGGACAGCCCATCGCGATCATGGAGTCTGGCGCGATCTTGCTCTATCTCGCCAACAAGGCCGGCAAGCTCGTGCCCAAGAGTCCCCGGCAGGAAACTGAGCTGCACCAGTGGCTCTTCTTTCAGGTTGGCCACATTGGTCCGATGTTCGGCCAGTTTGGTCACTTCTACAAATTCGCAAAAGGCAAGACCGACACCTACGGCGAGACGCGCTATGGCAAGGAGGTCAAGCGCTTGTTGGAGGTGCTGGAACGGCGCCTCCAAGGTCGAGACTACTTACTGGACGACTTTTCTCTCGCCGACATCGCCACCGTGCCATGGATCACCGCCCTCGATTTCTATGATGCCAAGGGCGCCGTGGACTACGACACGTTCCCCCGGGTCGACGCCTGGGTCAGCCGTTTCCTCGAGCGTCCTGCGGTTCAGCGCGGCATCAAGGTCTGTGCCTGACCGGTAGTCGCGAACCACGCATGCGATGTGCGACCGCAGGTCGCGCACAGAGTGGCACGGTCTCGAGTCTGTCAATGCCGCAGCTTGCGACCCGAACTCCGTGGTTGCCACGGCTATGATGGCGCCGCCCTAGCTCGGCCAAGGCCAAATACCTTGCGATTACTTGCGGTTGCGCGCTCAAACCATAATCTCGTTCCGTGCGCTCCACATACCCTCTGACAGGTTCGCAAAGGAGTTTTCCCATGCGCAAATTGGTTGGCTATCTGCTGGCTCTAGGAGCCGCCGCCGTCGCGTTCTCTGGATGTGGTTCCGACGATGACAACAGCGGAAGTGGCTCGGGCGGAAGCGGGGGCCGCCCAGACCAAACCGGCGCCGCGTGCGAGGCGCCAGCGGACTGCTATGGCAACGTCGCCGACAAGGCAACGTTGCAAGGGGAAGTGCGCTGCCTGGACAAGATCCGAGACGGATACTGTACGCACGTATGTGACTCAGACGCAGACTGCTGTGCCGCGGACGGAGAATGCAAAACCGGCATCAAGCAGGTTTGCTCCCCCTTCTCGTCGGAGCCGGACAAGACGTGCTTTCTGAGCTGCGAGCCCGCGGACCGAGTGCCAGAGGATGGCGGCAGCGGCAACGTCGGTGAGCAAGAGTATTGTCAGCGCGAGGCAGGCCCGGAGTTCATCTGCAGATCAAGTGGCGGCGGCAACCAGAACCGTAAGATCTGCGTGCCTGGCGATTGCGGCAGCGGCGCCGACTGTGCCACGGACGGCGATTGCGCCACGGATCTGACTTGCTTCACCGCGTTTTTGGGTGGCTACTGCGCAAGGAAAGGCTGCCAAACCAACGCGGAATGCCCAGCGGACTCCGCATGTGTCAAGGGGGACCCGGATAACTACTGCGCCAAGCGCTGTGATCAGGATGCTGACTGCACCTTCTGTCGCCACCGAGACGTGTGGGCCAGCTGCAGCGACGAAGTCACTTTCGCGGAGAGTGGCACCACCGCAAAAGCCTGCCTGCCCCCACGAAAGTAGCCCGCCAAGTCGGGGGCGGCCAAGCTGTGCCACGATGTGCAGGCTGGATCGCTATGCAGACCGAGACTCCCTGACATTTCTCCACAATTCCGCCTTGGTGTGACGCGCAGGGCATTGGCACGTTTGGTGCTCTGCGCGGGGCGACCATGCGCACCGGCACAGGACTCGAGCGCACGCTGACGAGCTCTCGGCGCGTCGCGCTGACGATGTTGTTGTTGGTTGCGTGCGCCTACTTCTTGACGGTGGTCAACCGCCACTACCCGATACGCCACTGGCTGTTTTGGCGATATGCGTCCTACTGGTTGATTCTGGGGGCGTGGACGTTTGGTTGCCTTGCCGCCGGCCATCGTGTGCTTCGCGCTGTGCTTCGTCGCTCCCTGCGCTTCCAAGAGCAGTTGCTGGTCTCGATGGCGATCGGCGTCTTGTTGTCATTCATGCTGACCTTCGTGGCGGGGCTCCTGCACCTATTTGGCACACTGTACTTCTTTGCACTGCCCATACTGATGTCCGCGGTCGGCGGTCGTGGCTTTGTCCTCTATGTGTGGCGCTACGCGCGGCGACGACGTCGCATTCGAGTCCCGTCCGTCCGTCCGCTGAACGTGCTGTTTACGCTGCTCGGCGTTCTCGGTGCAGGCATGGTCTATTTTCAAATTCTCTCACCGGAAAATGTCGGTTTCGACGCGCGCTGGTACCACATTCCCATTGGCGAGAGCTATTGGGCTGCCGGCGGCATCGGCCCGTTCCGCGAAGGATGGTACCCGTCGACCCAACCACACTTGACGAGCGTTCTGTTTGCGTGGGCCTTTCAGATCCCCGGTTCGGTGCCCTTCGACCAGGTCGAGCTCTGCCTGCACATGGAGTTCTGCTTCTTCTTATGGTCGCTCGTTGGCATCAACGTGCTTGTGGCGCGTTGCATCGGCCGCGGACGCGCACCCTTCGCTTGGGTGATTCGCTTCGCGTTTCCTGGTACGTTTCTGTACGGGTCGACGCTCAACGGGGGAGCGGATCACGTCTGCGCTGCGTTAGTGCCTCCGACGGTGCTCGCGCTCCTGTACACTTGGCGCTCGCTCAGTGTGGCATGGGCCGTGCTGCTGTCGGTTTTCGTTGCGACTATTGCGCTGACGAAAACCATGACAACGCTCATGGTCGCGCCACCGATCGTCCTGGGCTTCCTGCTGCGTGCGCTTTGGCTCGCCAGTGCTCGCTTCCGAAAGCAGCCGACCTCGCCCAATTGGTGGAAGGCACCGCTGCTGGCTGCGCTGGCGGGGCTGGCGGTCAGCGCACCGTATTGGTTGAAAAACTGGATCTGGTACGGCGACCCGGTGTTTCCGTTGCTGGCGCGCGCAGGTGTTTTGCACAGCCCGCTTTGGACTGAACGTGGTGCGGAGTTCTTTGCGGTTTCCTTCCAGGACGACTTCTGGCGACCCGCACCTGGTAAAGATGGTTGGCTCGACACGGCGAAGGTGCTGTTCACCTTCTCTTTCGAGCCGCACGATTGGGCTGAGCGACATGGGAAAACGCCTGTTGTCGGCTCGCTGTTCACGCTGCTGACGCTGCTGCTACCTTTTACCAAACCGCGTTCCTGGAGGGCGATGGGACTCACCGTGATCGCCCTTTTCGGTATCGCTGCTTGGTACCGCATGAATCACCAGGACCGGTACCTGCAAGGCATCTTGCCGTTGCTCGCCGCCGCCACAGGAGCTGCGTTGGTTCTGATCTGGCGGGAACACCTTGTTGCCCGCGCTATCGTTGGGCTGCTCGTGGGAGCCCAGGTCGTCTGGGGTGGGGATGTGTACTTCATCCGAACGCACGCCATGAGTACCGCGCCCCTCCAGGCGGTCAACGAACTGCTCGAGTCAGGCTACCGCAAGAACTACAAGGACCGTCTGTGGCCCTACTTCAGTCGCGGGTTTCGTGAACATCTGCCCAAGGGTGCGACCGTGCTCTTTCATCGCGTGTACACGTCGACGGGTATCGGCGCGCACTTTGTCGTGGACGACCCAAGAATGCAGCCGGCCATCTCGTGGGAGGATGCTCGTGACCCCGGCGACGTGTGGGACACGCTCCGACGCCATGGCGTGAGCCACGTCATCTCGGATGCAACCAAGTCAGACGCTTGGGTGTCGCTGCGGAGCGATCTACTCTTCTACGCCTTCATCCAGCAGCACGGCCACGATGCCAAGCACATCGGGAGCTACCGCGTGACCACCGTGCCGCAGAAGCGCCCAACCGGCTTCAAGCACGGTGACCATGTGGCGTATTTGGGTTGCGACGATTCCTACCTGGACGGGCTGTATCGAGTCACGGACCTTGATGCTGGCATATTTAGGAAGCACGGTCTGCCCGCCAAGAAGGATTGCCCGGAGTATGCAAAGCCGCGATCGACGGGAAGCTTCGCCGAACTGCTGGGACGCGCCAGCTTTGCCGTCGTGCAGCCCAAGTGTGCGAGCGAGGCATTGCCCCTGCTGATATCCGGCGGGTTTCAACGAGCGATCACTCGCAACTACAAAGGCAGCAAGCATCATGTGCGTCGTGAGCAGATACGCCCGACTGAGATCTGGATCCGGCAATAGCTTGGCGGGCACGTGCGGCGAGGGAGCAGCGATTCCGGTCCCGGTACCCGCGCCGGCGGGGGAAGCCGGCTAGTCTCGCGACGCCAATTTCAGTTTTGCCCCGGGCGTGAAGTGGTTCACGCGCTTGCCGTTGATGACGACTTTCGTGTCTTCTTTTTCGATCTCAAGGCTGACCACGGCGCCGTCGACTTTGGTGACGCGCACCTCTGCGATACTGACCCAGCCGCTGACCGAGACCTTGCCGCCGAAGATCCCTGCGAGGGTTCCGATCGGGCTGTTGTCTCCTGCTTTGCCGCTGAAGAAGCGGAGTAGCTTGAAGGACTGATCCTTTTCCGGTCGCAGCTGTCCGCTGAGCTTGACGCGAACTACATTCTTGGCGCGCGCGACGAGTTGCCCTTCGATTTCCGGTGGCGGCGCTGGCTCGGCCGGCTCGGCCGGCGGTGCTTCGGCAAGGCTCGGAGGCTCTGGTGCGTTGGCTTCCGCTACCGATTCCGGGGTGGTCGCGATCGGCTTGGCTGCGGGCTGCGGTCCGTCCGCCGCTGCAGCATTGGGCTCCGGGGCTGCCTTGGGTTCCGGCGCGGGCAGCGCCGCAGGCTCGTTGGCGAAGGGGGCCGGCTCAGGAGGCCGGCTTCCAGCACAGCCCCAGACAAAGACCAGGGACAAACCAACTAGGCGGCAGCACAGCGACGGGTCGGGTTTCATGGGTTGCACTGCGCTACGCACCAGGGCGGGCGACCTTCCCTGACGGAATCACGCTACAGCTTGAGCGGATCGATGGCGATGGACTCGACCCGGTCTTCGATTTCGCAGACGCCCACTCGCGCCCCGTCTCGTCGGTTCCCCTAGGGCGCGCAGGCGTCGAAGGCCGTGTTCTCGGCGTCGCAGTTGCCGAGCTTGAAGTCCGGACCGTCGGAAGTGCACTCCCATGCCGCGGCCGTGACAGGCAAGGTCTTCGTGCAAGTCACCAGGGATTCGAACTCGGTGATGCACTTGCCGCCCGCGTACAGGGCGTTGCACAGGCCGATCAGACTGGCTGAGTTGTCCGTGCAACTGATGGCAGCCGCCACAGACTTGATGATGCCGGCGGCGTCGTTGCATGCTTGGTGGGTGCTCGTAGCGCCCGCGGCACCTCCGGCGCCGCCCGTTGCGGTTCCCGCACTGCCGCCAGTCGCGCTGCCTGCTGCACCGCCCGTCGCCGAGCCTGCGGTGCCGCCCGTAGCC
>CALMUT010000299.1 GCA_937872925.1 uncultured Myxococcales bacterium | reverse complement strand
CGCGGTGTAGCCGCCGTTCTTGCGCTTGCCCGTGAAGTACAGGGGGGCGAGCCAGTTGTCGCGCTCGTCTTTGGCGACGCGATTGACGAAGGGGCCGACGACCGTCGTTCGGCTGCCCAGGGTCAGATCCCGCATGTTCCAGAACAATGGGAACAGCACGTCGTCGGCGCGCTCGGCGCTGCGGCGGGTGGGGTAGAGCCCCCCGCAGAGGGCGGGGCCGGCGGGGGCCTCACCGGAAATCCCCGTGGCGGGGGGCCGGGGGGGCGGGGGTGCGGGCCGCCCCACCGCCGCCCTGCACAATCGCCCGGGGGCCCCCGCGGGAGGGGGGGCCGTCCCCGCGGCGGTTGTAGTAGAGCCCGCCGAAGAGGCTGGCGCGATCGGTGACTTCCGGACGCGTGCGGGACGGCTGCGTGCGCTGGGCCCAGACCGGGAACGCCAGCTTGAACTCGTATTTGCCTTGGCGCTCTTCGTACCAAGGTCCGTAGAACTTGCGCTCCGTGGTTCCGTCCTGGCCCTGTGGCAGGTCGTCCAGCTGCATGTCCGTGCCGATGCGTGCGCGCACCCGGCGAGGGATCTTGAGGGGATCATCGGGCAGCGAGGGCTCGGAGCTGGGTGGCAGCAGGCTCTCGCCGCCGCCCGCCGCGTGGGTTTCCGGTGTGCCTGGGGGCGGCTTGCCCTGGGGCGGTCCACCGGGCGCGGGGGGTGCGGGGGGGCCAACGCCCGGCGCGACTCCCGGGCCATAGGGGTCCTGGGCCAGCGCGGGGAGCGTCACGCAGATCAGTGCGACGCCGAGGCAGATCCGAACCAAGTTGCGGATCACGCTCCACCCGCTTCGGCGCTCACCGTACACAGCGCGCGGACCTGCTCCGCAATCTCGGTGAAGCTGACTTCCCGCTGCGTGTGTTTCTCAAGGTCCTTCAGCTGAACGACCCCGCGGGAAAGCTCGTCTTCGCCCAGCACGATGCAGGCACGCATACCAAGGGAGTCCGCCCGCCGCATCTGGCTTTTTAGGCTCTGGCCGCGGCCGTCGCATTCCACACGCACCCCCCGCGCGCGGACCTCCCGGGCAATCGTCAGGGCCTTGGGCAGGGCGGCGCTGCCGAGGGGCATGATGTAGCAGCCTGCACGGTCGGCAGCCGCGGACTCGGGCATAGCCAGGAGAATGCGCTCTAAGCCCATCGCAAAGCCGATGGCGGGCGTGGCCGGACCGCCGAGTTCCTCGACCATGTTGTCGTAGCGGCCGCCGCCTGCGAGGGTGTTCTGGGCGCCGAGCTCGCCAGCTTCAGAGCGGATCTCGAAGGACGTGCGGGTGTAGTAGTCCAGACCTCGCACCAGGCGCGGTTCGACCACGTAGGGCGTCTCCAGGGCGTCGAGGGCGCGTTTTAAGCCGTCGAAGTGCTCCCGGTCGGCGTCGTCAAGCACGTCCAGCATGCTGGGCGCTCCCGCGGCGACCGCCTGATCTTTCGGATCTTTGGAGTCCAAAATGCGCAGGGGGTTCTTGCCCAGGCGCTCTTGAGCGTGGGCGGACAGGGCTCCAACTTGCGGAGTGAAGTACTCGGTCAGCGCTTCCCGGTAGCGCTGACGGGTTGCGCTCCCGCCGAGGGAGTTGATGGCCACCTGCAGCTCGCCAATGCCGAGCTGTCGGAACAGACCGACCAGCATGTCGATCATCTCGGCGTCGGCGACGGGGCCCGGATCGCCGTAGATCTCGCAGCCCGCCTGGTAGAACTGACGGTAGCGGCCGCGCTGGGGGCGCTCCGCCCGGAACATCGGTCCCAAGTAGTACCAGCGGGTCACGGTCTCGCGGGCGTAAACCTTGTGCTCCACGTAGGCGCGGGTCGCGCCAGCGGTGCCCTCTGGGCGGAGGGTCAGTGCGTCCCGGTGGTGCTGGAAGGAGTACATCTCCTTCTCCACCACGTCGGTGACTTCACCAATGGAGCGCACGAACAGGTCCGTGTGTTCGACCACCGGAGTGCGCACCTCTTCATAGCCGTACAGCCGCGCCTGACGCTGGAACGCGCGCTCGAGCCGTTGCCAGCGCGGCGAGTCGTTCGACAGAACGTCGTTCATCCCTTTAACTGCGCGAAAAGCCATGAGAGAAGCGCGCGGACGTCCCAACTCGGAGTTCCGCGCCCCGGCTTATGCTCGTAGCGGAACGACAGGTCAAGCGCCGCGGCAGTGCCCCCGGGGCTCCGGCGCCGGGCAGATCTGGCCCGAGCCCGAAAACCGGGCTAAACGTCGTCGTCATGCGGGCGGCAGCCATCGACCTCGGGCGCGTCCGCGTCGGCATTGCCGTGTCCGACGAACTCGGCGTGCTAGCGCATCCACGGCCATTCTTGTCCGGGCGATCCGAGAGCAAGTTGCTGGATGGCTTGGCAGATCTCGCCGAGCAGGAAGCGCTTGGGGTTTTCATCGTGGGGTTGCCCCTCGAGATGGATGGGCGTGAGGGCAGGGCAGCCAAACGCGCCCGTCGCTTCGGTGCGGCGCTGCAAGCGCGCACAGGGACGCCGGTGCAATACCTCGACGAGCGGCTCACGACAGTCACCGCACACAGCCGACTGCGCGAAGCCGGAGGCGACGCCAAAAGCGCAAAGTCTCGGATCGACAGCGCCGCCGCGGCGCTTCTGCTTCAGAGCTGGATGGACGCACGGCGAGAGGATTGAGCTGTGGCGAATGCGTCGAAAAAGTCTCCGCGCAGCGCGGCGCGTCCCAAAGCGCCCAAGCGGCGACGCCGAGGCGTGCGGCGCCGGCGTGCCGCGTGGCTGGCCATCGGACTGGCTGCCCTGGGGCTCGCCCTGCTGTCGTGTCTGTGGGTGTGGGCGCTCTTGCCCGGTCCCGGCAGCGGCAAAGCGGTGCATGTGCGCATTCCCGCGAGCATCGACGCTCGGGGACTCGGCGAACTTCTGGCGAACCATGAGCTGATCCGCAGCCCGACTTTGTTCCGCTTCTATTTGAGGTTGGTGCGCCCCAGCGTGGATGTGATCCCGGGCGGCCACTTGCTCAACGATGCCCAGAGCCCGCGGGGGCTGGTGCAACGGCTGGCCCGCCTGGCCAACCGCCCAAGCGCGAAGGTCACCGTGCCCGAGGGCTTCCAGCACGTGCAGATCGGGGCGCGCCTCGAGCAACTGGAGATCTGCCAAGCCTCGGCCTTTGCCGGCGCGGTGCATTCCAAAGCCTTGCTTCGCGAACTCGACATCCGTGGTCCCAGCGCGGAAGGGCTGCTCTTCCCGGCCACTTACGAACTGCCCACGGACAGTGATCCGGCAGCGGTCGTGCGCGCCATGGTGAAGGTTTTTCGCAAGCGCTTCGCTCGAGTGGCCGCGGGACAGCCCGGTGCGCTCGAAGGCTATCGGTCAAAACGAGGCTGGGGCGAACACGAATTGACGACCCTCGCGTCGATCGTCGAGCGTGAAGCGACCCATGCCGACGAGCGGCCGCGCATCGCCGGCGTGTACCTCAATCGACTCGATGATCCGGAGTTTCGCCCGCTGCGGCGCCTGCAAGCGGATCCGACCGCCGCCTATGGCTGCGTGCTGCTGGGGGCGTCCCTTTCGTCCTGCGCCGGATACACTGGCAAGGTCACCCCGCAGATGCTTCGGGACGCTGCCAATCCCTACAACACCTACGCGCACTCAGGCTTGCCCCCGGGGCCCATTGCCAACCCCGGAGAGGGGGCGCTACGGGCGGTGCTTGCTCCCGAAAAGTCCGAGTTCCTGTTCTTCGTCGCGCGGGGAGACGGGCGGCATACCTTCAGTCGCACCTTGGAGGACCACCAGCGTGCGACGACCCAACGCCCGGACTGATTTCCCGAGCGCGACGCCGCGGTCACGACGCCGCTAGCGCGGCCCAGCTGCAGCGCGAAGGCGCTGGCCACCGTCGGCCCTTCGAACGCCGCCCGGACCGTGATATGCGCGCCGCATGACGACCGACCTCACGCCCGCCATCCACACCGTGCGCTTTCTCTCGGTCGACGCGGTGGAGCAGGCCAACTCCGGCCACCCGGGCACGCCCATGGCGCTGGCGGGCATCGGCGTCGAAATCTTCACGCGCTATCTTCGTTACCTACCCGACGAGCCCGCCTGGCCGAATCGGGATCGCTTCGTGCTGTCCTGCGGGCACGCCAGCATGCTGCTCTACTCACTGTTGCATCTAGCCGGCTACGACCTGTCCCTCGACGAACTGAAGAACTTCCGGCAGTGGGGCTCGAAGACGCCCGGGCACCCGGAGGTGGGGCACACGCCGGGCGTCGAGACCACGACGGGACCGCTGGGGCAGGGCGTCGGCAACGCCGTCGGCATGGCCCTCGCTCTCAAGATGGCGAACGCACGAGTGGGCACGGCAGGCGACGACATCTTTGACGCGCGCGTGTTTGCGCTCGCTTCGGACGGCGACCTGATGGAGGGCGTCGCTTCCGAAGCCGCCAGTCTTGCCGGGCTGTGGGGGCTCGACAATCTGGTGGTGGTTTGGGACGACAATCGCATCACCATCGATGGCGACACGCAGATCAGCTTCACCGAGGACGTGGCCAAGCGCTTCGAGGCCTACGGCTGGTTCGTGCAGCACGTAGACGGCCACGACCAGGCCGCGCTGAGCGGCGTCCTAGACGCCGCCG
Organism: uncultured Myxococcales bacterium; assembly: GCA_937872925.1. Lineage (GTDB taxonomy): Bacteria > Myxococcota_A > Polyangia > Polyangiales > Polyangiaceae > JACKEA01. Next base: position 5,590 of record CALMUT010000299.1, on the reverse strand, counting down.
TGGCCGAAAAAGCCCGTCCCAGCCTGATTGTTGCGCGCACCCACATCGCTATCGGGGCGCCGACCAAACAGGACACCCCCGGCGCCCATGGCGCGCCCCTGGGAGCAGAAGAAATCGCCGGAGCGAAGCGTGCCGTCGGTTGGCCCGTGGAGCCCAGCTTCGCAGTCCCCGACACGGCGCGGGCCCCCTTTGCCGCGCGCGTCGAAGACAACCGCCGTCACCATGCGGCGTGGAAGGCGCGGCTCGCGAAACTCCGGCCGGAGGCAAAGCGCGCGTACGATCACTTGGTCGCTCACGCGGCTCCGCCGGATCTGTACGCCACGCTGCTCAAAGGCGCGCCGGAAAAAGCCGATGCCACCCGCTCAACGGCGTCAGCGCTGCAGCAGATCGCTGCCGCAGAGCTGCCGGCACTGGTCGGGGGTTCGGCGGATCTAGCGGAGTCGTGCAAGACGACGATCAAAGGGTCCCCCCACGTGGCGCGGGGTGAGTACGCGGGACGCAATCTGCATTTCGGGATCCGCGAGCACGCCATGGGCTCGATCTGCAACGGGTTGGCGCTCTCGGGCCTCTTCGTCCCGTACTGTTCGACGTTCTTGATCTTTAGCGACTACATGCGCCCCGCCATCCGCCTGGCTGGGTTGATGCAGCAGCAGGTGGTCTACGTCTTCACCCATGACAGCATCTTCTTGGGCGAAGACGGCCCGACTCACCAGCCCGTGGAGCAAATCGCTTCGCTGCGTTTGGTGCCGAATCTGCGCCTGTGGCGCCCGGCGAGCCCCGCTGAATGCGCCGCGGCGTGGGCAGCGGCGCTGCAGCGAACGGACGGCCCGACGGCCCTGGTGCTGACGCGGCACAAGATCCCAAACCCGAGTGGGGCCACGCCCACGGCGGAGATCGCAAAGGGCGCTTACGTCCTGGTGCCGGCGGACAATCCGGATGTGGTGCTCGTGGCGACGGGCAGCGAAGTGCACGTCGCGGAGCAGGCGGCAGCGGCCCTCGGCGCTCTTGGCAAGAAAGTGCGCGTCGTCAGCGCGCCGTGCATCGACTTGTTCTTGGAGCGACCCCGGGCGGAGCAGGACGCTTTGCTTGGCGCGGGGACTCGGCGCGTCGCGATCGAGGCGGGACGCACCCGCGGCTGGGAAGCCGTGGTGGGGAGCGACGGCTTGTGTATCGGCGTGGACGGCTTCGGCGCTTCGGCGCCCTACACCGACTTGGCCAGGGAGTACGGGTTGTCGACGGACAAGGTCGTGGCACGCATCCAGAGCTTCCTCGAGCAGGGCCCATGACGCTGCCCATCGTGCTGGTGCCGCATCCCCATGTGCGGGTCGATCCGAAGGTGCTTTCGGGCAGTCCGCATGTCGCGGGATCCCGCGTGCCAGTCCGTCGCCTCTACGCGTTCTTCGCCGGCGGTTCGCGAGTCGAGACGATCCTAAAGCGCTACCCGCAGCTGGGCCCCGCCAAGGTCTTCGACGCCCTTGCGTTCGCCCTGGACAACCTGGAGGTCATCGAAGCAGACCTTGCCCGGGAACGCGCCTTGCTGGAGCAAGCGGAGGGCGGCAGCAAGGCCACGGGACCCAAGGCGCAGATTTCGCTCCCCTTCGACGCGCCCGCCGCAAAGCCCCCAAAAACCCGGGGCTGAACGCGCGCTCAAGTTGCGTCCGGCTCATCGGGACCCGGCGGCTGCAACAAAAACCTTTACTTTTGGGTGAAACGGAGACAAACCGCGGCCCGAAACAAGCGGATGCGGGCCCGGTGGCCCAATTCATTTGCACAGGGCGCACGCACAGCCTGAGACCGACCGAAAGGGGTCAGTTTTCGGCTTTGCAAGTCAATTAACCAGGTGTAGCGTGCACCCGGCTTGGACGCCCGAGACAACAAAGTTCTCGAGGAGGAGATTAAAAATGGTCGCGAAGCGTTTGCGGAATCTTAGTGGAGTAGTTGCTGTGGCAGGGTTGCCGTTCCTGATGAACTGCGGTGGCGGCTTGCCCGGTCTGCCTGGACTGCCCGGCTCGTGCCCGGCGGACATCAGTGACCCCTCGGCCATCATGAGCGCCAACTTTGGCCTCAAGGGTGAGCTCGAAGGCAAGGTCAAGGCGGCGCTCGCGGCCGGCGCGGAGCTCAAAGCTCTGGCAGTCGAAGTCGAAGCCGACGTAGCCGGTGCCTGCGGCCAGCTCGCCAAGGACCTCGGCGCGAGCGACGAAGACGTCGCCCCCAAAGAGGAAGGCCCCGGCAAGAAGGCGGAAGCTGCCTGCACCGCTGCGGTGAAGTTCCTCGGCGAAGTGAAGGCCAAGGCCAACATCTCCGGCGGCCTCAAGGTCGACGTCGTTCCGCCCAAGTGCGCGGCTTCGATGAGCGCCATGGCCGACTGCGCTGCCAGCTGCTCGGGCAACGTGGACCCGGGCTCCGTCAAGGTGGAGTGCGAGGGTGGCGAGATCAGCGGCACCTGCGAAGGCAAGTGTGAGGGTGCCTGCACGGTGGAGGCCGGCGCGAAGTGCGAAGGCAGCTGCAGCGGCACCTGCGAAGGTTCTTGCGAAGCCAGCTTCGAGGGCACCTGCTCCGGCAAGTGCGACGGCAAGTGCGACGGCAAGGACAGCAAGGGCGCGGCGTGCGCCGGCAAGTGCGAAGGCAAGTGCGACTCTGGTGGCAAGGGCAAGTGCGGCGGCAAGTGCGGCGGCAGCTGCAGCGCAACCTGCGAAGTTACGGGCGCGGCCAAGTGCGAAGGCACCTGCTCCGGCGGCTGTGACGTCGAGATGAAGGCGCCCAAGTGCAGCGGCGAGATGAAGCCCCCAGAGATGAGTGCCGAGTGCTCAGCCAATTGCGACGCGAAGGTGAACGCAAAGGTCGAGTGCACCCCCGCCAAGGTGGCAGTCAAGTTCACTGGCGCGGCGGACATGGAAGCGGCCGCCAAGCTCAAGGGCGCGCTCGAAGCCAACTTGCCCGCGATCCTCAAGGTCACCCTCGGTATGAAGGGTCGCCTCGAGAGCGCAGTGGGCAGCGTCAAGGCCTCGATCGAGGGTGTGAAGGGTGTGGTCACCGGTGGTGGCGACGCAGCACTCAAGGTCGGCGGCTGCATCGCAGCTTCGCTGAAAGCACAGGTCGACGCGAGCGTTTCAATCAACGTCTCCGTCAGTGCCAGTGCCAGCGCCAGCGGCGAAGCCGGCGCGGGCTGATTCTCTAGCCCAACCAAGACTGCGGCCTCGCGACGAAAGTTGCGGGGCCGTTTTCTTTCTTGTTGGTTGGATGTGGCGGCCTGGGGGCGTCATCGACGCCGGCGCTGCGCTGAGAGGGGGCGATTGCAGGGTGCTCGGCCGGCCGCTGCGGTGAGCCCGCAGCCCTGCAGGCGGGTCGGTGCGCCCGGAAGACGTCGGCGGTCCCATGCAGCCGAGCGGCAACGCCCTCAAGAGCCGATTCTGGTGGTCAACGGAAACGTTGGCTTACTAGAGTTCGTGTCATGCGGCAGAGCACCGGTACCGGGCTGATCATTGCGTTGGCGACTTTGGGCGCATGCGTTCGCAACATCACGCCTGCTGAGGTGCAGAAGATCCAAGTCTGCCAAACCACTCACGCCGAAATGCGGGAGATGTTCGGCAAGCCTGACGTCATTGGGCAACTCGGAGGTCGACCGACGTGGACGTACACCGAATTGCGAGGCGAGCCGAAAAGCGACCCGAGGCTGATTGTTCTGTTCGACAAAGGCTCGATCGTGTCGGACGTGGCGTACAATCCGCAGGGCTTGGTGGAACTGACGAGCCGGTGCGGGCCCACGCCGCCGGTGCCCCCTGTCACCCCAGTTGCTCCCGCTCCACCGGCGGCAGACGGTTGCGATCCGCCCTGCTCACCGGGCTACCGCTGCGAGCAGGGCCAATGCGCTGCCGTGTGCAACCCCCCTTGTTCGCCGGGCATGCGCTGCAACCAAGAGCGCGTGTGTGCGCCTGAGCCAAGCGCGGAACAGCCTTGAGCTTGGGGCGGCGTTCCAGTTGACCCGTCCGCAGTAGTTCAATCTGCAGCGAGGGCGTCCACCAGCGCCGCCAGCCCGGAAACCTCCAGCGCGGCGGGCAGCTCGTTCCGAGGGCAGGGGCGCGGAGGGTGCCCGGCGCGGAGCCCCGTGCTGCGCGCGACGGCCTCGCGGGCGCGGTCGGCGAAGGCTGGGCTGGTCTCGAGCTTCCGGATCAGCGCGGCGTGGGCGCGCTCTTGGAGCTCCTCGTGCTCGCAGATGAGCAGCACGTCACAGCCCGCGAGTACCGCGCCCACAGCGGACTCTTCGATGCTCATGCGGCCTGAGAGCGCGCGCATTTCCAGATCGTCGCTGAACAGCACGCCGCTGAAGCCCAAGGCGCCGCGCAGCAGGTCGGTCGCGATGCCCATGCTGAGGGTTGCGGGCACTTCGGGGTCCAGGGCGTCGAACACCACGTGCGCGCTCATCAAGGCAGCCAGCCCATGGGAGCAAGCCGCCCGGAAAGGCGCTAGCTCTACGCTGTCCAGGCGCGCGCGATCGTGACGCACTCGTGGCAACGCGAAATGGCTGTCCGTCTCGGTGTCGCCATGGCCCGGGAAGTGTTTGCCACAAGGGATCACGCCGCCGGCCGTGAGCCCATCGGCAAACGCAAGCGCCATGCGAGCAACGCCGCCCGGGGTGTTCGCAAACGCGCGGTCGCCGATCACGGGATTTGCCGGGTTGGTGTCGACGTCGAGCACGGGAGAAAAGTCCAGATTGAACCCGAGCGCTTGCAAGGCGCGCCCCAGGGCGTGCCCGGCGTTGCGACACAGCGTCGCGTCGCCCCGGGCGCCGAGGGTGCGCATGGGGGGCAGGGCAGGGAAAGGCGCGGGCAGCCGCCGCACCCGCCCGCCTTCCTCGTCCACGCCCACAAAGGGTGGCGCCGCGTCCGCGCGTGCGGCAGCGACACTGCAGAGCAGCGCGTGTGCCGCGTCGAGGCTGGGGAGATTGCGCTTGAACAGGATGACCCCGCCGCGCTCCGAGCGCGTCAGCTGTTCGGCGAGTTGTCGCGGTAATTCCGCGCCGCCGAACCCGACGACCAGGAGCTGCCCGGCCAGTTGTCGCAAACTGAGATCCACGACGGAATACCTACGACTCGTGGGCGCTTTGGGCCAAGCACGGCGCGTTTTCGGTCCTTAAAGGGACCGCTGGCGAATTTACGGGTATCGGCAGCGAAATTCGCACTCAGTCGCGGAACTCGGCCCGCCGGGCGCACCCTGAGTCCAGTAGCACCAGATCCCGCCGCAGCTCCTTGGCGGGCTGTCACAGCAGTGCGTCTCGCGTATTTGACCCGGGCTGCACTCGTTTGGCTTCACCGGGATCTGCACCCAGGCGCCCCACTTTCCGTTGACGGACTGCAATACACATTGGGCCGGGTTCTTCTCTTCGCATTGGTAGCACCCCGCCTCGGGCGCCCCCTTGCCGGTGTAGATCTTGGCGCCGCAGTCGTCCGCAACTGTTGTGATCTGACACGCGCCTGCGGCGCATTCGCTGTTCATCACCTTGTTGCCGCTGCACTTGGGACCGCAGGTTTCCTGCTTGGCGTACTTCACGCACTTCTTGTTTTGGCAGATCTGGTCGAAGACGTGGGTTTGC
>CALMUT010000298.1 GCA_937872925.1 uncultured Myxococcales bacterium | reverse complement strand
CTCGATCAGCCGCAGGCGGTCGATCGTGGTCGTCGTTGGGTCCCTGAAGGCGACGACGAGGGGGTGGTTCTGGACAAGGGCATCTGTGTCGTCGCAGGTAGCCTCCCCGTCGACGCCGTCGTCGTCGAAATCCCCAAGCCCGCCCGCGAGGTCGTCGATGTTGATCACGTTTCCCACACTCCGGATTTTTGAAAAGAACTTTCGTGAGCCGGCCGGAGCCGCGTGTGGGTCACGATTCCGAGGGGTCCAAGGGGACTTCCGTGCCGGGCGTCCTAGCTCCCTGGTGACGGTCCCGCCGAAGCCCGCTCAGCCACGTACCCCGTATCCTCGTCCACGGCTGACGGGCTGGTGGGCCACCACACAGGGTTCGGGCGCTTTCCGCCGTCAGCCAGGTCATAGCCCTTGAGCGGTCCGCCGTAGCCGACGTGGAGGGCTACCAGCGCCGCCAGGACGGTCTGGATCATCTCAAGCCGCCGAACATCTCGGTCGATGTCGTGGTCGAGGCCATCGTTCATCAAGAACCTGTGGGCCGGGTAGTTGCGCTTCTTGATCTCGTCCACCACGTCCTTGGGCAGCTCGATTCCTCGGTCTTCAAACGCCCTCCTCACGGCGTCACCCGTCGGGGCGTACATGGCCGAGACCAGCTTGCCGAGGACCATGTCGATCCTCGCACGGTCCACGAGATGGCCTTCGATTGTGGCCGCCAGCCCCTTCACCCAGGCTTTCCACACGGCTTGGTCCTGGACGAGCAACTCCGGCCGGCCACCGCCGACAAGCCGGTTGGCGAAGGCTTCGAGACCCACCTGTGCCTTGAGGTATCCACCGTCCAGGTGATCGGTTTCAGCGTCGAGGTAGGAGGCGATGGCGACGATGAGCGGTTCGAGCCCCTCCTCGCTCAGCTTGGAGGCGAGTCGCTGAAACAGTTGGGGAACGTTCCTGGCGGCGTCGTGGAGGTAGTCCGGCACGGGCGAGCGATGCTTGCCGAACGACCTCACGAGGTGTTCGAGGCTGAAGGCACCCACGCACCGGCGCTGTTCATCGATGCCCACCAAGGGCCCAATCCCGATCGGCCCACCGAAGCAGAACTGCATCACAAGCATGTCTCGAACCACTGCGTTTCGTTCGAGCACGGCGCCGCCCGCATCGACAATGACGGTGCAGGAGTCTTTGGGCTCTCGGGGAAGCAAGTACCATGTGTAGGCGCCGTCGAGCCGGAACCCGTCCGACCCGCTCCAAACCCAGTGGTGAAGGTCGATTTCGGCGTGAGCGCCAAGCCGCCTCATGTGTGCCAGCTCGGCATCGAGCTTGCTCCCGTCAGCGAGTTGGACGCTTGCTGGCTTGTTCCTCACCTCCCTCATGTCGTGGAGCGGCCCGAAGAACTCGTTGGCTTCGAGTAGCAACGTGAGGCTGTCCGCCAGCGTGAGGTGACCCGAATACGCTCCGAAGTCGAAGTCCGCCCACTGACCACCTTTCACGTCGGGAAACACTGGAGGCCCGACGACCAACCCGTGGTGGGCGATATCGATAAGGAGGTCCACGATGGGCCCATCGAGTCGCTGTCCACTGGCGGGAGCGCCTGCGTTCGTCACGGTTGCTCCTCGACCTCTGGGTCAGGGGTATCCCGAGTCGGGACGTTGGCCGAATCCGCCTTCGCCAACATGATGGTGTCGCCCGTCAGTAGGACGACTCGGTCGGTGGGGTGGCGCCGCTGGACCTCCAAGATGGAGGCGATGATGCGGTCGTCGGTCACGTCGGACTGCAACCACGACAAGGTCTTCTTGAAGTCCGGCTCACGCCCTTCAACACGAACGTAGACATCGCCCTGAACCTTTACGCCGTGGGCGAGATCACCTTGGTTCCGCCACCCCTTGATGCGACTGGTTACCTTGCGGGCTCGCTCCCGAACCTTGGGGTTGCGGTGGTTCATCTTCTGCTCGTCCAACTCGGCCAGGACCCCGGGAACCAAGAGAACGCTGTATGCCGAGGCGCCATCCAACACGGTGCCGTACTTGGAGATGTCGGGGGACCGGAGAATCACGTTCGTGTCAGGGATGACCAGCAGGTGGCCACCGGTACCGAGCGACCTCAGCGCTGCTCCGAGTGGATCGGCCATCTTCCGAAAGACCGCCTTTGCCTCGTTGATGGTGCTCGGGATCGAGTGGTGATTCCCATCCCTTTGAATCCAGGACTGGACAGAACGTGCAGCCCTCTCGACCTCACGCTTCCGCTGGTTGGTGTCCCCGGAGAACAGAAGGTTCACCTGTTCCAGCCAACGGTTCCATCGCTCCAAAAGGGCCCGCTGGAGCTGTTTCTGACGGTCGTCTGTCGGCCCCCAAATACCATCGGACAGGCCGAGGATAGCGACACCCGTGCGGTCAGCTTCACGGCGCATGCGATTCGGGACCCAATTGATGGTGGAGGTGTCGAGAAGCTCGTCCATGAGCCGGACGATCTCCGCAAGCTCATCGAGAAGTCTGTCGGCGAGTGTCGTCATCGAACCGCCGCCAAGCGTAGCGCATCATCCAATCCCGGCTGCCTCCAGAAGCTCGGCAATCTCATCGTCCTCGCTTCCGTCAACGGCCAGTCCCTCCACGGGGCGGGTGATGTCCGGCTCGACCAACCAGGGGGCACTGATCGTGTGCAGATCCCGGGTTGCCCTGCGCAGCACGGGCTTCCTTGGCGGAGTGGCAATGAGCGCCAGGAAGGGCTTGAGGAAGTCGCCAATGCAGCGGCGTGCGTATGGCTCGTAGCCGACATTGGGCGGGAATCCTCGAACCTCCAACTCTCGCCGGTACTTGTTCACTGTCGAGCGGGGCAGGTCGAGCCGCTCGGACACCACCCTTGTGGACTTGAAGCCGGCCAGGAGCAGGTACACGCCAACGAGCGTGGCGAGCTTCGTCGTGCCGAGCGCCTCGCCCTCCTTCTTGGCTTGGGACACGATGTCCGAAGCGAGGGAGCACGCCCAATCAGCCCTGGACCGCTTCCGAGCGGCCAACCTCTGCAACCGGAGTTTCCTGTAGACCTCGTCGTGGAGAATCCACTTGATGGCGTTGTCCTTCACGGCGGCCCCGAGCTTGGGAAGCCACTTGGTGTCGGTGAGCCCGAACGTGGCCTTGATGTCCGTGGCACCGAGGCTGACTTCGAAACGAACAACGTCGTCGAGCGGGCCATGCCACCTCTCGACCTGTTCGAGGCTCGCTTGCCCGATCTTGCTCAACAGCTCTGGCCGCTTGGCGTAGAAGTTCGTCGCCTTCGTTCCCGTCCTCCAGTGGGCTGTGGTGTCGTAGCCCCGCCACTTGCCAGCATGGGCCATCTGGTTGAGGGTCCGAATCAAGGCACCGATGTCCGGGACCGGAATGTCGGCAGCAACGTCGAGACGACGGACGCCAAACTCGGCCCACTTGATGACCCGGTCCCGGTCGCCCCACCGGACGCCCAGGGCACGTGCAATGGACGGCCCGATCTCTTCGAGGCCTTGCATGCGGAACGGCATGAGTGGGTAGTTCGTGACGTTGCGGCGAACGCCTTCCACCATCACCATCGGAACGGTGAGCCGAATCTCCAGGACCCGGCGCTCGTCGTTCCAGCGAGCGAGCCAGCCCTGGGTCTCGATGGCGTCGTACTCGTGCCACTCCTCCCATGAGTAAGTGATCGGGTTCCTACGGGCGTCCGCCACCCATCCACGACCAAGCTTGATCGGCACATCCTCAAGGACTCGGCGGCAAATCACGAGGGTGTCGATGCCCAACCTTGGCTCCGGGCCCTCGGGGGAGCCGGATTTGCCTCGGACGCCGAGTTGCGCTCTCGTCGGGCGTGTTCGGCCTTTCGGGCCGGCGCTCCCAGGGGAGCACTTTTGCCCCTGTTGATCCTGATCAGGGGGTAGGCGCCTTCCCTGGGCCATGAGGCCGTCACTCCTCGGCCAAGATCCGGTCGTAGCGGGTCGCTGTGAGCGGCGCCTGCCCGACGACAGAGGTGATCCAGCCGTAGATGCCGGACGGTGAGACAGGCCGATAGTGGGTCAGGAGCCGGGCGAGCGAGATGTGTCGCCACGAGAGGTCCCACCCTCCGATGCGCTCAACCGAATCTGGGCGCAGGCGGCTGACCCGCAGCCTCGGCGGGTAGCCCCAGATGACCTCCTCGACTCGAACCTCCAGCAGAGTCTGCGAGGCCCTCCTCGGGCGCCAGACTGATCCGGCGAGGGCGGTGAGATCCGGCGCTTGAGTCGCAGGTGTATTGGTCTTTGATGACATGGCCCATGTCCTGCCTATCATGAGAGTTTGCAATCTGCAAACTATTTGGTATCATGGTGTTCGATGACTGGAAAACGCTCACCATCGGGCGCTCGCCTCCGCCGGCTTCGCGAACGGCTGGACATGTCCGCTGCCGACCTCGCTCGATTGGCGGGTGTCACGAAGTCGGAGCTGAGCTTGTGGGAGTCTGGCAACCGGTCAGTGCCGAGAACCGAACGGGTCCAGAAGGGCTTGGGCAAAGCCCTGGGCTTCGAGCAGGGGCAGCTTGTGGCCTACCTCGTGGGCGAGGCGAGCTTGCAGGACCTGGTTCCTCCAGCACCTTCGAACTTGGAGCAGGCCATCGCCATGGAAAAGGCGGGACGGTGGTCCAACATGACCGTCGAGTTTGCGAGGGCACTTGAGCACAAGGGCGTGAAGCTTACAGTGCCGGGGTGGGTCAGGCAGCTTGACGACATCGAGGGGGAGTCTCGCCAGCGGTTCAAGACTCGCTACGAGCTGATTCGAGACGGCGGCATCCTCGACGATGACACGGCCGACTCATGAGACAGACAGCAGCCCCAGGCCAGAGCAGTATGAGCCATGCAGATGAGTGGCGAAGTGAGGTCAGGCGGTTCGCTGCCGAGCCTCGACCGGACGACGGCGGAGGCGTCTACCTTGAGATCGTGATCCCAACTTGGGCCGGCTTGACCAGGGAAGAGCAGACGAGCGTCAACGCTGGCGGAAGCTGGCCGATTCGCCAACGCCGCGTTCACCTTGATGCCGGCCACTGCCGGTTGATTGAGTTCCTGGTGGGCCAGTGCATCGGCACTTGGGGGTCGAAGTGCGAGTAGTCATTTATGCCCGATTCTCGTCGGCCAACCAGCGGGACACGTCGATCGACGACCAGGTGCGGAAGTGCATGCAGGCGGTCGAAGAGGCTGGTTGGACCGTGGGTGCCGAGATGATTCTCACCGACTACCAGGTCTCCGGGGCTTCGACGGCACGTGCCGCTTTCGACAGACTCTACTCGTTGGTCCGACAAGAGCCGCCGGGAGTCGATGTGGTCGTGACCGAGAGTGCCGATCGGATCAGCCGTGACCTTGGTGACGCAGACAGGTTCTTCAAGCAACTTCAGTTTGCGGGCGTTCGGCTCATCTGCGTCAGCGATGGGATCGACTCACAGAACCAAGGGTCTCGACTAGTCTTCAACATGAAGGCCATGATGGCCGACTGGTTCCTGGAAGACCTTCGGGCGAAGACACTCCGAGGCCTCGAAGGGCAGGCACTTCGAGGGTGGTCCACCGGCGGGTTGCCGACCGGGTACAGGAGTGAGCCCGTAGGAGATCCCAAGAAGCCAGACGGGTTCCGGATCTTGATCGACGAGGAAGCCGCCCGGGTCGTCGTGATGATCTTCGAGCGGTATCGAGAGGGACTCTCTCTTCGCTCCATCGCCCAGTCGCTACATGAGCAGGGCGTGCCGCCACCAAGGGTCAACAGCAGGCGCCGGCGGAAGGGCTGGGTCGCTGGAACCATTCGAGCGATCCTCGGCAACGAGGCGTACGTCGGCCGCTGGAGCTTTGGGAAAAGGCGGTGGCAGAAGGTTCCCGGCACGAACCAGCGTCGGTACAAGGCACGTCCTGACGGTGAGGTTCTTCGCTTTGACCGTCCCGAGCTTCGGATCGTCCCCCAAGAACTCTGGGACGCCGTTCAAGCCAGGCGTTCTGCTGTCGCTTCGAAGTATGCCAAGGGGGCCGCCAAGAAAGGCGGTGGCGTTGCCGGCCGCCGTACGAACTACCCCTTTTCGGGCCTCCTCAGGTGCGGTGTCTGCGGCGGTCCGATGGTCATCATCGGCGGGAGCAGCGCCCGCTACTATCGATGCGGTGATCAGCACAAGCGGGGTACTTGCTCCAACGACCTCGCCGTTCGTGAGGATGTCGTCAGAGGCCACCTGCTGGCCGAGCTGGAGCGGGTGCTGCTGTCGAACAAGGGGGTGGTCTACGCCAGGCAGGTGCTCGCCAAGAAGCTGGGCGAGGCGTCGAGGTCTATCGACCGGGAGAAGCGCCGCATCGAACAACAGCTCGACCGTCTCGATCGACAGACCAGGAAGCTGATCGATTTCATCAGCGATGCGGATGCCCGTGCTCTCGTTCCCGTGAAGGAAGCGCTGGCCGAGCATCAAGCCGAGCGAGAGCGCCTCATCGAGGAGCTGCGGTCGCTCGACGCTAGGGGCCGCCAGCCCATCAAACTGCCGACGTTCGATGAGGTTCAGCGGGTGGTGTTCGACCTGAACGCCGTCCTGGCCTCCGATCCGACTCGTGCTCGGGAGGCGCTGCGCCCACTCTTCAAGGACGGCAGCATCGTCCTGGAACCCCAAGAGGACGGAAGCTACCTGGCTCGCACCAGCGTCCTCCCGCTCATGGTCCTTCCCGCTGCCAGCAGCAAGAAGCCCCGCTCGGGCGGTGCCGGCGGGGCTTCGGGCTCAGGCGTATACTTCGGTGGTTGCGCGGGTAGGATTTGAACCTACGACCTTCGGGTTATGAGCCCGACGAGCTACCAGGCTGCTCCACCGCGCGCGGGCAACATAGTCTCGCCAATCTATGAGTCAAGGCCGATTACCGGGGCGCGCATCTATTTGAAAAAACACGAATAAAAGACCTGGTACGAGGCGCGCGGAGGCGCCCGCAAGCTCATGCACTGCGACTGGCGCGAGCTGCAAAAGTGGTCCAGCCCACACCAAGTCGCAGTGCTGCGCGCCTGGCGTTGCAGCGCCGCTGCTACCTCTAAGGTCGAATGCAACTCGCTGGACTGCGTCGGTGGCAACCTGTCGCAACCAGGACCCGCGCCGCGTGCAGGGTGCGGCCGATCCCGGGGGCGAAGCCGGCTGCGGCTGCATGCCGCAGCCCGATTCCATTTGGCCCGTCGCCCCGGCGCTGCCCGCCTTCAGTGGCCTCCACGGGCTACCCTGGTTTTGTTGTGTCCCTGCAGAAATACCAGCCTGACGCATTGCGTCATATCGGTATTTCTGGGAAAATCCGGTTGACGGCAGGTTGGGTGGGGGTTACGAACCTCCCGTAACGTTACCCTTACCCATACGTAAGGGTTACACTTGATCCATGGCCAGCAAACGCCACCTCGCCCTGCTCCCCGAGAGCGCCCCGGAAAGCCCCGATTTGGCGGCTGAGCTGATGCTCGTCGGCGAGCTGGCCAAGGCCACCGGCAAGACCGTGCGGGCCATTCACCTCTATGAAGATCTGGGTCTGCTGCGGCCGCAGGATCGATCCAAGGGACGGTATCGGCTCTTTTCCCATGACGCGCTGCTGCGAGTGCGCTGGATCGTCAAGTTGCAGAGCTTGGGTCTGTCGCTCTCGGATATCCAGGACGTGGTTCGGGATCAGACCGACGCCGATTCCGCGCAGTTCGCCGCCGCCCGCCTGCGAGAGGTCTACGTGAGCAAGCTCAACGAGACTCGCAACAAGCTGGCGGAGCTCCACGCCCTGGAGCGCGAGCTCGAACAGAGCTTGAACTACCTCGACGATTGCGATTCGCACTGTGAACCAGCCGTACCGACGGCGGGTTGCTCGAGTTGTGATCGGCACGAAACCCATGCTGCTCCCGAATTGATCGCGGGGGCCCAAGCCCACTGAGACCCCTATGCCTTTGAAGTTTCCCATCTACATGGACAACCACGCGACGACCCCGGTCGATCCCCGGGTGCTGGAGGCCATGCTGCCGCATTTCACGACGCAGTTTGGCAACGCCGCCAGTCGCACCCACAAATATGGCTGGGATGCGGAAGCCACTGTCGAAGACGCCCGGGAGACCATCGCGGACCTGATCGGCGCGGACTCTTCCAAGGAGATTGTGTTCACCTCGGGGGCCACCGAAAGCGACAACCTCGCGATCAAGGGTGTGGCCGAGTACTACGAAGGTCGCGGCAAACACATCGTCACGACGCAGATCGAGCACAAAGCAGTGCTCGATTCCTGCAAACGACTCGAGAAGCAGGGCTACCACGTCACCTATGTTGCTGCGGGCAAAGATGGCATCGTGGATCCTGACGCGATCAAGAGCGCCCTCACGGATCAGACGATCCTCGTCAGCGTCATGCTTGCAAACAACGAGGTCGGCACCATCCAGCCCATCGCAGAGATCGGCAAGATCACCCGCGAGCGTGGCGTACTTTTGCACTGCGACGCGGTCCAAGGCATCGGCAAAACCCCTTTCGACGTGAAGGCTATGAACGTCGACTTGGCATCAATCACCGCCCACAAGATCTACGGGCCTAAGGGCGTTGGTGCCCTCTACGTGCGTCGCAGCAAACCCCGCGTGCGGCTCGTCGCTCAGATGGACGGCGGTGGCCACGAACGCGGCATGCGCTCCGGTACGCTCAATGTCCCGGGCATCGTCGGCATGGCAAAGGCCTGCGAGATCATGAAGACCGAAGGCAAGGCAGACGCTGAAAAGATCCGCGCGCTGCGCGACTCTTTGCACCAGAAACTGCTCAAAGAGCTCGACGAGGTGATTCTGAACGGACACCCGGAGCGCCGCCTATGTGGCAACCTGAACGTGTCCTTCGCTTTCGTCGAAGGCGAGGGACTGATGATGGCGATCAAGGACGTTGCGGTGTCGAGCGGAAGTGCCTGCACCAGTGCGAGCTTGGAGCCCAGCTACGTGCTGCGCAGCATGGGGCTAGACGAGGACTTGGCGCATTCGTCGATTCGTTTTGGCTTAGGGCGTTTCAACACCCAAGAAGAAGTCGACTACGTGGCAGAATTGGTGATCGCCAAGGTCAGGAAGCTGCGCGACATGTCGCCCTTGTACGAGATGCACAAGGAAGGCGTGGACATCAAGAGCATCGAGTGGGCCGCACACTAAGAGACGGAGCAAAAGAAAATGGCGTACAGCGACAAAGTCATCGAGCACTACGAGAATCCCAAGAACGTCGGTACCCTCGACAAGAACGACAACAACGTTGGCACTGGGCTCGTAGGGGCCCCGGCATGCGGCGACGTGATGCGATTGCAGATCAAAGTCAGCGACGACGGTGTGATCGAAGATGCCCGATTCAAGACCTTCGGTTGTGGCTCGGCGATCGCTTCGAGCTCGCTGGCGACTGAGTGGATCAAGGGCAAGACCGTCGACGAAGCGGCCACCATCAAGAACAGCCAGATCGCGGAGGAGCTGAACCTGCCTCCCGTCAAGATCCATTGCTCCGTGTTGGCGGAAGATGCCATCAAGAGCGCCGTCGAAGATTACAAGAAGAAGCGCGCTGCCCGGCAAGCCCTTGGCGCCGCCGAGCCCGCCGTCGCCACGGAAGAGTCTCGAGCTCAATAAAAACTGCAGCCATGGAACTTGCCACCAGCATGAACGCGCCTGCCCAGTCTACGCCTCCCGCATCGGCCCCAGAAAGCTCCGCTGAGCGCAAAGGCCTCAACATCAGCCAGGCGGCAGTGGACTTCGCGCGGGAAAAACTCAAGAAGCGTGGCACGCCGGATGCGGCGATCCGCCTGGGTATTAAAGGCGGGGGCTGTTCCGGGTTCTCCTACGTGATCCAATTCGAAGACGACACGCCGCGGGATCGCGACCGCACCTACGAGCTCGATGGCGTGCGCTTCATCGTGGACAAGAAGAGCCTGGTCTATCTCGCCGGTGCCCTGCTCGACTATGAAAAGACGCTGATGTTCCAGGGGTTCAAGTTCCGCAACCCCAACGAAGCCGCCAGCTGCGGGTGCGGGCATTCGTTCACAGTGCGCTGACGCGCCGTCTGTTTTGGTGCGAAATTGGATCCGTTCGAAACGCTTGGCATCGCGCCACGCTTCGATCTCGACATGGCGGCCTTAGAAGCACGCCACCGAGAACTGAGCCGCGCCCTGCACCCTGACCGCCACGCGGGCAAGACCCCGGCTGAGCGTCGGCACGCTCTGGGCAAGGCCATCGAGGTAAACGACGCGTTTCGGCAGCTGAAGAACCCCTTGGCCCGGGCGAGCGCTCTGCTGGCGTCGCTTGGCCATGCCCCGGTGGACGGCCAAGAAGCGAAACCACCCGCTGAATTGCTGATGGACATGATGGAACAACGCGAGGCCCTCGCCGAGGTACGGCAATCTCGGGATGCAAAGGCACTCGACGCGCTGACTGCGAGCATCGAGGCGCGGCGTGACGCAACGCTTTCGGCGCTCGCGGCCGTGTTTGCCGAGCCCGGCACGCTTTCGGCGCCCCGTGCCGCAGAGCTGATGGGCGAGTTGCGCTACTACGCGCGTTTCTTGGAAGAAGCCGGCGCCATCGCCGACGAGTTGTAAAAGCGAATACGAGCGATGCTGCTAGACATTTTCGATCCCAAAGCGCCACCCAAAGCCGTGGGCATTGATCTGGGCACGACGCACTCCATCGTGGCGACGACTCGTGACGAGCGTCCGGTCGCGCTCACGACTTGCGATGGCACCGCGCTGTTGCCCAGCGTGGTGCACTATGGTGAAGCTGGCCAGGTGGTGGTCGGACGCGTCGCCAAGAGCTACGCCACCCGGGAGCCGCAGCGCACCCTTGCCAGCGTAAAGCGTTTCATGGGGCGGGGCGCCGGCGACGCCGAAACCGAAAGACTCAGTGCCTACCGCTTCGTCGCGCCGAAAGACGAAGCCGAGGCCAAAGTTGTGCGCTTCGACGTGGGCGGGCGCAGCGTCACGCCCGTGGAGGCCAGCGCCGAGATCCTGAAGAGCCTCAAACAAAGCGCTGTGGACCAACTGAATGCTGTGGGGGGTTGCGTGATCACCGTGCCCGCCTACTTCGACGATGCCCAGCGCCAAGCCACTAAAGACGCCGGACGCCTGGCGGGTCTACACGTACTTCGCCTGTTGAACGAGCCGACGGCGGCTGCCCTCGCCTACGGTTTGGATAAGAAACAAGACGGCTTGTTCGCCGTCTACGACCTCGGAGGTGGCACCTTCGACATCACGATCTTGCTGCTAGACGACGGCATCTTCCAGGTGAAAAGCACCGGGGGCGACAGCGCTCTGGGCGGCGACGATATGGATCGCCTGATCGCCGAAGAGATGCTCACGAAGATGGGCTGCGCCAGCGCCGAGTTGCACACACCCGAGCTGGTCAGTATCGCCCTCGATGCGGCGCGCCAGGCCAAACACGCGCTGACCGATCAGAGTACGGTGGAAGTGCAGCTGCCCCAGCGCGGCGGCGGCGAGGCGACCTACGTCCTCGATCGCCCGCACTTTGACGAACTGATCGCTGAATTGCTTGAGCGCACCGGGCGCGCAGTGCGGCGCGCTTTGCGCGACGCAGAGCTCACTGCTGAGAGCATTGATGGCGTGATCTTGGTGGGCGGGTCGACCCGCGTGCCCAGAGTGCGCAGTTACGTCGGGGAGATCTTCGGAAAAGAGCCGCTGGCGGACATCGATCCGGACTTGGTGGTGGCGTATGGCGCTGCGATCCAAGCCGAACTGCTGTCGAGCGAGAGCGACGAGATCCTGCTCTTGGACGTGCTGCCCCTATCCCTCGGCGTGGAAACCATGGGCGGCGCTGTAGACAAGATCTTGCCGCGGAACACCACCATCCCCGCGGGTGCGAAGTCGACGTTTACGACCTACGCGGAAAACCAAACCGGCTTCGATCTGCATGTGGTGCAAGGCGAGCGCGAACTGGCCAAGGACTGCCGATCTCTAGCGCGTTTCACTTTGAAAGGCATTCCGCCGATGCCTGCGGGCATGGCCCGCCTAGAGGTCGAGTTCTTCGTAGATGAGAACAACCTTTTGAAGATCGAGGCGCGCGAACTGACGACAGGCATCAGCCAGCACATCGAAGTGCAGCCCAGCTACGGTCTCAGTGATGAAGAGGTCGAACAAATGCTGATCGACGCTCTCGACTTCGGCGAGGCTGATCTGGAAGCGCGTCGGCTGACCGAAGCTCGGGTCGAGGCGGAGCGCATGCTGCTAGCCACGAATAAGTCCCTGGCGACAGAGACGGACTTGCTCAGCGCGGACGAGCGTGCGCGGATCGAGCTGGCGGTGGCAGAGCTAAAGAGCGCCATCGCGAGCGCCAAGAAACCGGCCCAAATCCAGCTGCGCATCGACAGCTTGGACGACGCGACCCACGAGTGGGCCGGGCGTCGCATGAATCGCGCGATCAAGAGCGCGATCGGCGGAAAGGTCCTGGGAGACGTCGAACAAAGCGTGGAGCACGCCCAGGGCGTGGAGGCCCACTTGCGCGCGCACGGCCATTTAGATACGGAAGCGGGCAGCGATGGCTAAGGTGCGATTCAGCGATCAAGGCATGGAGGCCGAGGTGCCTGTGGGCACGTCGCTCTTGGAAGCGGCGCAGGGCATTCACGCTCCCGAGGGGCACGCCTGCGGCGGGGTTTGTGCGTGTTCCACTTGCCACGTCTATATCGAGGGTGGTCGGGAGCTCTTGAGCGAAGCTGAGGAAGACGAAGAGGACATCCTCGACAAGGCTTTCGACGTGCGGGAAAACTCGCGGCTCGGCTGCCAAGCACGC
Source organism: uncultured Myxococcales bacterium (assembly GCA_937872925.1). Taxonomy (GTDB): domain Bacteria; phylum Myxococcota_A; class Polyangia; order Polyangiales; family Polyangiaceae; genus JACKEA01. The sequence goes on along the minus strand of CALMUT010000298.1, from coordinate 13,991 downwards.
ATCCTGCGCGACGGCGTCGTCACCTTGCGCATTTCTCGCGAGAGTTTGGACGCGTATTACAACGAACACCCGGATGTGCCGCGGCCCGAGTGAGCCGACCGCGTTAGTCGGGTAATTCGATCGACTGACAGCCGAGGAACTTGCCGCCGCCGCAAGCACAGGCGCAGGGCGGCGTGCCCGGGCAATTGTAGTCGCATTCGCACAGGCATGTGTCTGTCAGCGCCTCGCAGTCAGCGCGCTTGAAGCATTGACACGGCGTGAGCTTCTCGCAGGGTGCAGAGCACAGCTTGCTCTCGACGGTCCACACGCCGCCCTGGCACTGCGCGGTGACGTTGTCCGTGCCCTCTTGGCAGGTGTCGTAGGTGCAATATTGGTAATCGTTGCCACAGGGATCCGACGATCCGCATGCGGTGCCAGGCGCAGGTGGCGTCGCCGGGCAGGGATCCGGCGGCGGGGGATTGCAGGAACTGACGAGCCCCTCCCACTTGCCGTCCACGCAGCGCGCCTCCCACGGGGGACAACACTGGCCCTGGCTGTAGCTGCAGCTGAGCCCGTTCTGCGGGCACGCCGTGTCGTGCCCGGGAAAGCTTGGTGGACACTGGGCGTTCTGCCCGCCGGTGCCAGAGACGTTGCCGCTGCCGCCACTGCCGCTCGCGTTGCCAACGCCGCCGCCGCCGCTCGACCCACCGCTGCTGGCGCCCCCGCCGCCGTCGCTGGCTGTGGAGCCCCCGCAGGCAGCCGTGGCCAAGGTCGCAACGACAGACGCGACCGTCACCACGAAGGGTGCGCGAAATTGGCGTGAACGTGACAATGCAGTCTCCGATCGGCACACGATGTGCCACAAAAATAGGCGTTTCGGCGCGCAAGCGCTCCGCGGACGCTATCAGAGCAATGCGCGTGCCCGAGTCACTGTGTCGCCCGGCACGCCCTTCGCAAGTGCGGGGCTACATGCGGGTCAGGTCGCGCAAGGAAGCGCCTCCCATTCGGGACAACCGCCGCGGATCTCGCGGCATTCTCCTCTGGTCTGTGCGCCGGCGCCGCGCTTATACAAGTGCCGGTGTCAACGCGTTGACCCTGATCGCGCTGGCAGGTGTCAGCGCAATGATGCCCGGGCTCAGCAGCGCGATCCCGCTGTTCTTTGCCGCGGCGGTACTCGGCTCGCTACCATGAGCGTTCCAGTGACTCCTTCGGCGATGGTTCGCACTTTGGTTGCGGCGGCATGGTTTGCCGGCGCCTCGACGTTCGGCTCGGCCGCGCTGGCGGAACCCCCGCGCTGGCACGGCACAATCGGCCTGTCGAAAGCCATCGGTGGCCATCAGGGTGATGAGTTCAGTATCGGGGTTGCCGGTCTCGCGGCCGGTGAGCTGCCGCTCTCGCCCGCCCTTGGCGCACAACTCGAACTCGGCGGCGAATGGTTCAACAAAGCCGAGGACCCGGCCGATCCCAACATCAAGCCCGAGGGGTCGTTCACTTCCGGGCAACTGGGACTCGGGGTCCGGGTGCGCCCGTTCTACCCGAACTGGGACTACGAAAGCGGTTGGAGCGCGGCCGGGCTGTGGGCATCCGCAGCGGGGGGCGTGGCGCTCACGGGGCAGAAGGTCCGGCCGACCGTCGACATCTTCGTGGGCTGGGACAATCTCTGGGGACGCGGCGCCTACGGCCTCGGCCCCACGGTGGGGTTGATCCACGTATTCCAACCGGACGATGAGATCCGCCCCGCCGACGCCAATCTCCTAGTCTTCGGACTGCATGGGTTCTTCGGCCAGGGCAAGGCTGCGGTGGATGGCGACCGCGACGGCGACGGCATCAAGGACTCTGTGGACCGATGCCCAGACGATCGCGAAGACCCGGACGGTTGGGAAGACGAAGATGGCTGCCCCGAACTCGACAACGATCTCGACGGCATCCAAGACATCAAGGATCAGTGCGCCAACGATCCCGAAGATAAAGACGGCTTCGAGGACACTGACGGCTGTCCCGATCGCGATAACGATCAGGACGCGATCCTAGACGGTGACGACAAGTGCCCGAACGACCCGGAGGACCGCGATGGTTTCGAAGACCAGGACGGTTGTCCGGACAACGACAACGACAAGGACGGGATCCCGGACAAAGACGACAAGTGTCCCGACGAGCCGGAAGTAAAGAACGGTTACGCAGACGAGGACGGCTGCCCCGACGCCGAGCAGGTGCGCGTCGTCGGCGACAAGATCTTCCTCGACGATCGCGTGCACTTCTGGGTCAATAGCGCAAAGATCCGTCCGGTCAGCTACCCGCTCCTTGAGCGCGTGGCCAAACTGATCCAAGACAATCCGAGCTGGATTCACGTCGAAGTGCAAGGGCACACCGACGAGCGGGGTCCCGAGTGGTTCAATCAGAAGCTCTCGCAAGATCGCGCACAGTCCGTGGCGGACTTCCTGGAGACCAAGGGAGTCGACAAGAAGCGGCTCTCGGGTAAGGGATTCGGATCCAGCCAACCCGCGGTGGACAAGGCCAACGAACGTGCCTGGTTTTTGAACCGGCGCGTCGAGTTTCAAATCAGTCGGCAAATCAAAGTGCGGACCGGCGGATCTGGCGACGGAAGCCCGCCTGTGGATTCGGCGACTGCACCTGCGCCGGGTTCGGGTCAAGCTAATGAAGGAGGCCAGAAGTGATATCCGCGCGCACCCTGCTTCGCGCCGTCCTGGCGCTGTCCCTGGGCGTTGCGCTCCCTGCGTCGTGCACGTCGGGTGGCGTTGTCGGCGGCGAGTGTCGCGACGGATTGAATGTCTGCGCAGGCAGTTGTGTGGACCTAGCGCGCAACTCGACGCACTGTGGGAGCTGCGGCAACCGCTGCGCGCCGGGCATGTTTTGTTTCTCTGGCGTATGCGGCGGCGACGCCAGCATTGACGGTTTCGGCGATGCGGGTGACGCCGATCCGGACGCGGACTTCGACGCAAAGAGCGATCGCTTTCCCCCAGGTGACGGCGACACGGACGGCACCGTTGGCGAAGCCGGTGACGCTTGCTCCCCGCCCTACAACACCGCAGCCCAGTGTGGGGACTGCTTCACGAAATGCGTGAGCCCGACGGGCCTATGCGATCTGGTTGACGGCGGCTTCGCATGTGTGCCGCTCTGCAATCCACCCTTGGTCGAATGCGCGGGCAAGTGTGTGGATCTCAATAGCGATCCACAGAACTGTGGCAAGTGCGGCAACGTGTGCCCGAGTGGCATTTGCCAGAGCGGGCAATGCGTCGGCGCCGTCGTCGGCCACGTGGTTTCGGCCTGCATGAACTACCAGCAGGCATTCCAGAACTCACCCCAGACGCTGCTGCTCGGCAACGCCGTGTTCTTGCCCCTGAAAGACCCAGTGCGCATCCTCGCCTATGAGCAGTACACGCCGCCCAATATCAAGAACAAGGTCATCCAAGCGCTGGGCTGGGCCGGGACGGCCAAGGGTCGCAGCTTCAACATCACGCCGGCCACGACGTCCAACGACGTGATCGCGAACCTGAGTGTGCTGAACTACGACACGCTGCTGGTATACGATCAGTCCAACGCGCCCCCGGGAACCCTGGGGGCCATTGGAACCAGCTTGGCAGGGCCCATCGATCAATTCGCCAAGGCCGGGGGCACGGTTGTTGTCTTGGCCAGTGCGGGGGGCGAAATGCACCAGCTCATCGATAGCGCGGGCGTCCTGCCAGTGAGCGCGCTGACGGCCCAGACGGGCCTTACGCTCTACAACCGCGCGCCCGGGGATGCCGTGGGTATCAACGTGCTCTCGCCATTCATTTCTCTGAACGCGACGTGCACCATGACCACCAGCGTGCCGCCCAGCACCAGCAACGTATTCGTGGTCACGGACGCTCCAGCGCCCGGAGTCGGCAACGTCGTCGTCGTGCATCGTATCGTCGCGCCCTGATTTTTTTGGGGTCGGGTCGATGCGCGGCGCGCGCTCCCTACTCCCGGGCTTTGCCCCGCGCCGCGCTTGCCACGGATCGGGTCGCCCCGGCGCCGGCCTCTGGCCTTGGAGTGCGGCCAAAGTGGCCTCAGAGCGGCCTCAGCCTTGGGGCGGGGGGTAGGGCGCGCTGGCGTCCGGAGCCTCCGCGTTTTCGCTGACACGGAAGAGCACGGGTCGGTCCCGCGCCGAACTCGACGCTGCCGGGCCGGCTTTGGGCGCAGTGGCCGGCTGGAGGAACGCCTGGCGCACCCGCACGAATGCGTCGGCCACGCCTTCTCCTGCTTCTCGCGCGGCGTCGGTGGCCAAGAGCGCCTTGGCGTGTTCGAGCCCCGTCTTCTTACCCAGGGGCACGAAGCAGAAACCCAACGCCGCGAACAGCACAAGAGCCGCTTCTGTGGCGCGGCGGCCGAGACGAGTGACCACTGGGGCGCCATGCTAGCCGCCCGGGCCGAGCAAACCCTAGAAAGCGGCGCGCTTAAAAGCAGCTGGCGTGCGCCGGGCGCTCAACCCTTGCCCGTGACCTTGAGCACCTTTTCCATCAAATCTTTGGAAAAGGTCGTGCCCGAGAGTTGCTTCATCACGGGCACCAGCACCTTTTTCCACTCTTCCCTGTCCGCCGGGGACAGCTGCACGACGGTCATCTTCTTCTTCAGCCGCTGATAGGCCTGCTCGTCCATCTTGCGAATGCGGTTTGCGTTGTGTTTGCTGAGCTTCTGTTGGATCTCCAGGAAGGTCTCACGCAGATCTGCCGGCATGCCGTCCAAGGCTTTCTTGCGAAAGACCACGCCCCCGATCGCACAGACGCTCGATGTGGCGGCGACGTGGTCCAGGCTACTCGTCCACTGCAATTGCTCGGCGGCGAGCGCCGGCGCGTTGACCAGATTGATCTTTCCGGAGCGCAGGGCTGGCAAGACTTCCGTCGCCGACACGGGCACCGGCACCACGCCGCCGATCTTGGCGTAGATCTTCGGCCCCATGGGTTCGTTGCGCCAGACTGCCGGGCGTTTGCCCTTGATGTCACTGGGACGGCGTACCGCAAAGCCCTTGGACATTTGGCGCACGAGTCCGATATCCCCCCAACCTAGGATCAAGAAGCCTTCGTCCAGGAAGCGTTTCTCGATGTCTGGACCCACGGCTTTGCGGACCTTGTCGAGGGTGCTCCAAGAATCCACGACGCCAGGCAGTTGCATCACGAGAACATCGCGATGGATGCTGGCCAGCCCAACGCTGGCCAATGCGGCGCCATCCAGCTGGCCGGACTTCATCTTGCCGACCATGCTGTCTTCGTTGCCTTGCACGGCGTTGTAGTAGACGTCCAAAGCAAGACGCCCTTTTGTCTTCTGATCGACGGCCTTTTGCCAGACGCGGAAGACTTTGCCCCAAGCGCTGTTCTTCGGGGCCAAAGTCGCGATGCGCAGCTTCTTCTCCGGCGCGGCGTGCGCCGTGCCGGGTCGGGCGACTGCGGCCAAGCAAACCAGCGCGCCAAGGGTCAGTCCGAGTGCGCGCGGGAGCGCGCGGGAGGAGCGGCGCTGGCCACGTGGGCCCGGCGCGCTCGGGCCGTGGCTGGGCGTCCTGGGCGCGCGCCCCGGGCGTCTGCGTCGCGCGCCGAAAACGAGCGCGGCCAGAGCGAGTAGCAGCCCGGGGGCGGGGGGCCGCGGTCGCGGCACGGCGCACCCGCAGCCGCTCGCGTCGTCGCTGCCTGTGCTCGCGCCGGCAGCGGAGCCTCCGCTGCCGGCGTCGCCCGCGCCGCCGCTGTCGCCCGCGCCGCCGCTGCCGCCCGCGCCGGGACTTCCCGCCCCCGCGCCCGCGCCGCCGCTGCCCGCCGCTGCGCCCCCCCCCCCGCGGCCCCCCCGCCGCCGCCCCCCCCCCGCCCGGGGTCTCCCCCCCCCCGCGCCGCCGCGGCCGCGGCCCGCCGCTGCGCCCGCGCCGCCGCTGCCGCCACCGGCGCCACCGTTGCCGCCGGCGCAATCTGCAGCGCAGTTCTGCGCGGTTTCGATGCCCACGCTGCACTGGGCGTCGCCGCATTCCGTCGTGAGTTCCAAGGTCACTTTGGAATACACCACACCGAGGGGCCCGCCTTTGGTCGGGCCGTCCCATAGGCCGCAAGAATTGTGGGTGCTACCGCCACAGGCGTTGACCGTGACATACCAGCCCGGAGCAGAGATCTGGCCATTCGGCGAGGTTGCACTCAGATCCACAGTCTTCTTTCCTCCGCCGGGCGTGAAGCTCAGCTGATCGATGTTGTTGTTCCAGTCTTGCAGGATGGTGAAGGGCCCCGCTCCGTTGAGCCACCCCTTGCTGGAGCCGCCTTCGCCAGTGCACAGCTTCCAATCCGTGCAGCCCGCGTCGAAGAGATTGTAGTAGCCGCGGCCTTGCGCCATGAGCTCGTCATTCTCGCGATACGCGATATACAAACTCGATAGCGAAGCGCTGCCTGCCCCGATTGGTTTGAAGGGCTGGGTGTTGGGGCGCAGGGCGACTAGGTGGTAGCTCTCGAAGTAGCCCTTGGGCCCCGAGAGCTCTGGAGCCGAAAACACCGTGGTCAGTTTGCCGCGCCGCGCGTCGATGCCCGCCGGCAGTGCGAAGTGCATGAAGTCGCTACGCGCGCTCGTTTTCCAACCTTGGTTGGAAAACGAGCCGCCTGTCACCGCGCCGCCGCGCGCCGCCAAGAATGCATCTACGGCTGCTTTGCCTTGCGTCAGCGGGACATCGACCGAGAAGGAAACCGGCGCCGCAAGCCCAGGCGTGGACACAAGAACGCAGACGGCGAGGGCGCGAAGCGATGGCATGGCTGACACACTTTAGCGCGACTGGGCGCCCGTCGCCCGGTCTTGCAGCGCGCGGGCGTGGGTTGCGTCAGAACGGCGTGGCGCTGCTCCAAATCGGGCCGACAGGCGTGCCGCCCACTTTGAGCAGCCCAGGGCTCGGGCCACCGCTGGCGCCAGAGCTATCCCCCGCTACGGTGCCGCTGCCTTCGTCAAAGTGATACAGCCCAACGGTGTTGGCGTCCGCGCTGAACGCGCCACTTGGGCGCGTGAAATCGGCGCTGTATCGAAGCGTGTTCGAAAGTCGCAGTTCGTCGAAGTGGCCACTGTAGGACGGGTAGGCAGTGCCGGCATCGTGTTTCTCGGCGCCGATGACCAGGAACGGATCCGAAAAGTTGCACGGCCCGCCGCAGTGGTTTCCTGGCACGCCATTGTCCGGGTAGGAGATGTCCCCATCCGGCCCGTCCTGCTCGGCTTCGTTCTTGCCGTCGATGAAGATCCACAGGCGACCGTCACTCCGGCGGCGCTGCACCGCGACGTGGTGCCAAGCTTGGTCGAGCACGTTGGTCGTCGAGCAAATCGTGTTGGACGACGAATTAGCGTTGATCACACCGAAGACGACGCGCCCAGCGGCGACAGAGATGCCAAAGGCGCGCCCTTGGTTGAAGCGATCGCGATCGACAATGATGTTTCCGTTGATCCAGGCGTAGCCGCTGCAAGCAATGCTCCCGCTGGTGTTGTCGGATGCACTTGCGCGCATCCAAAACTCCACGCTGAAGTCCGTGGCTCCAATATCCGCGGGCGGCCCCGGCAGCGCGTTCGTTTCGTCGTCGATGCGGATCTTGACTCGGTCGACGTCGTTCTTGCCGAAGCCGAATAGGCGCAAACTCGAGCCCGCGCCGCCGCCGGTGCCCCCGCTGGCCGTCCCGCCAGAGCCCGTGCTGCCGCCGGCGCCCCCGGCGGCCGTCCCGCCAGAGCCGGCGCCGCCACTTGCCGCCCCGGCGGCGCCGCCAGAGCCGGCTGCGCCGAGCCCGCCGCCGCCGGAACTGCCGCCACTCGCGCCCCCAGCAGCGGCGCCAGCGGCGCCCCCGGCATCGACGCCGGCGGCGCCCCCGGCATCGACGCCGGCGGCGCCGCCAGAGCCGGCTGCGCCATCGTCGCTCCCGCACGCTGCCAGCGCGAGTGCGGCGCCGACGCTCAACGTCGGCAGAACGCGACGGAACGGCATGACGCCCAGTCTGTCACGGCAGCGCGCGGGCGTCGACGTGCACCCCGCGCTTGGGCTCACTGCGTTGGCTGCAGCGCAAAAAGCGAGAGCTCGCCGGCGCGTGCCAACTCGAAACCGATTTGGCGTCCGTGGACGCGATGCGCGTCCCCCGAAGCGATCAGGAACCGCGCGTCTTCGCTGCGGAGCTTTGCGCGCAAGGCGGTGGCGTCCGCAAAGGGATCCGCGTGTCGCGGCCGCCGCGGATCGCGATCGTCTAGGGGATGCGCCAGGCGCGGATCCCCGTGACCCGCGATCACAGCGTAGAAGCCGAAATCCGGCGTGTCGATCAGGACTCGGGCGTCTGGGGCAGTCCTGGCGGCTTGGCTACCCAGCGCCACGTGAGTGCTGCGATCGATGAAAGCGTCCCGGCGTGCAAACCACGGACGTAACCAGATCCCACTCACCGCGACGGCCGCGAGCACGATGCCACTCAGCGCTCGGCGCTTCGCCTGCGTAAAGCCCGTCGGCAGCGCGAGGGCCAAGTGGCCGATCAGAAGTGCGGAGCCAAGCCAAAGCGCTAGCAGCACGCGTTCTTCGTGGTGCGTCGCGGCGGCGCCGCGCATGTCCGCGACCACGACAAACGCGAGCAGGGCAGCTAGGCAAGCAAAGAAGCGCTTCGACGACCCCAAATGTCCGCGTGACGGCGTTCGCCATGTCGCGATTAGCAGGATAGTGAGCGTCGCGCTCAGTTCGGGTTCGCAACGAAAGAACGCCACCGGCTTCTCCCACAGGCCACTGAACCAGGACTGACCGCCCGCAGCCACCGCGCGGTGGTAGTCGGCGACGCGCTTGATGAAAAAGAACGGACTGTCGTGGCTCAAACTCCCATGCACGAGCCACGCGGCGGGCCCGCTGCATGCAACCGCGCCGGCCGCGGCCGCGCTGGCATCGCGGCGGGCGTCCCACAGGGCAAAGCCGGTGAAGCAGAGCACGACGGGCCAGGCTTCGTAGCGGGACAGCGCCGCGAGGCACAGCGCGCCCCCGCCGAGGGTGCGATCTTTGAGCGATACGCCCCGGCTCGCCGTGCTTGCTCCGAATACGATCAGTGCGGCAGTGAGTAGTTCCGGCACCGTGGCGACCCCGAGCCACGCGGCGTAGGGCACGACGCCGGAAAGCGTCGCACCGAGCAGAGCGCTGCGCGTGGAATAGCCAAGCCGGCGAGCGGCCGCGAAGCATAAGGCCACGGCGAAAAGGCCGGATGCCAACGCGACGCCACGTGCGACCCAGGGCGCGCGACCGAAAAGCAGCATTGCGCTGCCGTTCAACCAAAAGGGGAAGGGCAGCCAGCTCGTTCCGCTTGGGTCGAAGCTCGGAGCGACTGCAAAGCGCTGCGCAATGACGATGCGCGCGTAGTCGTCGTCTGACAAAGCGCGAAAACCGGAAAGCAGCACCAGCCCGGAGACCAGAGCCTTGAAGCCCAGTGCCAGCCCAAGGTGCCGCGTGTGGTCGCTCCGCCGCGTCACACTGCTCCTAGAGCACTCGCACCGACCGCGTTACTTGGAGCTGGCTGGCTTGGCCGCGCCTTGGCCGATTTCCACTTTTTCTGGAGCTGCCTTCTTGGTGCCACGCTCCAGCAAGGATTCGTCCGTGCTGGTGGACAGGAACGCGAGGGGGATGCTCGGCACGCAGAAGAGCGCCGCCGTGACCCAGGTCATGCGCGTCAGGAAGTTGCCTGCGCCCCGCCCGCCGAAGACTTGCTGCGCGGCTGCGCCGGAGAGCGCGCCGAGCCCACCGGATTTACCTGGTTGGATCAAGATCACCAGCATCAGGAAGATGCACGCGATGATGTGAATCACGGTGAGGGGGGTTTTGATGAGTTCGCCCATGGCGTCAGACCAGCGAGGGTGCGGCTTCTACAATCTTCGAGAAATTCTCAGTGGAAAGTGAAGCGCCTCCCACTAGCGCGCCGTCCACGTTCGCACAACCCAAAAGCCCCACGGCGTTGTCCGGCTTCACGCTGCCACCGTACAAGATCCGGGTATCATCCGCGAAATCATTGGATATTTTGCCTAGGCGCTGGCGCAGGGCTGCGTGGACCTCTTCGGCTTGCTCGGGCCCAGCGACTTTCCCGGTCCCGATGGCCCAAATGGGCTCGTAGGCAACCACTCCGTACCCCGGCTGGGCAGCAAGCAGCTCGGCGAAAGCGTCGAGCTGTGCGAAGACCACCTCCATCGTCTTGCCCGCTTCCCGCTGTTCGAGGGTTTCTCCGATGCAGACGATGGGCCGTAGGCCGGCGGCCATTGCGACCTGCACTTTCTCACGCACCGAAGCGTCGGTTTCGCCGAAGTGTTGTCGGCGCTCGCTGTGTCCGACAATCACCCAACGGCAGCCGGCCTCCAGCAGCATGGACGCGTTGATCTCCCCGGTGAATGCGCCCTCCGGTTTCGGAAGGAAGTTCTGCGCGGCGAGGCCGATGCGGCTCCCACTCAATTCGTGGGCTACGGCGGCCAGGGCGGTGAACGGCGGAGCGATCACGACCTCGATAGCGGCTAGATCGCCGCACGCTTTCACTAGGCCCCGCGCGAGCTCCACGCCGTCGGCGCCGCCTTTGTACATCTTCCAGTTGCCAGCAATGAGCGGTACGCGTTTCATCCTTCACCCTCCATGTCTTCTGGAGCTTCGGGCAGGCGCGCGCCGCGCAGGGCCTCGACTCCGGGCAGTCGCTTGCCCTCGACTAGTTCGAGGGCCGCGCCGCCTCCCGTAGATACGAAACTGACTTTGGCCTCGAGCCCGGCCTTTCGGATCGCTGCCGCGCTGTCGCCGCCGCCGACGACGCTGAACGCCTCGCTGTCTACCAGGGCCTGGGCAATGCCCGTAGTGCCCGCCGAGAACGCGGCATTCTCGAAGAGACCCATGGGGCCATTCCAGAACACCGTCTTGGCGCCGAGTATGTGTTTGCGAAATGCCTCCACGGTCGCCGGCCCCACGTCGAGGGCCATGCTTCCCGGGGGCAGCTCACCGACCTTGACCACGGTCCCGCTGTCGCTGTCTAGGTTCTCGCCGACGACCACGTCGCTGGGCAAAACCACGGCGATGCCGCGTCTTTCCGCTTTTTCCAGCAGCGTCCGTCCAGCGGCCAGCCAGTCGCTCTCCAGCTTCGAAGCACGCATATCGAGGCCTTTGGCGGCCAACAGCGTGTTGGCCATAGCGCCACCGATGCAGATGGCGTTGCACTTGTCGAAGAGCGCCTCGATCACCCCGATCTTGTCCGTGACCTTGGCTCCGCCAAGTACCGCGACAAAGGGCTGCTCCGGTTTTTCGAGAACCTTGCACAGGGATTCTACTTCGCGTTTGAGAAGCAGGCCCATGGCGCGCACTGGGGTGGCGCGCGCCAGACCATCCACGCTGGCATGCGCTCGATGGGCCGCGCCAAACGCGTCATTAACGTAAACGCTGCACAGCTTGGCGAGCTCTCGAACGAAGCCCTCTTCGTTTGCCTCTTCCTCAGGATGGAAGCGCAGATTCTCCAAGAGGCACAGCTGTCCGTCGCGCAGGTCCTGAATCACCTTCTTGGGAGACTCGCCGATGCAGTCATCTGGCACGTGCACTTCCATCTCCAGGAGCTCGGCCAATCGTGCACCGACCGGCTCCATGGAGAGCGCCGGGTTGGCTTTGCCCTTGGGCCGGCCCAGGTGCGAGGCGAGGATCACTTTCGCCCCGCTTTGGGCAACATGCTTGATGGTGGGAAGAGCGGCGACGATGCGTTCGTCATCGGTGATCGCTCCGGTCTTCTTGTCTAGGGGCACGTTGAAGTCCACGCGAATGAACACGCGCTCTCCCGCCAGTGCCTCTAGTTCATCGACACACACGATTCCATCGAGCATGGGCATGGTGGTGCTCAGCCTTTCTGCGCAACCAGCCGCGCCAAGTCGATCATGCGGCAGGAGAATCCCCATTCGTTGTCGTACCAGGCGAAGAGCTTGGCAAACTTGTCGCCCTGTACGCGGGTGAGGGTAGCGTCGAAGATGCTGGATGCGGGATTGCCGATGTAGTCGCTCGAAACCAGCTCATCTTCTGTGTAGTCGAAGACCTTTGCCAGCGGGCCGCTCTCCGCGGCTGCTTTCATCGCCTTGTGGATGGAGTCGATGGTCACGGCCTTCTCGGTTTGCAGCGCAAGGTCCACCACGGACACGTTCACGGTCGGCACGCGCATGGCCATGCCGTCGCACTTGCCTTTGAGAGCTGGAAGGACTTCGGCGATGGCCTTGGCTGCGCCAGTGCTGGTCGGGATCATGCTGACGGCGGCAGCGCGGGCCCGTCGTAGATCTCCCTTGCGATGGGGCAGATCCAGCAGGTTCTGATCGTTGGTGTAGGAATGAATAGTCGTCATCAGACCGTACTCGATACCGAAGTTGTCCAGCATGACCTTGACCACAGGCGCCAGGCAGTTCGTGGTGCAAGAACCGTTGGAGATGACCTGGTGTTTCGCGGGGTCGTATTCGTGGTCGTTGACACCGATGACGATGGTTTTGTCGTGGTTCTTCGCGGGCGCGCTGATCAGCACCTTCTTGGCGCCAGCTTCCACGTGGGCGATCGCTTTTGCCTTGTCCGTAAACAGGCCCGTGCACTCGAAGACCAGGTCGACGCCTAGGCTCTTCCAGGGCAGTTCCTTGGGGTCGCGGATGGCGCTGACGGCGATGTCTTTGCCGCCCACGCTCAGCCCGGAGTCCTTGTGGCCTACAGCTGCGGCGGTGAACCCGCGGTGCACGGAGTCGTACTTCAGCAGGTGTGCCAGCACGCGCGTGTCGGTCAGATCGTTGATGTGCACGACCTCGAGGTCCGTGACTTTTTGTTCTGTGAGCGCGCGCAATACGCAGCGCCCGATGCGGCCAAATCCGTTGATCGCGATTTTCGTTGCCATCGAAGACTCCTCGACTGTGCAGTGTCTAAACACCGCGTCCTTGTCACAGTTGTGTGCCCCGCGGGCGCGCGATTCAGAACTGGCGCCTCCTTGGGGGGAGAGGCACGCTAGCTAGGGGTTCGGGGCCGGTCAAGGTCGCCGCCAGTGCAGAAATTTCGGGGTGGCGTGGCCTTGAATCCGCGGGGAAATCATGAACACCGTGGAGCGATGCGAGTCTTTCTGGTGCGCCATGCGCAGGCCATCGAAGCGGGGCCGCGCCGTTCCGACGAAGCGCGTTTTCTAACCCCCGACGGTCGGGCGACTGCGCGCAAAGTTGGCGCACGCCTGGCAGAAGAAGGCATGCGCTTCGACGCTGTCTTGACCAGCCCCTTGGTGCGCGCCGTGCAAACTGCGGAGCTCATGGCGCAGAGCATCGGGTTTGCTGGAGTCGTGGAATCTTTCTTCGCCCTGGCTCCGGGTGCGCCGCCGCGTTTGGTGGCCGAGGAACTCGCAAGTCACGGGCAAGCGGTGGCGGTTTTTGGTCACGAACCGACGATCAGCGCCCTCGGCGCGTTCCTGACCGGGCAGCCCAGCTTCCCGCCTTTTCGCCCCGGTCAAGTCGTGCTGCTCGAGCGCGGCATCCCTCAGTGGGCGATCCGTCCCGACAGCTTGGAAAAGGTCGAAGTGCGGGTGAGCTAAACAGCCGGCGGGGCGCCGGGCCTCTGGGTCGAGTTTCTCTCAGATCCGGAGGTGCGAAATTTAGAAGTGGTAGTCGATGCTGTAGCTGACACAGGCCGTGGCCTGGTCGACCTGCATGTAGATCGCGCCGGAGTCGTTGTCGGTGATTCCGGGGCAATCGTGCTCGATCTCCATTTCGATCGGGGCCTGCGCGCAGCAGCCCTTGAGGCCACCGGGGCCGTCCGTCGCAGTGCCGTTGCCGCATTTCTTGATGGTCGTTGCTTTGCCGTCCGCGCACTGCGCCCACATGCAGAGGCGAAAGCCCGCGTCGTCGGTCTTTGCGTATGGGTTCACGGAACAGCTGATGGTGTCTTTGCCGAAATAGGTGAACAGGTCCACGTCGCCGGGTGCCGCAACGCCGGAGAGATTGCCCAAGGGCGTGTCACTGCAGCCGATTTCACACGGTACGCTGCTACACACCGGTGTCGCTTTGGGGATGGT
>CALMUT010000297.1 GCA_937872925.1 uncultured Myxococcales bacterium | reverse complement strand
TTCACGCCGCCGGTTCCGCCTGGGGCGCCCCCGGTTCCGCCCGTCGCACCCCCACTGCCGGCACTGCCGCCGCCGCTGCCCGCAGAGCCGCCGCCACTGCCGGCACTGCCGCCGCCGCTGCCCGCGGAGCCGCCGCCACTGCCGGCGCTACCGCCGCCGCTACCCGCGGAGCCGCCGCCACTGCCGGCACTGCCGCCACCGCTGCCGGCGGAGCCGCCGCCAACACCCGCGTCAGTGCCCCCGGACCCCGTGAGCCCCGTGTCGTCGGACCCGCCGCAAGCGACCACCAATCCAAGCACACCCAAAGACAAGCTTCCCCATCGAATCATGCCTTCAAGGGTATCCCTTTGTTCGCGAGGGTGCACCCCCGTTGCTGCTTGCGAAAGTCCGGCTCCCACGCACATGCACAGAGTGCCAGGTGCAAACTCCCAGTTGGCACTGCCAGGTTGCGAAACTCGGACAAGTGCCCGGAACCTGGGCAGGTTTCTCGGCAAAACTTCCTGGCACGTCCCCTGCTCTTCAGACGCGCTGGGTCGCTGCGACCTCTGCGAGAACCCGATGCCTTCCGTCTATCCCCGTTGTTTGCCTGCTGCTGCGTTCGGCGCTGTCCTGTGTCTCAGCGGCACGTCGGCATTGGCCGCGGCGAAACCTGAAACCCCGAGCTTCGCCAAGGCGATCGACGGGTTCGCAAGCTACGACGCCCAAGACACCTGCGATCCCACCGCCAAGCCCGGCACCGTCGCGTTCAAGGATCTGATCCTTAAGACCTATTCCGTCACCGGGGACTACGGGATCACGCGCTCCTGCAGCGTGGGCAGCACGAGTGAACACAAAGAGGGGCGCGCGTGGGATTGGAAGGTCAACTTCTACAACGCCACCCAAAAGGACATCGCACAAACGGTGATCAATTGGCTGCTCGCCAAAGACGAACACGGCAATGCCTGTGCCCTCGCACGACGCACGGGCATGATGTACTTCATCTGGAACAAACAGATCTGGGGCTCGTATCGATCGCCCAATGCCAGCTGCTCCACGGCGGGATGGAAGGGTTACACCGGTAGCAACCCCCATACCGACCATGTGCATTTCAGTTGGGGCTGGCCGGGCGCAAAGAAACAAACCACGTTCTGGACGGCGCCGCTGCCATCCAACAAGAAGCCAAAGGGGTATTTGGACGGCGCAAATTGCAAGCGCGTGTGGGGCTGGGCCCAGGATGCCGACGCGCCCAAGAAGTCCATCGATGTGCATCTCTACTTCGGTGGCCCGGCAGGCAACGCCAAGGCCAAAGGGGTACCGATCACGGCGGATATCAAGCGCGACGACCTATGCGCGGCGATCGGCTCCTGCAATCACGGTTACGAAGTGGCGTCGCCGCTATCGCTGCACGATGGCAAGGCGCACGCCGTGCACGCCTACGGCATCGATAGCGCTGGGGGCGCCAATGCCGAGCTCAGCAAGAGCCCCGGCACGCTGCAGTGCACGCCCCAGGTTCCCGAGGGCGTGAAGCGTCACGTTGTAGACGGGACCAGCTTCAAAGCCTGGGGGTTTTCCTATTTCTGGGACGTGATGCCCTTGGGGGATCCCGCACTTGAGGCGATCACGGCGGGCACGGCTTTCCCCAAAGATCCGCTGCTGGTGCGAGTCACCGGCGGCAAAGAGACCTGGCTGATCGACGGCGACGTGCGGCGCGCTGTAAGCGCCGATGCCTTCGTGACCTGGGACCTGGATGCCAGCGCGGTGGTCGATTGGGCCAGCGCGGATCTGGACTCGTTTCCGGTGGGGTCGCCTCTGCGCGACAGGCCATTCTTGGTGCAAGGCTCTGGGGCTGAGGTCTACCTGATCGACGACGACACCCGCCTGAACTCTGGTGGTGCGGGTGGTGCGGGTGGCCTGGGTGCAGCCGGACAGTGGGGCAGCGGCGGAGCCCTGGGTAGTGAGACTGGGGGCCAGGGTTCTGGTCAGACGTCGCGGACTTTGGGCGCCGGCGAAGAAGGCTGCGCGTGTCGCACTAGCGGAACTGCGCCGTCCCTGCCGGCTGCGTGGTTGCTTTTGGCGGGTCTTGTGCCGCTGGTTCGTCGACGGAGGCGACGTTGAGCCTTCGGCTGAAGCAGGGGATTGGCGTAGCGCTTGCTCTCGGCGTAGCGGCACTTGCTTGGACCTGGTGGTCGCCCACGGACGCCACCGGTCCGGTGCCCCAAGTGCCTAATACCGTCGCTCCGCGCGCCGCTCACGCGCCTCGCGCCCTGCCGCGCAAACCCGTGCCAGGTGCCGCAGCGAACGCCGCCGCGATGCAAGCCGCTACCGAAAGCGGAGCGGTTGATCCTGAACGCGACTCGACGGACGAACCCGGCGACGTGAAGCCGGCGTCGAGCCAAGTCGCTGGGGCGGGCGGCACGCCTACTCGCGTAGAACAGCTGCGCATGGCGGTGTTGCAACAAGCGGTGCGCAAAGATTGGGTTAGCGTTAGCGAAGAGGGTGCTCCGTGCCCGCCGCAGCAGCTCCGCATCTTATACGGGGCGCCATCGGATCTAGCGCGTTACACCAAGGGCGCTTACTTCGAGCCGCTCGGTCCGGAGCCTTCCAACTCGACCGAAGAAATCAACGGGCTGCTGATCTGCGAAGGCTACACGCACCTGTACCGTGGCTTCGAGGCGTTCTATCGCGCTGACCGCGACCAGTGGGACGTCTTCCCGTTCCCTGTGATCGAGTGAGTCCAAATACACCGCGGGCCCACGCGACTTTCGCGCAGGCCCGCTTTCGTTCCGCCCTCAGTTCGTACAGCCCCCGCCCGGAGCGCACGCGCCGTCGGAACAGTTTTCACTGTAGCAGACCTCGTCCGTACCGCAGCTCGCGCCGAGCTTTTGTCGCGGGCGGCAGGTACCCCCGTCGCAGCGGGTGTCGGATGCGCAGACGTTATTGTCGCCCTGACCCCCGCCGCAGGGCTCGCTTGCCCCGGGCTTCTTGGTGCAGGTGCCGTCGAAGCTGTTCGGCGGCAGCATGCAGTACTGGTCCAAGGGGCACTGGTCGGGGATCGCCGGGCTGCATGCCGCCCCCGCTGCCACGGACTTGCCGCACTTGCCCACCAGCTTGCCGGCGGTCGCATCCAGGCTGATCACGCAGTGCATGCCATCTTTGCACAGCGGGGCGCCGTCGACCCAACAGGCGTCGCCTTCGTTGCCGGCGAACGCGCTGGCACTGTCCGCGCATTTGCCCGGCTTCTGGGCGTCCTCGTCCTCGCCAAGGCAAAATAGCCACGGCCCACATTCCGGCGCGGATCCGCCACCGCAGGCTTCGCCATCGGCCGCCGGCTTGAAGCATTTGTTCGTGGTGTCGGAGCACTCCAGCCCCGTCGCGCAGTCATCGCCCCTGCGGCAGCTGGCGCCCGCGGGTTCTTTGGGCGCGCATTTGCCTGGGCAGCTGGCTTCAACACGGCAGTAGCTTGAGTCGCCCTTGCATTCGCCGTCCAAGGTGCAATCGCTGCCGTCTTCCACGGTGCCACCGAAAGCTGCTTTGCATTCCGCGGGCTCCTCGTTGATGCCGCAACTGGCTGCCTTGACGGCGTCGATGCAGCCCTGAACCAAGTCGGCTTTGTAGATGACGCGCCCGTCATCAATTGCGGTCTTGATGCGCACGAGCTCGTCGTCGAATGCGGTCTCGAAGTTCTTGCGGCAATCCTCTCCGTTCAGGAACGCATCGAGAGGAGCGCCTTCAGAGCACCTCTCGTACACCCCGCACAGCGCGTCGCCGTATATCGGACCCAGGTCTTCGATGGGGATCGACTTGCCGCCGCTGATCCCGCCGTCGCTGTCGCCGCCACACGCCCCAGTAGCAAACGCACCCAGAGCCAATACTGAAATACCCACCAATGCTCGCCTCATGTCTTGTCCTCCGTCGGGCCCGTTTTGCAAGGCATGTGCCGTTCGGGTCAAGGGAAGCCCGGCGCCTTTTCCCAGCTTTTCCCGGCCTCCGCGGGGCGTCCGAACGCAGGTTCACACTGCCAGCGATAACCCGCGTCCACCGCGGAACACTTTACACGGCCCCCACGCGCATGACGACAATGCGCCGCGTGTCGAAGACTGACGAGCAGCGTGGCATCGGCTTGCTCGTCTTGGGCGCCCTTGGCTTTTCGGTCATGAGCGTATGCGTCAAGCTTGCGGGACAAGAGTTGCCCGTCGCCATGCTGGTGCTGGCGCGCGGCGTCGTGACTTTCGTGCTGAGCGCGACATGGGTGTTGCATCGCGGGATCCCCCCGGGCGGCAACAACAAGAAACTTCTCATCTTACGCGGAGTCTTCGGGACGGGCGGCCTGGCGTGCTTCTTTTACGCGGTTGCCAATCTGCCCCTCGCGGAAGCAACGGTGATTCACTACTTGAACCCGATCCTGACGAGCGTGGTGGCGTTCTTGGTTCTGGGCGAGATCGTCGATCGCCGCCTGGTTGTTGCCATCGTCGCAAGTATCGCCGGCACGGTGCTGGTCACGCGCCCGACATTGCTGTTCGGGGCGCGCGCGGACCTACCGACGACGGCAGTGCTAGCGGCCCTTGGCGGCGCGGTATTCAGTGCGTTCGCCTACGTGACGGTGCGGCGACTGCGCTTGAGTGACGACCCGCATGTGATCGTGATGTACTTTCCCGTCGTCGCGGTGCCCGCCACGCTGCCTTTTGCGATCGCGCACTGGCAGTCGCCTTCGACGCGGGGCTGGCTCTTGATGTTGGCTTTGGGCGTGGCGACGCAGGCGTCCCAGGTGCTATTTACCAAGGGACTTGCGTTGGTGCCTGCGGGGCGCGCGACAACCGTCGGCTACGTGCAGATCGTGTTTGCCGCGGCCTGGGGGTTGCTGGTGTTCGGCGAGGTCCCCTCGGTGCTCACCGTGGCCGGGGCGCTGCTGGTCGTCGCGGGCGTGCTCGTACTGTGGCGTCCCAGCCCCGGGACTGGCAGAGCCTGAGCTTGCTGGATGCGAGCGGCCGCGACGCGCATCGTCTCGACCCAAAAATCAAGCAGTCCAAGATCGAGCCCGCGAGCCCGAGGCGTGTTACGACCCAGGCGTTGTCCGAGGCGAAGAAAAAGCTGCGCTTCGCACGGATCATCGCCGTGCTTGCGGTGCTCGCGCTGTTGATCACCGCGCATCAGCTTGGGATCCTCCAGCACTTCAAGGACCCGCCTCGACTCAAGACGGCATTGATCGGGTTGGGCGCATGGGGCTACGCCGCATTCATTGTTGCCTACGCCGTGCTGCAGCCCTTTGGGATCCCAGGCACCGTGTATGTCGTCGCGGCCGCGTTGATCTGGCCCTGGCCGATCGCGTTTGGGCTGTCCATCACGGGAACCATGTGTGCCAGTGTGGTGGGCTTTTCCTTCGCGAGGTTCGTTGCGCGTGACGCCGTCTCGGCGCTGATCCCAGAGCGATTCAAGAAATATGATGAAGCGCTGGAGCGCCGCGCATTCGCGACGGTCGTCGTGCTGCGCTTCATATTCTGGATGCCACCGCTGTTGCACGCGTTCTTTGGCATTTCAAAAGTGCGCTTCTGGACGCACTTCTGGGGCTCCTTGGTTGGCTACCTGCTGCCGCTCCTGGCCATGAGCTACTTCGGGCAAGTGCTGTTCGACGCAGCGAAGAACGCACCCACGCGCGTTTGGGTCGGAGCGGCCGGGGTCGTCGCACTTTTGGTCTTGCTGTTTTGGCTTCTGCGGCGGCGCAGAGTGCGGGCGAAGCCGGTCTAGACTTCACTGGGCTGTGGGCGCGGGGATGCCGGCTTCGCGGCGGATGCGTTCTACGTCGAGCTGACGCACGTATCGCACCAAGTTAGCCCAAATGGTGTGGAAACCGAATCCACCCTGGGTCATCTCGGCGATCGCTTCGTCTTTGCTCCAGCCTTGCACCGCGATGCGATAGGCCGCTGTCGCCACTCCGGTGCGATCGGCACCGTGTTGGCAGTGCACCAACACGGGTTGGCGCTCCGGATCCGTCACAACTTGCAAGAAGCGCACGATGTCCTCATCTTCGGCGTGCCACGCCTTCATCTTGATGTGTTCGTACTGCAGTGGGAGCTGGCCGATTTCGTCACGATCGGAATGCAGCGAACGCAAATTGATGACCGTGCGCACGCCGAGCTGTGGGAGCTCGGCCATGCCCTCAGCGGAAGGCTGCGCGCTGCGCCAAAACGTTTCGCTGACCCGATGCAGGTTGGGAAGCCCGGGCGCGGTCCTGGGTTTTGCCCAGCGGTCCGGGCGGGGGCTACCTGTCGGCTTTGCGGGACTGTCCGCGGACGCAACCTCAACGGCCGGCGTGCGCGGCTCAACGGGACTTTTCGCAGCTGTCGTGCAGCCCGCGGAGAGCAGGCCTGCGGAGAGCAGGCTCGCGCTAACAGCCAATGCTTGAGCGGGAAACGCCATGCACCAGTGTAACTCCCTCTCGTAGCGTGTCGCGTGCGTAGCCGCTGCCGCGGCCGCGCCTGCCGGGGCATGCCCAGAAATGTGGGCGCGCGTGGCGCGCGAACCACTTTTCGCGCCGGTTCGAGCTGCGGACGGCGCGCCGACGTGATTGACTCCGCCGCCCATGAAGAAGGTCGTGATCGCAAAACCCGGTGGCTTCGACGCACTGCGCGTGGAGACCCACCCGGATTTGGAGCCCAAGGCCGGGGAAGTGCGCGTGGACGTTTCCCACGCGGGAGTGAATTACGCGGACTGCATCGTGCGCATGGGATTGTACGAATCCGCGAAGAAGTACGTCGGCTATCCAATCACGCCGGGCTTCGAGGTTGCAGGCACCGTTGGCGGTGTGGGAGCTGGCGTGACCGAATTCAGTGTCGGCCAGGCCGTGTACGCCGTGACGCGCTTCTTCGGTTATGCGTCCCAGGTCTGCGTGCCGCGCCATCAAGTGGTGCCCCTTCCGCAACAGCTCAGCCCGGCGCAGGCAGCGGGATTCCCGACGGTATTCTTGACAGCGTGGTACGCGCTCTCGGAACTGGCGCACCCTCGGCCGGGCAGCATGCTCTTGGTGCACTCCGCCGCGGGCGGGGTTGGCAGCGCGCTGTGCCAGTTGGGCAAAGCCATGGACTGCACGGTTGTGGGTGTCGTCGGTAGCACACACAAGATCGAAGTGGCTCGCGCAGCAGGTGCGGACCACGTCATCGACAAATCCAAAGAGAAGCTGTGGCGGCGGACGAAAGCGCTGAGCCCCGACGGCTACGACGTAGTGTTGGACGCAAATGGCGTGTCCACGCTCCGGGGTAGCTATCGTGCTCTGCGCCCGACGGGGCGCCTCGTGATCTACGGCTTTCACAGCATGCTGCCCCGGAGCAGCGGGCGGCCGAACTGGGCCAAGCTGGCCTTCGACTTTGTGCGCACGCCGCGCTTTGATCCCTTGCAGCTCACCAACGACAACAAGAGCGTATTGGGCTTCAACTTGTCCTACCTGTTCGAACGTGCGGACCTGCTGGCCACGGGCATGGACGCGCTCTCGGACTGGCTTAGGCGGGGGAAAATTCGGCCCCTGGGCACCGAATGCTTGCCCTTTGCGCAGGTGGCCCAGGCGCATCAGCGCTTAGAGTCCGCCATGACTACGGGTAAGCTGGTGCTACAAATCTGAATCCGTTGCAATGTCCGCCCCTCACTTCGGGCGCGTATTTGGGTCGTACTGTGTATTTCTATCTCTTCGTCACGCTTTTCGTCGTTTGGATGGTCTTCGATGCGGTCCGTCGAAAGGCGCCGCTATATTGGCTCGTCGTCATCGTGTTGTTCGCACCCTTGGGTACGTTCGTTTACTTCGCTGTCGTCAAACTGCGTCAGTGGAATCCGCCTGGCGTATTGAAGCGCGCGTCCGGCGGCCCGAGCATCGAAGCCCTGCGTCAGCAGCTGGATGAGACACCCAGCGTTGCCAACAAACTGGCCTTGGCGGATGCGCTGGAGGCGCGAGACGATTGCAATCTGTCCGCTCCCCTGTACGAGGATGTTTTGCGCGGAGACCCAGACAATAGGCAGGCACTACACGGACTTGGGCGCAGCGAAATGGGCAGAGGTCGCTTCAACGCAGCCGCCGAGCATTTGGACCGCTTGTTGCGCATCGACAATGCCTATCGCGACTACGCTGCCGCTCTCGACTACGCGGACGCGCTCTGGCACAACGACCAGCGCGCGGACACTATCGAAGTGATGGAGGGGCTGGCGCGGGTGAGTACACGTATCAATCACCGTGTCGCGCTGGCGCACTACCTGACGGAATACGGTGATGTCGCCCGCGCCCGCGAGGTGCTCGCGGATGGACTGAGCAGCTACGAAACATCACCCGACTTCGTGAAGAAGCGCGACCAGACTTGGGCGCAGCGCGCAGAAAAGATGCTCAAGGGCCTGCCGGCGTGAAACCACGCCGCGGAGGCCGGCGCTGCGTCGCGCTCTGCGTCGCGCCCTGCCTCGCGCTGGCGGCGTGTTCTCCGGCCAAATCCCCACGGGTTCCCCCTGCACCCGCACGCGCGCGCCTTTCCTTCGATTGGCAGCCGCCCGCCGCCGCGGACGTGACCCACGAACACGAAAAGAACCTCACTCGCGTGACCACACGTTTCACCCTGCGCGCGTGCCCGGCGGGGGAATTGATGAGCGTGCGCGCCATCGACCACGAGCTTTCGTCCGTCGATGAAGTGCCCGCCAGCGCCATCGACCCGGACGAACTGGCGCAAGTGAACGCCTTGGCGCGCGCGACTCCCACCTTCCTCGTTACCAAGGACGGTCAAGTCTATGATGTCGTCGGCATGGAGCAGGCGATGCGTGCCACGCTCGTGCAGATGCGAGCAGAAGGAAGAGACGCGGCCATCCTAGATCGCTTGGAGAAGTCCTTTGCGTCCCCGTTGATGACGCAACAGATCAAGGAGAAGTACTCGGAGCTTTGGTACCTGTGGGTAGGATCGTGGCTGGATGTTGACTTGAGCAAGCAGCGTTCCACGCAGGACATGACGATCTTCTTGGGCGGCAAGAACTTGGTGATCCCGACCGAATTCGAAGTCAAGACGTCCACGCCAGACCGGACGGAAGTCTCCCTTCAAGGCGTACTCGAGGGGCCGGCGGCCAGCCAGGCGCTTTCGCATATGATTCGTGCGATGGTCAGCCTTCCGGACGGCGACCAAGACAAGATCGGGCAGCTGCAGCTGCGCCGGGTCCACAGCGCGACCCTTGTGACGGATCCGAGCAGCATGCGGCCATCTCGCGTGATGGCCACGATGCGCATCACGGTCACCGGTTCAGGACCGACATCGCGGCGCGCCGAAGGGGATCGCTACACTTTCCGCTGGCTACCCAAGGAAAAGGCAGCAGCGCTTTGCGCGAACAGCGAAAACCCTGGAAAATAGCCAGGCACGGGCCTGGATGTTGCTGCGACGCGGGACGCGCGGGCCGCGGGCGTGCGCGTTCACGTCTCCATCGGAGCTGTGCCCCGGCGCTCGTCGAGCAGGTCGCCCAGCTCGGCGCACGCTTCCGCATGCCCCTGGTTGCAGGCCCCACGCAATAGTTGCTTTGCGCGTCCGGGATCCGGACGCACGCCGTTGCCACGCAACAGAATCACGCCGTACACATAACATCCCGATGCTGGATCGAGGTCGCAGCCCTTCTTGAATCGCTCCAGCGCAGCGGCCACGTTCACACTGGTTCCGCGTCCATCCAGCCGCAGGCGCCCCGCCCCCACGCAACCCGCTGCGGATCCGAGGTCACACGTTTTCTCGTAGAGCTCGAAGGCGCGCGCTTCGTTCTTGTCCACGCCCTCGCCGTCCTCCAGCAGCAGCGCCAGTCCGACACAGGAATCCGTATGCTGCCCTTCGCAGCCTTGGGAATAGAGGTCAGCGGCGCGGGGCAGGTTGCGCTTTTCCGCTGACTCGGCCATCACCATGTCGGCGAGCGCACCGCACGCCCAGCCGACGCCTCCGGTGCAGGCGTCGCTGTAGTGGCGCGCTGCCGCGCCTGGGTCCGGCTCGGTGCCCAGACCATTGGCCAGCGCGTGTGCCAGATTGGCGCAACCCATGGGCAATGCCATCTCGCACGAACGTCGCAACAGCGGGATTGCGCGGCCTTCATTCTTAGGCACGCCGTCGCCGTCCAGATAGGCGACGCCCAAATCGTTACAGCCGCGCGCCGAGCCTAGGTCGCAGGCGCGGCGGTAGGCTGCAAGCGCGGACGACTCCGTGCCCTTCGCCGCAGCCGGTGGCTTCGCGTTTGCGTTCGTCGGTGGCCTTTCACTGCGCCCCGCGCAGCTCGCGACGACCAAACACGCCAGCATTGACCCAGCTCGAAGCACTGCCCCTAGTTTAGCGCTGCTGGAAGATTGGTCACCCGCCATAACGCACCCCCAAGTAGTAGAGCGCGAAAATCCCCTGGCAGACAATCCCGAGCAGACTTGCCCGCACAAGCCAGGGGCGCGGCCGTGACGCCGCCGGCACCTCGGGCCCCAGCACGGCACGATGGTTGAGCACGGATAACACCGGGCCCGTCAGAAACGAGGCGGTTGTCGCGAGATCCACCAGCGTCTTGAGGGACGTCATCATCATGCCGATCACGCTCAGGGCGCCCACGCAGATGACGATCAGCGCGACCCAATAGGTGCGCTTTTGTGCAGGTTCGTCGAGCTCGAACTGCGAAGCCGTTTCGGGCCCGCGAAAGCGTGCGACCAACACCGCGATGGCCCGGGGGAATCCATCTACAACGGTGAGCACCGTCGAGAACATGACGGCAAAGGCCGCCGTGCCAATGATCGGACGGCTCGCTTCGCCGAGGCTGTTTGCGTACAGCGTGATGACTTGTCCCGCGAATGCGCCCGCGGAGTCCGGGAACTTCTGCCCGGTCCCGTACATGGCGCCGGCGCCCATGATCACGAAACAAAGGGCGAGCAGCGCTGTGCCCACGTACCCGATATGAAAATCCGTGCTCGACTCTTTCAAAGTCGGCGCATGCCCACTGTCCGCGCTCCGAGCCAAGGTCCACAGGGATTGCCAGACAGAGACATCGATCGCCGATGGCATCCATCCGACCAGTGCCGCGACGAAGAAGATCGTCGCTTTGTCTACTGGTCCGGAGGGAAATAGCGCCAGCGTCGAAAAGTCCACCCGGGGAAGGGCGAGCGCCGTGGCCGCCAGGGTTGACAGCGTGAGCACGGCGACCAGCACCTTCGTGATGCGATCCAGCCAGTGGTAGCGCCCGACAGCGAGCAAGCTCGCACACACTGCGATGATTGCCGCGCTGACGACGACCGCGCTCTGCTTGATGCCGAGCACCGCGATGGCGAGGCCTGCGGTCACGATCGTAACCGCCGCCAGCACCGTGAACATCGTCAACACCGTCAGCACGGCGTAGAGCGCTAGCGCCCATGTGCCTTGGCGCCGGTAGCCTTCGAGCAGTGAAGTGCGGGTCGCGACCGCGTAGTGGGGCCCAAAGCGAAACGCCGGATACTTGATGGCATTGGCGACCAGCACCAAAACCACGAGCCCCAGACCGTACACCGCACCCGCCCGCGTGGATTGCACCAAATGCGACACGCCCACAGCCGCCGCCGCAAACAAGAGCCCTGGCCCCAGCGCTCCCCACACCCCACGACTGTTCGGCTTGCCCATACTTCCCGCGCCCTCAGCCACGCCCCTCGCGCAGATCACGCAGCTCCCCAATCCGCTCCCACTCAGACGAAGCATCGGCACCTAGCGCGCTCCACTCCACCGCGGCGGCCTCGAAGTCCACCAGCACCATGCCGGGGCCCCAATCGCGGTGCAGCGTGCCGGCGTTGATGATGCTCAGGCCCTTGAAGTGACGCACCATCTTGCGGTGGGTGTGCCCGTTGAATACGAACTGCACATCCGGCGACGCCACTAGGCGATGCAAGTCGGCATTCACTTCCAGAGCGTAGCCCTCGTCATCGGGACGCACGCAGGCCATATCGCTTTCCCCGA
>CALMUT010000296.1 GCA_937872925.1 uncultured Myxococcales bacterium | reverse complement strand
GGTCTTCGGATGGGAAAACGGCGACTGTCGCCGAAGTGCTTTGCATCCCACTATGCAATGCTTCGCATTGTCCAGGCACGCAGTGTGACAAACTACGAACGTGGAACTTGAGGAGCTGACCCCGGAGCAACGCGCGCTCGCGACCGAGATGGAGCCACTGTGGCGGCAGTCACTTCGCGCCTTGGGACACCGGCGGCACCATTTTGATGGTGACGGGGCGCCACACATGGGGCCGGACGGCGCCCATGCAATACGGGGCATACCAAAACGAGCCCGCACAGCCTGACGGGCTAGTATGAGTAGTCGTATAGCAGAGTACCCGTCGCGCCGTTCTCGTTGACTTCAGAGCATTCGTTGAGCGGCTTAACGTCAATGCAGTCACAACTGCCTTGACCACCGCATGCGACGGGCCACTTCATGCAGCGCACATTGCGGTCACCAACGTCTCCAACGTAGTAGTAGCAGTAGGACACCTGCGGGTCGCAAAACCATGGTCCGCAAGTGAACTTGCCCTGTGGCGGAGGTTTGCACGCCGACGCCTGACCAAGTCCTGGGCCGCCAATGTCTACGCCCGCATGCTGCGCCGCACACTGGTTTTCATAGACATTCCCGTCGCAGCCGCATACGGCCTGTTCGCTGTCGCAAACGGAGCCCCGGCTCTTGCAAGATCTGGGCGCGCCGGTGCCGCCGCCGTTGCCCACATTCACGGAACACCAGTCGTATTTGAAGTCACAGAACTCCGCAGCGCCGCACTGCTGCTCGCCACACGAGGGAAAGTCCGGTCCGGCCCCACTCACGCCACCGGTTGACGAAGCGTCGCCAGTGCCACCGGTCCCGCCGGATGCCGAAGCGTCGTCGCCAATGCCACCAATCCCGCCCGCCGGCTCCCTTTCGCCTCTGTCGCTGCTGCACGAGAATGCAGCAACAAGAAGCAGAAGCGATGCGGCCGCGCGCGAAAAGTGCATCCTCACAAGGTTAGCAGTGTTGCAGGGTCGCATGCCGCCTCCACCTAATACACGCCACATGCGTGACCGCAGACCCAGGCGTGGCAGTCCGCCAACATGCAAGCGGCCTCGCTGGCTGGGCACGGAAGGGGGCACTTCTTCGTACAGTCCGTATCGGTACAGTTGCGCAGACAGGCTAGGTACGCGCCGCACTCCGGAGACGCCTTGCAGGCTTCAATGTATTCAGTCCAGTCACAGCATCGGCAGGAACAAGCTCCACAGCTTTCACCCCCAGGGTGGTTGTCCGAGGTGCACGATCCGTTGCCGGGGTTCGAGCACTGGGGAAAGGGCGTGCTTGGTGGTGGTCCAGTGTCGGGCGAGGTGGGCGCTCCTGTCTCACCGCCCTGAGCCGCGTCGACTCCTGAATCCGCATCGCGGTCGACCCGGGTACTCGCACCAGTTCCGCTTCCGTCGTCTGGAACGACTTTGCCGCCACACGCAAGTGCGAGCCCGGCAAGCAAAGGCACCAGGTGGCGGGCTGCGCAACGGAGCTGACAACGTGCCATGAGAGAAATGAAAGCAAGGCTCGTGCCCCGCTCTACCACTCAATTTCTGCCGTTTCTTCACCGACAATCGCCCCAGCCCCTGGCACACAACGGCCCAGCCGCGAGTGTGTCCGGGGGCGATCAGCACGGGCTGCTCACCACGCTAGGCTAACCACCACCGCGTTGTAGCCCGCGTGGATCAAAACCGGCAGCAGCAAACTACGCGTCTCCAGTCGCGCGTATCCCGTGACAAGACCGAGCAGCGTGTGGTGCACGATGGTCAGCGGCGTGAGGTGGATTGACGCGAACATCAGCGCGGAGGTCCATAGTGCACCTGACCT
Source organism: uncultured Myxococcales bacterium (assembly GCA_937872925.1). Lineage (GTDB taxonomy): Bacteria > Myxococcota_A > Polyangia > Polyangiales > Polyangiaceae > JACKEA01. The sequence goes on along the minus strand of CALMUT010000296.1, from coordinate 2,947 downwards.
GGTCAGGAGCCGCGAAAGCGCACCCAGCACGATCCCGCGGAATATCAATTCTTCCAGCAGCGGAGCGGTCACCGACCAATCGAGCAACGCCCAGCCTATGGACTCGCCCTCCTCGCGGTAGCCGCCCAACACGGCCGCATCGCTTGTCGGAAACGCGAGTCCCAGCAACCACGCCGCGGTGAGACCAGCCAGCACACCCAGGGCGAGTCGACCGAGCAACTTCAGCGTCACGTTTCGGGGCCAGCCGAAAGACTGGGCGAGGGGGATCGCGCTCCACTTGCTGGTCCATAGAAATGCAACGATGGCGCCGCTCAGCAGCCACTTCTCAAGCATGCGCAGGTCGGCGACAGCCAGACCACCGCTGGCAATGGCGATCAGGTTGGGCGCCAACACGGCGAAATAGCGACCAAAGCAATCCACAGCATGCGCGTGTTGCCGCGCATGCTAGCCGGCGGCGGCGCCACGCTTTCGCCGGACAAGTTCGTGCCGCAGAGACGGCAAAAGGCCGCGCCGGCCCGCTGCTTTGCCGCGCACCGTGGACAGCCGGTCACGTTGCCGCGCCGCGCCCAAGCAGGCTACGCGTCTCAAGGGCTGCCCGAATGGTTTGCACCAATCCAGTGATAAACAGCACTTTGATGAGCAAACCGCGCACCAGGGAAGCTGGATCCACAACTGCTTCCAGCAGATGGATCGTTACAAACATCACAAGCGACGTGACCGCTGCCGGCAACAGGCTCTTCGTCGACCATTGCCACAATCCGGTTTGTACCCCAGCAAGCACCAAGTTGACCGCTCCCACGGCCACATCTTCAAGCATCACCCCGTAAACAATGCCGCCGATGGCGTACAGGATCGCCATCGCGCCGAGCCACTTGCGACCTTTGGTCAAGCGCGGTTCTATCTGCGTGCGGTGAAACTCAAGATCGGTCTTTTCCGGCACGCGGGCGCCGCAACCGTCGCAATAGACAGCGCCTCGGGCCAACGGTTCCTGGCACTGAACACACTGGGGAGCTGTCCGCCGCCCGTCCAATTGCGCTTGCAACGCGTCATCCGCGCGATCCACAGCGCGCTGCGCCACTTTGCGCGAAATGCCAGCCTCCACGGTGTCCGGCCGGCGCGCAGCAAATCGCCTGCGCGGCGCTTCGCATTCCGACGAACCTGCCTTCGTTCCTCCGCGTCCGCTTCCGATGCCAACATGCCCCCCCGCCGTTCGCCACTCAAAGAGCGTCGAATCTATCACGAAGCCTCTCACTGGCAGCCACTAGTAGCACCCCGGCCCGAGACAAAATTCCGCGTCTGCTTCTGTCACCGAGCGTTGCTAATTTCTGTCCCGACGGCTGCCCTGGTACGAGCATCGTCCTGGTCCGCACCTGCAAGATTACCCTCGGGCCGGGGTTCCCGAAACCGAACTGCCCAGGAGCCCGCCGCTGGCGCTCAAGCGCGGGCTGCGCTGGCGTATCCCGGCTGTACGCAGTATCCGAAGAAGAGGCCGTCGAGCGCATGAACCAGCATTGGCGCGGTCAAAGCATCACGTACCACGAGGAACCGTCGTTCTGGGCGCAATCGATCTACTACCGAGGCAAAATCCCCAGCGGGGAAGACCTGCGTTTCAAATGATTACGGCACAAACGGCGTATCGGTCCAACGACCTTCCCCCTGCGGAAGTGCGGCCCGCTGACCCCATCTCTCGTTGATGCGCGTTGCACATTCGGCCTGAACCCGGAACGCTTCCCGCGCTGACCAGCATTGACCCGCGGCGAAGGCCCAAAGACATGAAAGCAACCGACTCGAAAAGCTGGGCGCAACTCAAGAAGCACCATCGAGCATTTGCGTTGGGGTTCGCGGCCATGTTCATTGCGCCAATAGCTGCTCTGCAGCTGGGAGTCCAAAGCGTGCTCGTCGTGGGCACTGTGATGGTCATCGGTTTGACCGTCACGTTACTACTCGGCTCGAGGGTGAAACGGTTCCGGTGTCCGAACTGCGGAAAACACTTCGTTGATTTCTTTTCCACCCCGTTTGTCATCCCAAGACGATGCGCAAACTGCCAGCACCCGCGGCCACTCGGGGCCTCCCGTGATCCGGTGTAGATTCCGCGTGTCGGACAGGGCGGTGCCTCGGCACGGTGCCACTCCGCGCCCGAGCCAGGGCATGCACGGACGAGTCGCCCCCGTTCATCGACCGCGGTCTGCCAATTCTCCCGACTGCTCTGCGGTACGGGGCTGTCCCGCCCGAGACAGTCGCGAACACCGAGCCCGAGGGCAAGTTTTGCGGAGTGTCGTGCGAGACGGTAAAGAGTACCCTCGGGCAGGGGTGCCCGTGCACCAAGGACAGTCTCGTGTTCGCGAGGTCGCGACGCTGTTCATTCCGCGGCTGAGGCCGGGAGGTGGCGTGGATCTTACGATTCCCGCTAGGCTGTCGGCGGAGTGTGTTGTTTGCGTTCGCCCGGCGAGACCATGAAGAAAACAATCCGTGACGAGTTGCGACGAGAGCTGGTGAACAGAGGATTTAGCGAAAGCCTTGAGGCCCCGAACGGCACGATGGGTCTCACAGACTGCGCGACCTCGGCCGAACTTGCCGACTTGTTGGAAGTGATGGTGGCGAGGCGCGAAAAGATCTTCGGATCGGTGGGAGTGGTCGGTCGGGATGCAGCGAAGAAGAGCTACGACGACGTTGTTTTGGTAATTGAGGCAGCCAAGGCGGTCGTCGGAAAGTTGACACTCGAATGAAGGCTGATCCAAGCCGTGCGCAGGACGCTCACTGGCTGGACTCGGAACCTGCTCGGCTGCAAACGATGCATCCAACGGAAACGCCTAAGAACCCGAAGCTGTGGAATTGGTGATCACATGGGTTGGTGGAAGGTGCACAGAACCCCAGCCCGAGAGTAATCTTCGCAGAACCCCAGCCCGAGAGTAATCTTCGTGTGTAGCGCGGCCGAGGGGACGGCGTG
>CALMUT010000295.1 GCA_937872925.1 uncultured Myxococcales bacterium | reverse complement strand
GACCCAGTCACCTCCACCGACCCAGTCACCTCCACCGACCCAGTCACCTCCACCGGCCCGGCCACCGCCCGTGGACACCCCAACAAAAGTACATAGTCGAATACGATTGCCGGGGCGGCTGGACGAACTACACTCGTGTGCATGGTCCGCGCGCGTCGCCGGTTTCTCGTGCTTGCGAGTTTGGCGGCGCTGGCCTGCGGAGAGACGGACTCCAACACGGCGTCCACGGGCGGCAGCGCCGGGGACGCGGCGGCCACGGGCGGCACGGGAGCCGGCGCCGGATCTGGCGGCGCGAGCGGCGCGGGTGCGGCCACAGGCGGCGTTGCAGGGAAAGCGGGCGCGGGTGGCAATACCGGCGGCGCCGGCGCGTGCGTCGTTTGCGGCTACGGCTCGCCAGGCTGCGGCGACGCCGCGCCAGCGAAGATCTGCGGCCAAGGCTGCGGCGGGGCCATCTTCATTCCCATGTGCGCCTGCGACGGCACGACCGTGTCGGAGGTTGGCAAAGACGAAGTGATCGTGCCCGTGCCCTGGGTCCACAAAGGCGAATGCACCGACGCTGGCCCCGACGCCGGCTGAGACAGTCCGGGAACAAACAACCGCTCGGCCGGGACTGCGCAACTGCCTGCGCCTCGTCTGCTTCCCGGGCGTGGTCGCGGTTCCGGAGGAAGGGCGGGCCGAGGCAGGCGCACCAAGCGCCGATTGTCTCCGGAAGATGTCCCGCGCGGCCGCGGCGCGAATGGTGGCTACTCTCCGCGCTTCTTCTGCATGCTGGGCGTGATTTTGTCCGGCGCATCTACGGCGCGACTGATAGCGCCACGGCCGAAGCGCTCTTCGATGGCATCGAGGGCGGGGCCCAGATGCGCGCGCTTGGACTGCTTCGAGAACAGGTCGAGCTGCTCTGGGCCTGCGCCTTCGATCCCGCTGACGCTCACGCCCAAGAGGCGCACGGGCTCGGTCAGAGCAAGCTCGTCCCAGAGCGCCAAGGCCACTTCGCGGATGCGGGCGCCGTCGTCGGTGGCCGCGTCGAGGGCGCGCTGACGCGTGAGCGATGGATACACGGGTTCATTCGGTTCGCCACCCGTGCGCGCGGGTTTGGCGCCGCGGCGCTGGCCCAGCTTGGCTTTGAGGGTCACGGTGCGGCCGCGGAAGCCGTCGTGGCGCAAGCGGCGCGCCACGGCTTCTGCGTGCGCCGTGAGCGCGGCGCTGACCACGCTGCGCGCTAGCACGTCGTGTTCGAAGGTGTTTTCTTCGCCGTAAGACTTCGGTGTGCGCTCCGCGACGACCTCGCGCACATCGTTGCCCAGCGCCAGTTGGCGCAGGGCCTCGGCACGACTGCCGGCGATACGCGTCAATCGCGCCAGATCCGCCTGCGCCAAGTCCCCGAAGGTATGATAGCCCGCCTCCGTGAGTGCGCGGCCCAGGACCGGACCGACGCCAAACATGCGACGAATGGGCAGCGGCGTCACGAAGGCACGCACGGCGTAGTCTGGCACCAACAAGAGCCCGTCCGGTTTGCTGAAGGTACAGGCGATCTTGGCGACGTGTTTGTTCGGCGCGACGCCCACGCTCACCACCAGGTCGGTAGCCTGTCGCACGCGCTGCTTCAGCGTGCGCGCCAGGGATAGCGCGCCACCGAAGAGCCCCACCGAACCGGTGATGTCGAGAAACGCTTCGTCGAGGGCCAGAGGCTCGATCTCCGGGGTGAACTCTTCGAAGACGGCGTGCACCTGCGCGCTGACCTCCGCGTACTTGCGCATGTCGCCGGACAGGAACACGCCTTGCGGGCAGAGCTCCCGGGCGCGGAAGGACGGCATGGCGCTGCGCACGCCGAAAACCCGCGCTTCGTAAGACGCCGCCGAAACCACGCCGCGGGCGCTGGCGCCGCCAACGATCACTGGCTTGCCCCGCAGCTCGGGTCGGTCCCGCTGCTCGATGGACGCATAAAAGGCGTCCATATCTGCGTGCAGAATCAAGCGCTTGCGGCCCACTCGGCCATCTTTCACGTGCGCCGATCGGCTGCAACGCCGACGCCGCAGAGCGCGACCTCGGAAGTCGCAGCGACACCCGACGTCGCACCTAAGCCGTTGAAATTCAAGCACAATTTCGGTCAGCGCGCCTTGACCCAGAAGGCACGTTCCCTGCACACTTGATCGTGCACATGTCCAAGCCAGCCCCTGCAGCTCCCCGCGCCCCGCGCTCCGTCGCACGCGGACTGCTACTTGCGAGCGCAGTGACCCTCGCGGCAGCCGCGGCCTGCGTTGGGGACATCACCGATCCCGGCGGCACTGGCACCGGGAGTGGATACGGACCCGGCGGCCCCACCACCCAGCAGGCGGCCCTCGAAGCCGCCCGCACCGGGATCCGACGCCTGACCGCGGTGGAATACAACGCCGCCGTGCGCGACCTACTTCAGGTCAGCGTCACCAGCGAAACCGTGCTGCCCGAAGATCAGCGCGGGCCCTTCGACAACGACTATACCCACCAGCTACCCAGCGAAGCCTTGATCAACTCTGCGGACGTCCTCGCCGGCGACGTCGCAGGCCAAGTGACGACCGACCCTACCTTGCGCACGAAGATCGTGCCCTGCACGCCCAGTGGCGCTTCGGACGCCGTCTGTTTCCGCGAATTCATTCAGAGCTTCGGCCGTCGTGCGTTCCGCCGCCCCCTGGAGGCCGACGAAGTGACGCGCTTCGAAGCCCTGCTGACCCATGGCACCGAAGAAAACGACTTCTGGGTCGCCGTGGACACGGCATTACGCGCGTTCCTACAGCATCCGGCGTTTCTGTATCGCGCGGAGATCGGCACCCCGGTGCCCGGCAAACCCGGAGTGTTCCGCCTCACGGACTACGAGCTCGCGACCCGCCTGAGCTTCCTGCTGCTCGGCTCGACCCCGCCCGACAGCCTGCTCGACGCCGCAGGCGCTGGTAAACTCGCCACGCCCGCCGGCGTCGCGGCCGC
>CALMUT010000294.1 GCA_937872925.1 uncultured Myxococcales bacterium | reverse complement strand
GTACGTCGAGCGGTGGCAGCCCGGGCGGAGGTGGCACGTCCAGCGGCGGCAGCCCGGGCGGCGGTGGCGCGTCGAGCGGCGGCTCGTCCAGCGGCGGCACCGGCGGGAGCCCGACGGGCCACTACGAAACGAAGACCGAACCCGGCGCTACGGGCAACGAACCGGGCGGGGTGATCCCGCTCTGCTGCGTGCCGAGCGCAGCGGAGAAGGCGCAGATCACCGCCAACTTCAACCTGGTGAACCAGCACCGCATTGCCAACGGCAAGAGTGCGCTGGCCTACGACACCAAACTCGAGTCGGCTATCGAAGGGCATTGCCACCACATGGCAACCCATACGTTCTTCGCGCACGATGCGCCGGAAGCCAGCATCAAGACGCCTTGGACCCGCGCGACCAAATGCGGCACCAGCGCCAACGCCGAGAACATCTATAGCGGGTCCAGCAACGCCACCAACGCGTTCAACGCCTGGAAGAACAGTTCCGGTCACAACGCGAACATGCTCAACGGCAGTCTGAAGCGCATCGGCATTGGCCTCTACGGCACGCGCTGGGGCCAGATCTTCGGGCAGTAGCCGTCGCCACGCGCGTACCGCTCGTACGCCCTTGTCGCCCGGAAGGTCCTTGCGACGTGGAACTGCGGCGGGCAGCTCTTGCGGACCCGCCACACAGTCGCGGTAGTCTCCTAGGGGATGAGCCCTTGGATGCGTGATGTGCGGGACGGACTTGGCGCCTTGCGCGGGACCTTTGGGGATGTGGCCCGTCATCGGGACGATCCGGTCTGGCAACACACCTTGCGTACTTCGTTGTCGCGCCTGCCGCCTGCTCTTGTGCACACAGTGCCTTGGTTGCTTCGCGCGCGGTCAGGCGGCGACGCCAGTTTCATCAAGGTGGTCGAGGACAACGCCAAGAAGCTCGGCGGCGGGCTGGCGCTCGAGATGGACGAGCAGCAACTGACCTGGCGGGAGCTGTCTGAGCGAACGTCGCGCGTTGCGCACGTGCTCACCGCGCTGGGAGTCAAACGTGGCCAGGTCGTGGCGTTGATTGGGAAGAACTCACCGGACTACTTGGCAACGCTGCTCGGGGTTTCGCGTGTGGGCGCGACGGCTTCGCTGATCAACTACCACCTGGAGGGTCAGCCCCTGGCGCATGCCCTGTCGGCTTCGCAGGCGCGGGTGGTGCTGTCCGAAGAAGAGTTCCTAGACGCAGCCAAGGCGGCCTCGAGTGAGGTTCGCGTGCTTTCGTTTCGTGGTGGCGAGCTCGAAGAGCGCATGCAACGTGTTCCAGGCCGGGCATTCCCTCGGGTGCAAGTCGGTTCCGACACGGACTTCGTGTACATCTTCACGTCGGGCACGACGGGTTTGCCCAAGCCGTGTCGCGTGACCCACGCCCGCGCCGTACTGGCGGGAGCGGGATTTGGCCCGCTGCTGTTCGAGATGTCCGCCGGGGACAAGCTCTACTCCGTTCTGCCTCTGTATCACTCGAGCGCGCTGATGATTGGCGCCGGGTCGTGCTTCGTGACGCGCACGCCCTTGGCGCTGCGCGAGCAATTCAGCGCCTCGGCCTTCTGGTCCGACGTGAAACGCTACCGCGCGACGAGCATTCTCTACATCGGCGAGTTGTGCCGCTACTTGCTCAACCAGCCGCCCAGCGATGCCGAGCGCGACAATCCCGTGCGGGTGGCCGTTGGTAACGGACTTCGCGCGGACGTTTGGGAGCCTTTTGCCGAACGCTTCGACATTCCGAACATCCGTGAGTTCTACAGCGCAACCGAAGCACCCGGTGTGATCTTCAACCTGACGGGCAAGGTCGGCTCTGTGGGGCACGTCCCGATGCGTCGATTGGGGTCGCTGAAGCTCGCGCGATTCGACGTCGACGCGGACGAATTGGTGCGAGGCGCAGACGGTTTCTGCCAAGAGTGTGGTCCGAACGAAGCCGGCGAGCTTCTGATCAAGCTAGTCGAGAACCCAAAGAGCGCGCTGCGGGAGTTTCGTGGCTACACCGACGGCAAGGCCACGCAAAAGAAGATCCTGCACAACGTCTTCAAGGCTGGGGATCGCTACTTCCGTTCCGGGGACTTGATGCGTTTCGACGAGCACGATTACTTCTATTTCGTCGATCGCATCGGTGACACCTACCGCTGGAAGGGCGAGAACGTTTCCACCGCTGAAGTTGCCGAGGTGGTTAGCCGGGCGCCGGGCGTGCTGGGCGCGACGGTCGTGGGCGTTAGTGTTCCCGGGTTGGAAGGACGTTGCGGTCTGGCGGCGCTCGAGGTCGAGGGCGCGCTTGACGCGGCGGCATTCTGGAAGACAGCGCAAGAGCTTCCAAGCTACGCGCAGCCGAGGTTCCTGAGGGTGCTGGGTCAGCTTGCGACCACTGGCACCTTCAAGATCCAGAAGACGGATCTGCGTCGAGACGGAGTGGATCCAGAAACGGTGCCCGGTCCGCTCTATCTGCGTCAAGAAGACGGCTATGTGCCTCTGACCCAGAAGTTGTGGCAGGACGCAAAGCGGGGCATCGTGCGTTTGTGATGCTTGGGCGTTCCGCCACCGCAGTCGCGGCACTTTTTCTGGCCGGCGCGCAGGCGTTCGGTTGTGTCGGCTGCCGCTGTTCGAAGAAGGATGCTGCGCCGGCCGCGTCGGCTTCCGCCACGGGCCCCGTTGTCTTGGCGCCGCTTTCGGAGCCGAGTTGGCTCGTCGATCTACCGGTGCCCGGTCACGCTCTGGCGAAGGTGGCGGTGCCACTGGGCGCGGTGCATGCAGCGCCCGTCGTGATCGCGCTGCATGGCAGCTTCGACCGCCCGGAGTGGCAGTGCGGCCACTGGGCGTCGATCTCCGGGGGGCGGCCCTTCGTGCTGTGTCCAAGCGGTGTCGCCCAAGAAGGGCGGTTTTCATGGGGATCACCCGAGAGCACCGCCAAGGAACTGCGCGCAGCGCTAACCGCGCTGAAGAAGCGCTACGGCGCCCACGTCGCGCCGGGAAGCGTCGTGCTTGCGGGTTACGGTTTGGGCGCGGACCATGCGATTTGGATCCAAAAGCAAGAGCCCGGCTTCTTCTCGCACATGGCTCTAGTCGAGGGCGGGACGGAGAAGTGGTCCAGCACCATGGCCGCCGCATTCGCCCAGCGCGGAGGCAAACGGATTTTATTCGCTTGTGCTCACGAAGCCTGCGTGCCGAACGCGCAGCGCGCCCGACTCTTTTCTGTGGGTGCCGGTCTAGACGTGAAGTCCGTGACCCTTGTCGACGAGCAGCGGGCTTTTTCCCCGAAAGTCGTGCGGGCGCTCAAGAAGGAATGGCCCTGGCTCGCCGCAGGCGGCGAAAGGCCGTAGCGAGCACCGGTTGGTGCGTGCGGACGCGGCCCCGAAGCCGCGCCGGCCCTCAGTTACAGGCGCAGGCTTGGTTGCCTTTGGCGTTGTTCGCGCAGATCTTGTCCCACTCTTGGGTGCAGCAATACGGGTCGATCTTGCAAACCTCCGCAGCGCAATTCGAGCAGGTCGAGGGCAATGCGGTTCCGATGTCGCACTCCTTGTGGCTGCAGGCGCTACCACCGCCGCAGGGCTCTGTGCATTCCGTAAGCGCGTTGGCCTTGTCGACGCAGGACTGTTCCCAACCGCCAGAGCAGCAGTAGGCGTCTTGCTCGCAGATCGTCTTGACGCAGGGGCTACACGCCGGGTTGAGGGGGGTGCCGGTCTTGCAGGGGTTGTGCGCGCATTTCGGTACGCCGTTGCAGCCGACGGGACACACGATGTTCGCGACGGTGATGCACAGGTCGTCCCAGGAATCCGTGCAGCAGTACGGATCCGCCAGGCATACGGCGGTGGCGCAGATGCCACAGATTGGATCGAGCGCGGTGCCCGTGGTGCAGGCGTCGTGGTCGCATTTGCCGCTCCCGATGGGCCCAGTGATGCTACCTGCGCCGCAGCCCTTGGTGGGGTTGGTGCAGGGCACGCACGCGCCGAAGCCGCCCGCAACGGGCTGACACTGCATATGTAGCTGGTGGTTGTCTTTGCCGAAGAGCTTGTCCATCAAGAACGCAGCCGCGATGCTCGCGAGGGGGGAGCTCTTGAATAGGTCTTGAATCATCGGGTCCAGCGGAATGGGCTTGCAGTCGGCGTCCGTCTTGCACGGCACACACAGCCCGCACTTCTTCTCGTTGAACAGCTCCACGCTGGCGCAGGAGTTCATCGGGTACTGGATGTTGGCGTCGCCGATGCTGACCCCGAGGATCTTGTCGTCGCCGATCACGTCGCGGATCAACTTGCCGACGTTCAAATCCGCGCTGACGTTCGCGCAATCCCCGTCGACGCTGCAGGTATTGGTCACTTTGTCGAAGGGCGGTGGGAGCGTGGCGCCGCCGAGCTCCGAGCAACCCGCCGCGGGATGTGAGCATGTGCCATGGGTGCCATTGACTGGCATCTTGCACACCCACTTCTCTGTGCCTTCATAGTTGCCGCAGCCGTAGCACTCGGCGTCCGTCTTGCAGCCGCCCACGGGGGAACCGGGCGAGCCTTGGATGCCGCAGGGTTTCACGCACGCGCCCTTCTGACATTCGAAGCCCTGGGGGCACGGCGACGTATCGGAGCACTCCGAGCAGACGTGGTTGTAACAAGCCTTTGCCGTCTTGCCGCCCAGGTCGCAGGTGCCACAGTCTGAATCGACCGTACAGCTGCCCGGACACTTGGGAGCACACTTGCCTTCCGAGGTGCATGTGTCCGAGCCCAGGCAGTGTTCACCATTGACGATGCTGCACCCAGTGCATTTGCCGCTCAAGCAGACCTGGTGTGCCGGATCGCAGGCAGCGCAATCGATGTCACCGGTGCAGGTGATGGTGGGTTCGCCGCCGCTGTCAGTAGGACAGGTCTTGTCTTCCGGCGCGCAGGTGCCAAAGGACGTGCACTTCTCGCCCTTGGCGCAGCCGCTCCCGGACTTGGCGTCGCAGGCAACGCAGCGCGTATTGGCTACGTCGCATTTGGTGCGGCCAAAGGAACAGCCGTCGCACTGGGCGTCCGAGCTGCAGTTGTTGAGTAGACACACGCCAGTCGGCCCGATGCCGCCAGCGCCGGCTCCACCGATGCCGCTGTCCCCGCTGCCGCCGCCGGTTCCTCCGCCGCCACCGCCGGGGGGACCCGCACCGCCACCTCCACCCCCGCAGGCGGAAAACATAAGTGCCACCGCGAGCACGCAGCTGACGGCGGAAACGGAACTGAGCAAAAAGCGCACGGTCTTCAAGATGGGCCTCCTAAGAGAGCGAGCCGTAGAATAGCACGCCCCGGCGGGGCGGACGTGCCGGGGCTCTCGCCTCTTTTTCTGTCGCTGCCGCACCCGCTGACTCAGGATCCGCCGCCGCCTCTGCCACTGCCTCGGTCGCCGCTTCGGCCACCGCCACTGTCCCCGCGTCCCGCTCTGTTCGCTGCCGCTGACTCAGACCCCTGGCACGCTCCGACCCCGGTCGCTGGAGTGCCCTCGGCCTAACTCTTGTCAGCGAACCGCGGCGGTGACGAAGCGTATGGCGTCGCGCTCGGCGCGCAGCTGCACACGGACACCCGAGGCAGCGGGTTCCAGCCAGATGGCCAGAGCTGCCTCTTCGCGGGCCATGGCGCGGGTTGTCAGCAACTGCCCCGGACGCAATACCACGGCCGCATGTACCCGGGTGTTGGCGGGGAACCAGCCGCGGACAACTTTGTCGGACTGCAACAGTTCCTCGGCGGGCGTCCAGCGCGAGAGTTGTTCCGAGAGTTCCGGCAGCGGCTGCGTGCCCAGGGCGAGCAGCAGTTCGTTTTCGTTGGCGCGCCACGCGACAGCAACATCGCCCAGCGCTTCAGAACGCGTGGTGAGCCCGGGCAGGGTTGGTGCACCCGCAAGCGGCAAGACTTGGATGGTCGTGCGTTCGCGCAGTCGTTCACTCCACGCGGGAGAGCCGAGCAAGCGTGCCAGGTCGCTGAGGGCCTTGGCTGCTTTCCCGCCGTCGTCACTGGGGGTCTGGCACAGGACTCCCGCGCCGCTCGACCCTTCCGCCATGCATGTGATCCCGGGCCCGGTGTGGTCGGCGAGGGATTGCGCGCCCCGCTTCAGCTTCTCGTCGTCTGGCTCGTCTGCGAGGCGCGTCACCACCCCGGCGTCGGTGAGACCTTGCATCAACAGACTCACCGCACTGGACTTCGACAGTGAAAGCAACGGTCCCGCCGGTCCAGGTTTGAACAGCTGTGCAACGCGGCGCAGTTCTGCATCGAGCTTCAAGTCTGCGCTCACACTCAATTGGTCGCTTTCGATCGTGGCGCTGACGCTGGCGTGCTGGATCCCGGAGAGCCAACCGAGGGCAAACTCCGGTGCGGTTTTGACCAGGGCGCGCACCTGCTTGGAGAGGCGGGCCGGCTCCAGTTCGACGACGATGTCCTTCTTTTTCGTCTCTGCAGCACTGGGCAGGTTGCGCGCAACGTACGGACCGAGCTTCAGGAGTTGCTCGTCATCTTCGGCCACCAGCACCATGTCGCCGCTGATCGCGAGAGTGAGCGCTACCGGCGTGCGGCCCGGCTTGGGTTGCACCAGCGTCAGCCCGAGATCCTTGTGATCTTCTTTGAAGAAGTAGGGCTCATTGCCCTCTGTCAACTCCGCGAGCAACGCTCGGCCGTCCAGCACCGCAGCGCCGAGCACCCAGTACGTGCCGCGGTCGTCAACGGCGATCGCTCCAACCAGCGGCGCATCTTCGCGGATCTCAGAGTCCAAATACGGCGGCAGTCCGAAGCCCGCGGTGATGAACGTCGACGCCCGGGTCGGGTACACGCCAAACGCGGCGCTGCCAAAGGGACGTAGCTGCTTCCAGGCGTGTTCCGGATTCGGAACGAAGATGGTTCCAACAACCGTCTGGGGTCGCTCCACGGGAGGAAGCACGACCTTGGGTTCGGCCGGGGGCGCCTCCGTATTGATCTTGAAGTAGGCGTACCAAACGGCACACACCAGCGCAGCAAAGCCGAGCGCGGGCAGTAGCGTTTCGGTGATCGGCTTCTTGCTTGGCGCGTCGCTTCCCGAGGATTCGGGATCTGGGGGAGCAGACGCAGACGCGCTCATATTTCAAATCCTACCGCGAGGCTGGGGTGCTTCGGGTACTCTCTGACGGAATGCCGGCAAATACAGCAGCGCTGATGCTCGGAACGGTGCTCGCGTTGGGCACCGGCGGCTGCCGCACCACGCCAAACTCGGAGCGGTCTGCGCCGGCAACCGCTGTGCCGGCGCCAGCGCCGAAGCTGCGATCTGCAGAGACTGCGTTGCCGGAAGCCAGCGCCGCTCCGAGCGCCGAGGTGCCCAGCAAGCTCGCACCCCTCGCTAGCGCGAATACGCTTAGCGCACTGCCCGTGGAAGGACATCGTGACGCTGTGGTGTCCATTCCCCACGGCGCCGTGGAGCCGCGTCCCGTGGTTGTTGCATTGCACGGCAACTACGACCGCCCGGAGTGGCAGTGCGAAGTGTGGCGGGAGGTGTTCCAGAGTTTTGCATTTGTTGTGTGCCCCCGCGGCCGCCCCCGCCGCGCCGGCCCCCAGAGAAGGGGGCGCGGGCACCAGCACCGCCGGGCG
>CALMUT010000293.1 GCA_937872925.1 uncultured Myxococcales bacterium | reverse complement strand
GGACGCCGCCCTGGAGAATCTTGCCTTCGCCCTTGCCGTGCAGGATTCGGAAACGGAAGTGTTGGCGCGCGGCAGACTCTCCGCCACCCTGACCGGCTCCGCCGCCGCCCAGCTGGGCGCGAGCGCGGCCGTGGTACAAGAGCTCGGCACGACCGCGCGCCCAACGTTGCTCGATGCATCGACGGTCGAAAAACAACTGACCAACTTGGAGCTGGCGTTGCCCGGGTGCGACCCCCGGCGAAGGGCACGCGCGCTGCTGACCGCCGAAGACGTGCTGGGTGACGAGCACAGCGCGATGATGCGCACCCTGGCGGGTTATAATTTGCTTGCCGCGGGCCAGCCCGAGTCCGCCACCACGCTGTTCCGATCCGTGGTCGAGGCGTACCCAGAAGAAGTGCTCGGGTGGGAAGGCTTGCGGGCCGCCGGCGAGGCGACGGGCGACCGGACCCTGGTGGCGGAAGCCTGCGCCTGCCTGGGCGACGCCGTCAGCGAAGATGCCCGAGGCGCGGAGCTGTGGGAGTACGCCGCACTGATCTTGATCGACGAATTGGGCGACACCACCCGCGGCGAGTTCGCGCTCTCGCGCGCTGTAGAACGAGACGTGCGCCGCTTCGTCGCCTTCGACAAGCTATTCCGCTTGGTCCGCGCCAAGAAAGACGGCGAGCGCCTCTTGGAGCTGATCACGAAACGCCTAGAAGTCGCCGAAGATCCCGAAGAGATCGCCAAGCTATTCTGGGAACGCGCCCGCGTCATGCGCGGCGCGGGGGATCGCGAAGGCGCCCTGGCGGCTCTCGAAAACGTGACCATGCTGGAGCCGGATCACGTCGGCGCACTGGCGCTCTCCGGAGAAATCTACCTCACCACGGGGCAGTTCCCCGAAGCCGCCGACCGGCTCGCGCGGCTCGCGGCCCTCGACGCGGCACCGGCCAAACAACGCTTGATGAGCGGTGTCGCTTCCGTGGACATCTTCGAGAACAAACTGGGGCAGCCCCAGCGTGCCCTGGAGGTCCTGACCCAGCTCTACGAAATGGGTCTGTCAACGCTTCCTGTTCGCGAACGCCTGGCTCGCCTGGCAGCCAAACTCGAGTCCTGGGACAGCGCAACGCAAGTGCTCGAACAACTGATGAACGAACGCGACTCGCAGGTGTCGCGTATCGAGGCTGCCCGTCTTGCGATGGCGATCCACCGCGATCGTCGCTTGCGACCCGCAGAGGCACAGGCGGCGGTCGAAAAACTCCTGGCGGAAGCCCCCGAGGACGGCGAAGCCCTCGACCTAGTGCTCACCGGCGTGCTGCCCCCCGCCACGGCCCAAGCGCTCTTGGCACGCGGACGTGACACGCTGGTCCCGATGCTGCTTAAGGACCCGCTAGACGCCGAGCGAGTGGACCGCTTGGCGCGCATCGCTCATCGCCTCGACCAACCGCGCATCCGGCAGGCCGCCCTCGGCGCGTTGGTTGCGCTGGGGCAAGGCACGCCGGAGATCGATCACGAGTTGGCAGTCCTCGACCAGCGGGTCGCTCGGGTACCGCATATGACGGTGGACGAAGCCGCCCTGCCCGATCTCTGCGATCCCCACGACCAGGGCCCTTTGCCCACCTTGATGCGCGCGCTAGCCACAACCTTCGCAGACGCCCTGGGACCGAGTCTCGACGCTCTTGGGGTAGGCAAGAAGCAGCGGGTAGATCCCCGCGCGGGGCTGCCGGTTCGCAACGAAATCGCGGCCTGGGCTGGCGCCTTGGGTTTGGGGGACTTCGAGCTGTATATCGGCGGAAACGATCCCGACGGGGTGTATGGCGTTGCCAACGAGACCCCGGCGATGGTCATTGGCGCGCAGGTGCAAGCGCCGCTGTCCGCAGCGCATCGAGGAATGGTGGCGCGCGAGCTCTTTGCGTTGCGGCGCGGCACGACGATTTTGCGACACCGAGACGCCACGGATGTCGCCGCGCTGGTGGTCGCAGCCTGCGCCGTCGTCGACGTCGGTGTTCCCTCGCCGCAATACGCCATGCTGGGTGAGTTCCAGCGCGTGCTCGCCAAGGAGATGCCCCGTCGAGTCAAGAAGACCATTCCCGAACTGGCGCGGGCGGTGCAAGCCTCGAATCAAGACATCGAGGGTTGGGTGCGTGCCGCCACCTCCAGCTTGGACCGACTCGCCAGTGTCGCATCCGGGGATGTGTCTTGGGTCCTGGCGCACAATGCTGCGTCCCGCGGGCAGGTGGGCGCCTCCATGGAAGCGAAAGCACGCGCAGCTCGCATTCTGAGCTTCGTCCTGTCCCCAACCTATCTCTCGATTCGAGAAATGCTGGGCATGGGTGTGCGATGACTGACAAGAAGAGCGACAAGCCGCCGCATAAGCTGCCCAAACACACAGGCGCCGGTCGGAGCGGCAGCGCACGTAGCATCGGTGAAGAGCTCGGCGACTTGGACTTTGAGCCCGACGCGCTGTTGGATTCGCTGCTTTCGGACGACCCGCCGCCCGCGGCGCCGGTCGAACCGGCCCCAGTCGCACCGCTGATCCAGCCAGACCGTCGGTTGTTCAGCGAAGACGAAGACACCCACGTTGGCAGCGTCGAGGATCTGGGGCTGAAGGTCCCGCCAGCCGCAGACGTCGACGACCTACTCGATCATGTGGCGTTGCCAACGGAAGTGCCTCCCGCGCCACCGCCCACTCGCGAGAAGCGCACGGCAAGTGGCGAGATCGACGCGCTTCTTGACGCTGCCCCCGAATTACCGCCAGTCGCTCCCCAGCGACCGCCAGCCGCTCCCCAGCGACCGCCGCCGGCCGCAGCGCCACCACGGCCCCGGCCGCCCCGCCCGCCACCCCCCCGCCCCGCCGGCGCTGCTCCGCGCCCGGCGGCTCCGCCGGAACAAGCCGAGCCGTCCGACCCATTTGCGGGTGCCCTCGACGACGAGTTGAACTTCGACAACCTGGACCTGCGCGCCGTGGCCCCGCTGTTGGAGTCCGAGGACACGCCGCCCCGGGGTACTTCCGCCGAAAAACTGCGCGAAGCCGTGCCCAGCCAGCCAGCGCCGGAGGAAATGCTCGGCCTGGACCAATACGACGAAATCTCAGACGCCCCGACCGTCGTCGGTGAGATCAGCGAGCTGGACGCACTGCTTGCGTCACCGACCATTCCTCCCGAACCGCCGGACGCAACGGCCACGCCAGGTGCTGCGTCGGACGAAGCCGCCGACTCCAGCTTCCAGGAGGCCGCAGAAGTTTTGGAGTCGAGGCCGCCCGAGGACCTCCGGGCGCCCGACGCGGAACTCGGCACGCTCTCCGCAGACGAAGCTGCCGCCATCCTCGACTCGCTGCCGCCTGAAGAGGCTCCCGCCGACGACGCAGATGCCGAGCAGCCCGCGTCCGCGTTTCTGGGCGCCATGGGCAACTTGGACGTGTGGCAGGCCCGCGCCGAATGGATGGAGAACGAGGCGCAAGCGCGCCCGGACGCGGCCAGCAAAGGACGCGGCTTGGTCGTGGCATCGGAACTTTGGGCCATGACCGGAGATCTGGAACGTGCACGCGAGGTCGCCGCCGAAGCCCACTCGGTGCTGGCGTCGTCGGCCGTCGTGCAGCGGCAATCGCGTTGGCTGGCCCAGAGCGGCGAAGACTGGAAGGGAACTGCCGCGCTCTTGGAGAGCGAAGCGCGCAGTGCGCCGGACGCAGCACATCGCACCCACGCGACTTATCTCGCAATGGAGGTCCACCGGCTCAAGCTTGGGGACGCGGCCGCCAGCCAGCGCAAGCTGGACGCCCTGGTGCGCGCTGCTCCGGAAGACGCCCGGGGCGTCGTGGCAAAAGTTGCCGCGCAGCTCGCGCAGTCCGCGGGCCCACCGAAAATAAAACTTCCCGCCCACGCGGACCTAGCGCCGCTCAACGAAGCGGTCGCAACGCTGTCCTATTTGCGTGACGGTGCGGCGACAGGCGCAGCGCCGGCCCTCGCGGCCGCGGAGCAAACGCGGCGCGCAGCCGCCGCCGGGGACCGCGCGGGTGCCGCCGCGGCAGTGCTTGGACTCGCCCAAGTTGCGGAGCTTGAGCTACCGGCGCTTTGGCTCGCGGCGAGCCTGGATGCACCCACTGCTGCAACGCGCCAGCGCTCCATCGAAAGTCTCAGTCGGATCATCGAGAAGACGCCTGACGCTTCCGCGGCACGACGCGCCTTGGCGGCCCGCGCCCTCGAACAGGGCAACCCAGAAGCGGTGGCAACTGCTGTGTCCGCAGACGCAAGCAGCGACGTTGTGACCGCGGCGGACCGCGTTGCGCTCGCGGCGCTCACCGGAGGAGGCCGCCAGGCGCTCGCTCCGTGGCTTCCGCAGCTACAGCAGGATCCGGAACTGAGCGTGCTCGCGTCCGCCGCGGCCGCGACCGCCGCGCCGGCACACGATCCAGCGGAGCCGCTAACCGGCGCCGCAGACACCCGCGCCACCGTAGCCCTCGGCCGCGCACTCTGCGCGCAAGGAGCAGAAGGCACCGACCCGACGCTACTGCCGGCCGCGGTGGACCGCTACGCGGCACTCAACGACGCGTCTCCGGCAGGCAACCGCTTGCGCTTGGAGCTCTTAGTCCAAGCTCAGAGCGGCGAGAACGTCGCCAAACTGCTGGCGGCGGATGCGGACAGCGGAGATGGACAGCGCGACCAGCGTTTGGCCGCGGCACTCGCCTACGAATTGAGCGGCTCTGCGGATAGCGCCACCGAATGTCTCCGCGTGGCCCTCGCGGCAGATCCGGGCAGCGAGGCCAGTGCTCGGGCGCTGCTGCAACATGTGCCCCCCGCAGACGCCAGCGACGTGCTGGTCAGCGTGGCCGATGCAGCGGGCGACGACATGCAGCGGGCGCTGCTGTTGCTCGAAGCTGCGCAGCGGTCCGATTCCGAAGACACCGCGGCAGCGCTGATTCAGCGCGCGGCCGAGCTCGCGCCCGCCTTGCCCTTTGCCTATCGCCTAGGCGAGGAGCGGGCACGCAGCGCCGGGGACGTGGGCAAGGTCGTTGAATGGCTGCGAGCCAGGCGCGCGGTTTCCGAGGATCCGATTGAACGATCTTGGGACGCAGTGCGTGAAGCGCTGCTGACCGCAGAAGACGATCGGGAGTCCGCATCCGCACTCCTGGGAGAGTCGACCGCTGCGGTGCCCGGTGACGTCGCCCTGCGGGAGCTGCACGAGCGGCTTATCCCAACCAGCGGCGCCGAACGCGCTGGGTGGCGCGAAGAAGTGGCGCAAGGTTCCGAGGGCGTGGACCAGGCTGCGCTCCTGCTCGAGGCCGCCCTAGAACACGAACGCGACGGTGACCTGGGCGCAGCTGCGGCGGTGGCCGCAAAAGCGGAACCCCATGGGGGTCTGGCACAGCTGACCGCCGAGCGACTTGCCGCCTACGGCAGCGCGGCCACGGACTACGCCGACAAGTGGATGAGCGCGGCGAAGGAAAGCGACGACCCGGAGACGCAACGCGCACTCTACAACCGGCTCGCGCGCTTGGACCGACTGCGTGGCGAAAAAGCCAGCGCTCTGTTGTGGGACGCTGCAATCCTGGAAATTGACCCGAATCACCTGCCGGCACTGCACCGCTTGTCCCACGAGTACATGAGCGGCGCACGCATGGAGGACCTGGCGAAGGTTGCCGACACCCTCAGCACGCTGCTTGAGGGGCCAGAGGGTGTTGCGCAGGCGTTCCTTGCCTACGCGAGCTACGAGCGCAGCGGCGACGACGACAGCGCACAGAGCGCACAGGCGTTGCTAGACCGAGTGACCCTGCGAGACGAACCTCCCCTGTGGGCACTGCGCTATCTCGCAGCGAAAGCCAAGAAGGCCGGCGACGACGCCGGCATCTTGCGGGCGAATCGTTCCTTGGCCGACCGCGCCAATCGCGCCATCGACGCGGCGACGCTGTGCTTGCGCGCCGCCGAAGCGAGCGCGCGGACGGAGAACTTCGAAGAAGCGCGGGGGCTCCTGGAGCGCGCTCTCGAACTGCTGCCCGAGCACCCCACGGCTCTGGCCGCCGAAGTCGTCGTGGACGAGAAGCTGGACGACCCGGCCGGCGCGGCCCAGGCGCTGGAAACCATCGCGACCTCCAGCGCCGTGGAGCGTCACCGACTTGAGGCGTGGCACGCCGCCGCCACGCTGTGGCTCGACGTGGCCGAGGATGCCGACAAGGGCCTCACGGCATTGGAGAAAGCTGCGGACATTGACCTCAAATACGCTGACGTTTTCGAACGCCTGCGTGGCCAGTACGTCGCACGGGAAGATCGCGCTCGTCTGGCCAGTCTCCTGGAGCGCCGCCTCGACCAAACCGATGATCCCGAAGAACGCGTCGCCCTTGAAGTCACGCGCGGCCGCGCGCTCGCAGAAGTCGGCGACCGCGAGGCGGCAAAGCAGGCTCTGGGAGCTGCCCTCGACGAAAATCCGGACCATGTCGACGCCCTCGACGCGTTCGCGGACTTGTGCGCGCAAGAAGCCGACTGGGAAGGTGCCGAGCAGTCATTGATCCGATTGGCGCGTTCGGTAAACGACCCGACACGCCAGATTGAAATCTATCGACGACTTGGCGCGCTGTATGACTCGGAGCTGCCCAACCCCCAGCGCGCCGAACTGGCTTACAACGAAATCATCAAGCGAGAGCCCAACGACGTTGGCGCTCAACAGTGCTTGGTATTCGTCTACGGTCGCCTGGGCGAGACCGACAAGGCCGTGGAGATGGCCACAGAGTTGGTCAATCGCGCCGGAAGCCCGGAAGAAAAGCGCGAGCGGACACTGAATCTGGCGCGCGTCCATGAAGAAGTGCTCAAGGACAAGCGCAAGGCGGAAACCACCCTCGATCGCGCGCGCAAGACCTGGCCGCAGGACGGTGCGGTACTCAAAGCCTTGGCTGAGTTCTATCAGCGCCACGGCGAGACGACCGCACTGAACGTACTGTTGGATCGCGCTGCCAACGACGCGCGACGCGCCCTGGGCACGGGACGATTCGACCCCGGGCTGTTCTCTCAACTGTCCACCGTTGCCGAGTTGCGCGGGGGAGCCGGCGCCGCACAAATCGCCAACGCGACTCTGGCCGCCATCGAAGGACGCGAGGAAGACGTGATGGGCGCGGGTGCGGCGGCAGCCGACCCAAAGCTCGACGACCTACTTGCTCCGGAGCTCCTGACCTTGCCTTTGCGAGCCCTGCTCAAGAAGAGCGCCGATGCTTTGGACGCGGCCTACGCGGTCGATCCGAAAACCATGCGCGCGGTGGTCCTGCCCCAAGAGTCCGCGCACGTGCAACGCGAACTTGAGCAGCTAGCCGAGCGTTTCGGCATTATGGGGCTGGAGGTGCTCGCCTCGCCCGCCATCGGTCCGCAGGCATTGCCGATGGCAGGCATGCCGCCTCGACTCATTGTCGGCACAGAGTTGCTGGAACACCCCGACCCCGCTTTGCGCGACTTCCTATTGGTGCGCGCCCTGAAGATCATCCAAGCCAACGCTTGCACCCTCTCTCGCACGTCCCCCATCGATCTATGGCCCACCCTGGCGGGCTACCTCTCGGTCTTCGCGCCAAACTGGCAAGCTCCGAACATCGATGCGAAAAAGCTCGGGGAGGCACGGGACCGTGTGCAGCGCGCGATCACCCGACGGCTGGATGACGATGTGCCCGTGCTCGCCCTCGAAGTCATCGGTTCGATCGGCAATCGCGCTTCTCAGGTCGCGACCGCCATCCACCAGTGGGGCGACCATGTGGCCCTGCTCGCCATCGGCAGCCCAGTGACGGCGTTTTCAGCGATCGCGCTGGCATCGGGGCAGGCGCAACCACCCGCCGAGGGGCCCGATCGCTTGAAGTGGATCCTGCGCAATCCGGAGGCGCGGGACCTAGCCGTGTTCAGCGTCAGCGAGCAATACGCGGCGGCCCGCCAGCAAGTCGGTCTAGACGGTTAAGCGGTCTCCGGACGGCCGGGGCTCACTCCACGTCAAAGCGGACGGAATGCACCTGGCCGCCCGCCTGGAGTCGCAGCTGATGGCTTCCCGGACTGAGCGCAAAGCTGGGCGCGCCGCGACCGCTGGCGATGCGTCGACCGTCGAGGGAAAGCTCGTAGTCGGAGACCCCGGACTGCAGTCGCACCTGCACCCGCTGTTGCGCAGCCGCCAGCCCGGGATCGCGCACAAACCGCGCGCCATCGTAGGGAAAGAGGATCCGTACTCCCCGAGCGTGCGCCGCAGCCTGACGGCAACGCGGGCTTGCCCGGTCCGGCGCGACCGGCCGTCCAACTTTCCGCGCCCAAGCGCGATATTTGGGTTCGTAGTTTTCGACCACGCGCCGGACGGCGCCATCGCAACCAGGCTGCGACAACAGTCCGTTGTCCTCGTCCACCCAAATTTCCTGGTGTAGCGCGCAGCTCTCGGTGGGCGCGCTGGCCGCCGCGAAGTGCTCCGATACGACGTGGCTGCAGTGGGGACCGGGAAGCTGACCACTGCCTTCGCAGATCTTCAGCTCGACGATCTCTGCGCCAGGCGCCGGCAATTCACCGTCCCGGTCGCGCATGGCAGCGAGCATCACGTCGCGGAATAGCGGGCCGGCGCCGGTCACCCCACTGCTTCGGATCATCGGGCGGCCATCGAAGTTGCCCACCCACACCGCCACGGTGACCGCAGCGCTGACGCCTACGGTGAAGTTGTCGCGATGCCCTTTGCTTGTGCCCGTTTTGACGGCGGCGGCAAAGGGCAGTTCCAATACATTGCCCCGCCCAAACGCTCCCGCGCGGGCGACATCGTCCGCGAGGATGTCGAAGAGCACTGCGGCCGTCTCCGGGCGCATCACGCGCCTCTCTGGACTGCGTTCCTGCTCGCGCCACGCGCCCGACGCATTTCGTGATGCAAGCACGAATCGCGGGGGTCGCATGCGTCCCTGCCTCGCCAAACTGGTGTAGGCCGCAGCGAGCTCGAGCAAACGGACTTCTCCGTCGCCGAGGGCAATCGCGGCCCCGTAATGCGCGGCGTCTTCGGTCAGCGACGCAAAGCCGGCGCGATGCAAGGTGTCCAGCACCCGCCCAGGACTCACTTGGGCGGCCGTAAAGACGGCCGGGATATTCAGAGAGTTCGACAGCGCTTCGCGCACACGGACAGGACCGTGCTGCCGGCCATCGTAGTTCTTCGGTGTGTAGTCGCCCTGCGCGGTGGACAGGTGCAACTCGACGTCCGGAACGATGGTTGCCGCCGAATAGCCCAAATGCTCCATCGCCGTTGCGTATACGAAGGGCTTCAGCGTAGAGCCCGGCTGACGCAGGGCGAGCACGCCGTCGTTTTGACCAAGCGCCTCCTGGTCGTAGAAACCGGCGGAGCCCACGTAGGCCAATACGTCGCCACTCGCATTGTCGAGCACAACGACGGCCGCTGCCGATGCATCGTGTTCCTTCAAGCGGTCCACGGCCCGGCGCGTGAGGCCCTCGACTTCGGTTTGTAAGCTGAGGTCCAAGGTCGTTCGGAACTCGTCAGCAGCGTCGTCGGCGAGAGCACTACCGCTTGCTCGTGAGGATAGAACACGAACGAAGTGGTGGGCGCCGCCTTCTCCATCGCGCGGTTGCAGCATCAGTGGCTCCGCCAGCGCCCGGTGGACCAGATCCTCCGCCACCAGGTTGGTGCGTAGCAGTCGGCGCAGCACGCGGTCGCGTCGGAGCAGTGCGAGCTCCGGGCGACGCCGCGGGTCATACAGCGTCGGTCCACGCACCATGCCCGCGAGAGCCGCCGCCTCCGCCAGGGACAGCGCAGCGGCAGGTTTGTCGAAATAGAAGCGACTGGCCGCGCCGATCCCCCGTAAATTCGGCCCAAAATCCACCCGATTGACGTACTGCTCCAAGATCGCGTTCTTGCCCAGGGTCAGTTCGAGACGCAGAGCGAGGGTGCCCTCGGCGGCTTTGCCCCTCAGCGTTCGCGGCCGGGGCTCCAGGGTGCGGGCAAGCTGCTGCGTGAGGGTGCTCGCGCCGCTGACGGCACGACGATGCAGGATCCACTGTCCGGTAGCGCGCAGGACGGCGAGAGGGTCCACGCCTGGGTGGCTGTAAAATCGTTTGTCCTCCGCCGCCAAGACCGCCGCGACGGTGGTCGCGGACAGCGCTTCGAAGGGCACCCAGTTGGCGTGCGCCCCTCCGTCGATGCGGGTTGTGTGGATCAGCCGGCCGTGGCGGTCCAGGTAGCGCACGCCCGTCTCCGGCGCTGCAGCGCTCTGCAGTTGCTTCGGCAGCGGCGTCCGTGCCACTGCGCAGGCAATCGCGACGGAGCAGGCGGCGCAGGCGAAGAGCAGCGCGCGAAGGATTTGCAGGCTGCGCTTCACCGCACCTCCACGGAGACCGCTCCGGTCCGACCGAAGACCTCGGGCGTGTACATCTCTTCGGCCTTGGTGGGCGGGAGCACGAACTTCCCGGCCGTCGTGGCACGCGCCAAGTAGCGGTAGTGATACATGCCGGCTGCCATTCGGTCGACGAAGAACAAGACCCGGTCGTCGCGCAACTCGCGACGGTACCAGCTGTCCAGGAACGCACTGCCGTGCGCCACGTCGTCATCCCAATCGCCGTCGGAATCGCTATAAGCGCCCGGTTCCCCACCCTGCCCGGGCACTGCCAGCCAGGACGCAGTGGTGGAGAGATTGGCGTCCACGGCCTCGAGCCCGGCGGGCAGCGGGTCGTCAATCACCACCAGTTCACGGGGGCTTGGTGTGACGATGATCACATCCGCAAGCACGAGAGAGCCCGCGGGGAGCTGAGACTGCGTGCGATCCGAGAGCGTGGCCATGGCCTGCGGCAGACTTTCCGGCGTCACCGCGCGCAGGGTCTTCTGTACGAAGAAGCCACGGTCCAGGGCGCGGGAGGGGAGCGTCTTGGGCACGTAGCGCAAGCGAGCCTCGTAGAACAGCTTGCCGTCACCCTCTTTCTGGAACACGAGCAAGCCGCCACCCCCCGTCGGGATCTGCCCCGCGGGGATCACATGTCGCAGCGCTTCCGCGCTACGGCCTTCGAACCGCGACGACGCTAGCTGCGTGCCGGAGAGCCACACCCGAGCCAAGAAGCTCGGCGTGGTCTGCTCCTGTGCCTTTCGGTACTCGTCCAGCGCCAGCAGCGCGTAGGCGGCTTCCTGCGTGGTGCGCCAAGTCCCGCCGCGACGAGCACGCAGCAGCCCCTTGGCCAAAGCGCTGGCCATGGGGTGCGCGGGCTGGGCGGCGAGCAGCGCACGCAGCGCCATGGCGCTGGACCGCGCGGGGGATGTCATCAGCACCGCGTACTCGTCTCCGAGATTTTCGGAAACCATGGCCGCATCCGCCTCAATGCGCAGTTGGCCCTCGATGTCATTGACCAGCGGATCGACCAGCTCGGCTTTCTGTTTGCTCACAGCAAGCGCGTGCAGCAGGAGCGCCTTGCCAAAGGTCGGGAGCTTGTCGCGCTCCGCATAGATGCGGCTCATGTAGCCAACATCTGGCGTGCCGGTTTCTGCGAGCACGTCTACGATGAACGCCGCCGTGGTCAGGGATACGGGTTCGAGCTGTAGGCGCTCCAAAGTCTTGCGTACGTAGGCGCGCGCACGCTTCATCGCCCGCGACGGCACCGCATGACCGCGCACTTTTGCGTGATGCAAGGTCCAAAGCGCATACGCACTCACCCACGGCGAGCTTTCCTGAGACTCCGGCCAAAACCCAAAACCGCCGTCGCCACGCTGCCGGGTGAGCAACTCGGCGACGGTCTTCGCTGCGATTTGCTTGGTGTTCTTGGGTAGCGGCAAGGAAAAGTCCTTGGCCAGATCCGCCAAAGGCAACAGCGGAAGCAGCCGAGACGACAGTTGCTCGGTGCAGCCGTAGGGATACTCGATCAGCTGTTCGATGCCGCCGCCCAGACCGACGAGTGCCGTCGACGCCACCGAAAGCTGCAGCTCCCCTGCATCCCGTCGCATCCCGGACAGGTCGCCCAGCTTTTCCCCACGAGCGCCTTCGGTCTGACCGTACAAGGCGACGGACTCCATGACCGCGGGCACTTGGACTTCGCGCACAACTTCCACAGCATCGTGCTCGGCGCCAGCGCGGACCATGAAGCCAAATGTCGCTTTACCCGCACGCGTAGCGCGCAAAGGAAAACGAACCTCGACGCTGCCCCCCTTCGGCAATTGCACGCGTTTGGTCGTCTCGCCGGATATTTCCACGCCGCGGACCTTCGCTGTGACCGTGGCGTTTTCGTCCGCCGCGCCCTTGGATGTCACGATGACACCCGCGCTGGCTTGGTCTCCGGTTCGCAGGAACCTCGGCAGAGCGGGACGCGCCATCAGCTTCTTGCTGGTGATGACGCGGGATTCGCCAAACCCGTAGCGGTCGTCGAGGGTGGCAGCGACGGCCATCAGCCGGTAGGTCGTCAAGCTATCCGGCAGCTTGAAGCTGACCTTTGCGCGGCCCGCAGCATCCGTATGCACCGCTGGATTGAAATACGCGCTCTGGCGAAAGTCTTTGCGCGCACCGCTACTTTCACCACCGCCGCCTCCGTCTAGCCCCTTGTCGAGCCCGAGGGCGCCTAGATCGTCCAGACCCAGGCGAGCCAGGGCTTCCCGGGACTCAATCGTGGCCACCTGCAGCGCGCGTGGAGACGTGAACACGGGCAGCGGATCTGGAGTCTTGTAGCCGACTAGGGACAGCACCCCTTCGTCCACGGCGTAGAGCGCCACCTCTGCGGCTTGGGGCTTGCCCGCGGCGTTGGTGGTCAGGATGGAAACGTCTACCTTGGCCCCGGGTTTGAGTTCCGTTGCAGAGGGAGTGACTTTGACAGCCAACCGGCGCGCTTCAGCGTTGACGGCGATCTCCGCGTAGCCGATGCGGAAATCCGGAGCCCCCACGTCCGGCTTGCCCGGCTTGGGTTTCGAAGTTCGGCCGCGCGTCAGGAGCACCGAAACGAAAGCGTTCGGCAGCAGATCGGCGCTGACGTCCACCTCCACCACCGGTGTGCCTCCACGCAAGATACGCCGCTCCGCCCGGTACACGCCGGCCCGCTCCACGGTGATCAACGCCTCGGCTTCCGGGAACGGGTTCTTGACCAAGACCCGCGCGCGCTCTCCGACCTTGTACTCCTTCTTATTCAACGCCAGATCCAATTTGCGCTGATCCCCGTCCCCCCAGTGCATGCCCCCCTTGCCGATCCCGTAGAACGTCAGCGCCGCAGACACCGCGTTGCCTCGCTCATCTTTGGATTTGGCGGAAACGATGTAGTAACCGCCCTCGGGCACGTCCAGGGAACAGCCGACGGGAGCCGCACCGGTGGTGACTTCGCAACGCGCAACGACGGTGTCCACGGGCTTGCTCACGGAATGCAGGCGGGAGCCGCCCACGTCCTGACGCGCAATGCTCCAACGCCGGCGCGTGAGCTCCAGGCTGACGCGCTTCCCCGGCAAGCGTTTGCCCTTGGGTGAGAAGGCAACGATGCGCGGCGCAGTCTTGCCCGGTGCCTGCACGAAGAAGTCCTTCAAGTACTCAATGCCCACGTAGAAGGTCGCTGGGTGCACGATCGCTGAGGTGCTGCCGCTCTGAGCCTGGCGCGACAGGTCTGTGACCTCCGCTTCGGCAGTCACAAGCTCCGGGCCGCGCTGGCCGTCCATCGAGAGCTTCGCGCTTAGCTCCAGCTTCCCCTCGCCATCGAGCTTCTTCTCGGCGCTTTCCAGAACGGAGTGGTCCAGGTCCGCGTCCTCGGCATCGGCGAAGTACGCGCCCGGATCCGTCGCAAATCCGTCAGAGTCCGGCGGTGCAAAGTAGGTGCGCGCGCGGCCGACGTTGTAACGCGTCTTGGCCGCGGACATCGGCGCGCCGAATAGGAAGTCGCCACGCACAACCCAGTTTGCTTTGTCGCCGCGCACGTAGGACGGCTGGTTGCTTTCCACACCCACCTTGAATTCCGCGGGGCGGTACTCAGCGACTTCGAAGCTCTCGCTCAGTTGGCCATCGCCCAGGCCTTGGCTGTAGACCCGATAGCGCCCGAGGGACGCCGAGCGCGGCAGGCGGATCTTGGCGTCAAAAGAGCCGAAGCGTGTCGTTTTCACTACCTTCGTCGTGATCTTCTCGCCTTCGGGGTCTTCGACCACGAGGGTCAGGCTCCGTCCCGCCTCAACCGCGTTTCCGGTGCGGGTATGACGACGCACCAAACCCTTGAGCTGCACGCTGTCGCCGGGGCGGTACAGGCCACGCTCCGTGAACAGCAGGCCGTAGGCCCGCAGCTCTCCGCTTAGATCCAGAGGCACGTCCAGACGCCACGCATCCAGAAAGTCGCTAATAGGTCGCGCAGTCCAGTCCTCGCCCTCGGAAGCGATGAACACGGCGCGGGCATCCCGGCCGTTGCTTGCGAGGTTCGGGGCGAGCTCACGGGCGTCGATGCGCGCAATGCCGTCCTTGTCGGCCTGTTTGATCAAGGGAGCGCCGCTGCCGGGTCGGTACACTTCGACCCGGGCTCCCGGCACGGGTTTGCCATTCGACAGGCGCGTCACCCAGACCAGGGATCCGTGGCGCGAGACCTTGGCACTCATCGCCAGATCCGTGACTTGGACCAGTCTCACGTCTCGACGCGTGCGCGGCCGGCGCCCCTCCCGTTCCACATACGTAACGCCCAAAGCCACGACGCCGCGGCCGGGCTTTCCGAGCAACGCGGATGGGTCCACGCGGCGCTGATGCACCTGATTTTTCCCAGCATTCGGCTTGATCGTGGCGGGCGGCGCAATGAGCGTCAGCCGCTGCAGTTGTTTCTCGGCGTTGTGCTCCCGGAGCAGGTCTGCCGTTTGCGTCTTGCTGAGCGCAGCGACGCTGAGTTGGTAGTCACCCACGTTGACGCTGCCCACGGAAATCGGCCGGGCGATCGCGGCTTCCAGGGTGTCCCCACTGACGCCGATCTCTACCGTTGGCCAAACGTCATCGATCCGCACGCGCTCGGCGTGTGTGCGGCCGAGCGCCTGACCGTATTTGTCGCGCAGCGCTCCGGCGACGCTCAATGTGTACGTCGAACCTGCTTTGAACGAGCCGTTGACGTCCACGTAGCTCACGAAGTCATCCTCTTCGCGCCACGTGTCCCAACGCAGCTTGAGCCCCGGCGTCACGCGCAAGAGCCGCTTGACATCCCGGAAGCGCACCGGATTAGAAAACGAGACCCCCAAGCTTCCGCCCGGCGCGCAGTGTTTGTTGGGGGTATCTTGATCGCAGCTCACGCGCTGCACGGCGAGGGGACCGTAGGTCTCGAAACGCATCAGCTTCGCTTCGGTTTGAGGCAGCGGTCCCGCTTCCCCCGTCCAACCGGCGGCAAGTTTCAATTCGAAGCTGGTGTGCACCGGCAGTGGCGCCCTCGGCCGCACCTCCACGATCTTGGGGCGAGCAGGGTCCGGGCGGAGCAGCTCTACGGCGACGTTCTTGTCGCGGCTCACGTTGCGCAAGCTG
Source organism: uncultured Myxococcales bacterium (assembly GCA_937872925.1). GTDB lineage: Bacteria > Myxococcota_A > Polyangia > Polyangiales > Polyangiaceae > JACKEA01. Next base: position 17,143 of record CALMUT010000293.1, on the reverse strand, counting down.
ACCCACTTGGACATCGCCGCCGGGTCCACGGGCTGATTGAAGCGCAGGGTCACCGTGGCTTTGGGCTCCAGGCCCTTCTGTCCGTCGTAGGGCTGCATGCGCACCAACTTCGGGCGCGGCGTCTCGAAAGAGAAACGATAAGGCGCGGGAAGTCGCGAGCCGTCCAGCGCGCGGGTGCCCGCAGGCACCTCGACGGAGATCTTGGTTGCACCGGGCAGCGGCCCACCCGCGGGCACGAATACGAGCGCGTGAGTGCCGACCCATTGCCAGCGCCCGGCGAGGTTCGGGCTCAGGGTGATTGGCGGCGGGGCCTCCTTGCCGGCCAACGACAGCTCCCTCAGCGGTCGACTGAAGACCACGCTCAACTCGGCCGTGCTCGAAGCGTTGCCCTTGGGGCCCGCGAAGACCACTCGGAACGGTCCATCGGGCTGGCCATCCTCGGCGCCGTGGGCGCCCAGTCCCAAGGTGCCGCTCGGGCTCACTGCGGGCATGGCGGCCCCGCCCTGCACGCAAGCGGCAGGCAAGAGCATCAGGCAGAGCGAGAGCCAACGCAGCCGCCGAGCAGCTTTGCGAGAAACGCGGTGACCACGGTAGGTTCGACTGGGCATTTGGGGCGCAGTCAGCAATGGCCGTGCCGAGGCTGCAACCCCTACGAAATGAGTAGGAATTGCCCGGCGGCGTGGCCCTTGGGACGCAGGTCTGCGGCGAGGCAGCCACGGCCGTGCTAGCGTAGATCCAGTTGTTTTTCGAGCCATGTGCGAGATGGATCGCCGCTGCGATCCTGTCGGCAACAGCCGCCATGGCAGCGCCTGCTGCTGCATCGCCCCCGACCGCGCGCTTTGACGCAGCGCCGCCTGCGCCGACGCCAGTGGCGACTGCCTCGCCGCCTGCCGCAGCCGCGCCCCCGCCCCCTTCCGTCCCCTCGCCCCCCGGGGTCGCCCCGGCGAAACGCCCCGAGAGTTGGGCAACCCGGGCCGCCCGTGAGCTCAGCGATCGTGCTGCCCGAGCGCGAGCGCGGGGCGACGGCGGCGACGCCCTGCGCTTGTACACCGAGGCAGTGCGCATGGATCCCAGCTACGGTCCCGCGTTTCTGGGCCTTGGCGAGCTCCGCGCCGCTTTGGGGGATCCGGACGAGGCCGAACGGGTGTTTGCCCTCGCCCTCGGGTTGCCCACTGCCAGCGCGGACGCCTATGCGGCGCGCGCGCGCTTGCGCTACCGCCGGGGAGATATGGACGGGGCGGTGACCGACATGGAGGCGTCCCTTGCCGTGGCCCCCGGCGACGCTCCGCGGCTGCTGCAACTCGCGGGCTGGCACGTCGCCCGACAGGGTTGGGCGGCGGCGCTGGTGAGTTGGCGCCGCTTGTTGGTGCTCTACGAACGCACGGACCAAAGCAGCGCGGCCGACCACGCACGCACTCAGGTGCGCGCGCTCACCGTCCTAGCCGCCGAATCAGATCCGGTGCACGGCATCGGCGGTGCGCATCCGAGCTGGGTGCGCCGCGCGCTGGCGCGCATCGCCGTGCGACTCCCTGAGTCAGACTGAGTCGGGGCCAGCGCCCAAATGCGCCTGCACGACCCGGCGTATGTCTTCGGGCATGTCCATGCTCGTCACCGCGGCGAGGTCCGTGGCCACCACGGTGTGGTGCAGGGTGGCGCAGTGCATTCCGTCGCTGGTTCGAATGAACTCGAAAGTGAGCTCAAAACTCCGATTGCCCAGTCGGCTGACGTGCACTTCGATTCGCGCAGTGTCGCCGTAGCGCAACGGCGAAGCGAAGGTCGCGTCCACTTGCACCGCCGGCAAGCCAACCCGACGCTGCATGATCATGCCCGCGTAGCCCCCGGGCACGTCGCCAAATAGTTGCTCCATCGCCTCGTGGGCGTAACCGAAGAAGCACGGAAAGAAGACCAGGCCGGCGGCATCCGTCTCGTGAAAACGCACCAGGCGTTCGTACGCGAACATGAGCGACAGTATCTCAGAATGCCGCTTTTGACTTGGTCGCTCAGTTCGAGCGCCAGCTCGCGCCGTAGTCGTCGGAGAACAAGACCGGGTAGGTTTGGCCTGGTTTCTCGCCCCCGCCGTAGAGCAGGACACGCTTGCCGAGGGCCAGCAATCGCCCGGGAACGACCACTTCAGTACGCACTTCCGGATGCGCCGCCGCATCGAAAGCCACGACGTACGGCGTCCAGCTGCGCCCGTCGTCCCGAGACGAGGTCACGCGCACGATGCCTTGCATGACCACGGCCACCACGGTCACCCCGTCGACCCGGGCAATATCTAAGGGGAAGCGCGGGCGGACCCCCACCCCGGGAAATGCGGGCAATTCAAGGGGGGCGCAGCCGCCGCGGTGCTTGCAGATGCGCACCGCCACATCGCTCTTTCCCTTGGCCTTCAAGCCCGCCACCAGGGTGGTGTCGTCGCATGCGGAGGAAAATACCTCGGCTTGCGCCCTGGCCAAGGCAACTGGTGCGGTCTCTCCTTCGGGTCCCCCAGAGATGACGTTGATGTTGTCGCCACCTTCGCTGAGGGCAAAACGAAACCAATTTTCGCCGCCGCAGCGCCCAGCAAACCCGGACGTGTGCGACAGGGGCGCCAGTGAAAAGTTTTTTCCGCCGTCCGCGGATTGGTATGCGCTGAGGTTGGCCCCCGCACCGACGGCGACGACGTATGTATCGCCGCGCATCCCAACGCTCCGATACCATGCGCGCCACGCGGCCAGTCCGCGCCCCACGCTCGGCACGGGCAAGTCCACAGGATGCACCGCTTCCCGAGCCTTGAGGCTAGGACGCACCAGCTTGGTGTAGCCCGTTCGTACGAAAGGCCAGGCCTTCTTCGCCAGTTCGGAAACGGGCCGCGTGGTCACCGTGAGGGACGCAACGGAAAGGTCCCCACGCCGCGGATTGCCGGCGCGATCGAAGGCACCATACTCGGCGAAGCTCCACGCCAGAGCGCGATGCGCGCGTTCGATCTCGACGGATCCCGTCACGTCCGAAGCCGCTCGGGCACATTCCTCAAACGGGCGATCATCGGCCTGGGCAGCAATCACCCGCCGTCGCACCAGCTTGTGGAACTCCGCAGGATTGTCCCGAAGCAGCGGCGGCCCGGTTGGGCCGACCATGCACAGTGCGTAGTCCGCGAGAGCGGTTGCTTTGGAATGCAGCGCCCAGGCAGCACTTGCCCGGGGCGCACTCCACCAAATACCGAATCCGATGATCGCGAGCACGACCACGGTCCGGAGGCGGATGGGCGGCGCGGGCCATTCGTCGGCATCAGCGGAAGCAGAAGCGGCCTGCATGACAAACCGAACCTACCGGGCACCGCAAAACTGGCCCACATTTTGAGGTACTTTCAGTACCGGATCGCCAAATGAGAAAACGCCCGACGGCACTTGCATGCCTCGGGCGCCTTTTTACCGCATGCGCGGCCGCCAATCTCAAATCGGCTGGTCGGTGCGTGCACGCTTGCGGCGACGGCGGGCGGCCTCGCTCATCTTCTTGCGGCGCTTCACCGACGGCTTCATGTAGTGCCGACGGCGCTTGAGCTCGCGGAGAATGCCTTCCGCTGCCATTTTGCGCTTGAGGTGTTTGATTGCGCGCTCGATGCCTTTGTCGCCAACTTGGACTTCAAGGGCCCTGCACTGGATTGCGTCGGTAGGATTAGCCACGGGGGACGGGTTTTTACAGACCGCGGGGGGCAAGGCAAGGGATTTTAGGAGTTTCTCCCCTTTACAAGCGGAGCGCGGAGCGCCAAAGCTTCCGCCGATGGCCGAGACCGACCCCCTCGTACCCCGGGCGCTCCGGGCCCCGCACGGTGCCACCGAAATGGAGATCACCTGGGGCGATGGGCGTAAGTACGCATATCCCCACAGAATTTTGCGCGGATACTGCCCCTGCGCGGGCTGCCAGGGCCACGGCGGCAGCATCGACTTCCAAGTCCCGGGCAACCTGGAGCTGCGGGAAATCGAGAAAGTGGGCAACTACGCCCTGTCCCTGGTCTGGGCTGACGGCCACGGCTCCGGGATCTACAGCTTCCGCTTCTTGCGCCGGCTGGGGGACTTGCTCGATGAGCACGGCGCCGCGGGGCTCGAGGCCCTCGGTACGTTGCCCCGAATATGAAGATCGCCGTCGTCACGACGTCCTTTCCGCGAGACGCGCAGGATGCCAGCGGGCACTTCGTGGCCACCGAGGCAGCAGAACTGTGTCGTGCGGGCCACGACGTGCACGTCTACGCGCCGGGTCATGGCGCGCCTCGGCGCGGCGGTGTGCACGTGCATTGGATCGACGGGGGTGAAGCCTTCGGTTTTCCGGGCGCGGTCCCGCGACTTCGCGAGCGTCCGAGCCGCATCGTCGATGCGCTGCGCTTCATCATCGCGTGTCGCAGGCAGCTCCACGCCCAGCCCTTTGATCGCATTGTGGCGCACTTCGTCTTGCCCAGCGCCTGGCCCATCCTGAGCGGAATCAAAACGCCCGTCGAAGTTGTAGGACATGGGACGGATGTGCGCCTGTTGATGGCGCTGCCGACGCCAATCGGCCGAAGGATCGTCCGTGGGCTCTTGCGTAATGGCGCTAGTTTTCGTTTCGTGTCGACGGAGCAACGCCGGGGCATCGCACGCTTCATCCCAGAGCTCGCGACGGCAGAAGTGCGGCCCGCCGCCATCGACCTGGCCGGCGTGCCCGACCGCGCGAGCGCTCGTCGAGCACTGGAACTGCGGGCGGACACCCAGCTCGCATTGATCGTCGGACGGCTAGTCCCCAGCAAGCGCAGCGCGATCGCTATTTCGGCCGCGCTCTTGCTTCCGCGAACTCAAGTCGTAGTCGTCGGCGACGGACCCGAACGCGAACGACTGGAGGGCAAATACCCATCCGCGCATTTTGTCGGCCATTTGCCCCGCCACCAATGCCTCCGCTGGATCGCCGCGGCCGACGTTCTGATCACGGCGTCTCGCCACGAGGGCGCCCCCACGGCTGTGCGCGAAGCCCGGGCACTGTCGGTGCCCGTCGTCAGCGTGCCCGCTGCAGATCTACGCGCGTGGTCGGAACACGACGCCGAGCTGTATGTCGTATCAGGTTGATGCTTTCGTTCGCGGCAGCAAGTCCGAAAAGTTGCAGGGCCGCGTGCGACTATCCAATTGCGGCACGATGATCTTTTCCATTGCGAGCCGAACTGCGCCCGTGGAGCCCGGCAATACGAAGACCAGCGTGGTGTCGCATAGCGCCGCCTCCGCGCGACTCTGAATCGTTGCAGGACCGATCTCCTCGAAAGACAACATCCGAAACAGCTCTCCGAATCCGACGATGGGCTTCGTAACAAGCGGCGCTAGGGCTTCGGGCGTGACGTCACGTGCCGTGATCCCTGTTCCACCGGTGGCAACGACCACGTCTACGGCCGCGTCTTGAATGTGCCGGCGCAGCGTGGCCCGGATCTGCTCCAGATCGTCCCGCACAATTTCCCGCGGCGACGCGCGATGCCCCGCCTGCTCCAAGAGCTCCTGGGCGAGCCCTCCGCTGGTGTCGGTTTCTAGAGTACGCGTGTCACTCACCGTGATGACAGCAACGCGCAGGGGGCGAAACTCGGGCTGGGCCTTGGGCATGCGCCCAGCATAAGGCCAGTCGCCCGCTGCGGTACCGAGGGAGAGGCGTGAGCCTCCCCTGAGCGCGCCGTGACCACAAAAAGCCAGGGAAACCCCGCGCTGACCCCATGCGCGCCGCCCGGACCCGCTCTGCTACCATGCGCGGCAATGCAACCCCCCTGGCACCCGGACCCCATCGCGGACGCTGCTGATCCCGGACTATCCCCCGCGGGCGCCCCCGCCGGCGTGAGCGCCATCGGCGCAGTGAAAGACGTCTTCGCGGATCCCGAGTGGAAGCACAACGTGCTGTTCGCACTGATCTTCATGATCATTCCCATCGTCGGTCCGATGGCACTCAGTGGCTGGATGTGCGAGGTGATGCAGCGGAAGGCCCGCAGGCAACCGCAGCCCATTCCGTACCTCGACTTCGGGGACTTCGGCGAATACATCAAGCGCGGCGTGACGGTCTTCCTGGTGCAGCTCGTGGTGACGATCCCCTTGATGATCGTGTTCTACGGGCTGGCGGCGGTTGTCGCCGTAGCAGTGGTGGGTGTGATGAGTGCCACCAACGAGCCCTTGATCGGACTGGCTGTAGGCGCCGTTCTGGGCTTCGTCGCGCTGCTGGTGTTGCTCGCCGTGGGAGTCGTGGTCAATGCCGTGCATACCCGCGCCGAGCTTACGGAAAACTTCAGCGAAGCACTTCGCTTAGGAGAAGTGCTGGCGTATTCCAAGGCGACCTTCTGGCGGGTCCTGATCAAGAACTTCGCGTTCATGTTCGTGGCAACCGGCATCATCATCGTGGGTCTGCTCGCGTGTTACATTGGGCTCTACCCAGCCGCGGCGGTGATCCAAATCGCGGCCATGCACCTGCGATTCCAGGTCTATGATGACTACTTGGCGCGCGGAGGCCCGGCCATCGAGCCCAAAGTAGCCACGGCGTTGCCCTCCGAGCAGCGTGCGCAGCAATACGCCGGCTACGGTTATTGACCTCGGCATGTCTGACGAACTCGACGCCCCTCCGAGTCTGGGTGTCCCGGTCGATCCGGCGCCGGGCCCGGCAAATGCGGCGGGCGTCAGCGTGCTGCGCGCCCTGCGCACCCCCTTCGAGGCGGAGCACTGGCTGGGACGCCTGTGCGTCACGAGTCTGTGGTTGTGCATTCCCGTCGTCGGGTTGATCGCGGTGCGGGGCTGGGCGAGCGAAGGCATGGCGCGCATGCTCCAGAACCATCCAGATCCGTTCCCGCGACTGCGGCTCGCCGACTTTCGCACTCATGTTCGCCGAGGCATGCCGGCGGCCGCGGTGGAGTTCTTTGGAATCGCCGCGATCCTGTTTGCGATCGGCGCGTCCGTCTTCCTGATCAACGCGGGAGTGTGGGCCACGATCATTTCCGGCGGCAGCCTGGCTCTCGCTTTGCTGGGCGCCGGCGTCGCCCTGGGCGCGGCGCTATGCGGCTGGGTCGTGCTGGTCGCCAATGCGATCCTCACCCGCGCCGAGATCATGGGGCGGTTGGGTCAGGCCCTTGGGACCGGACAGGTTTGGCCGCAGGCGCGCGGCGCTTGGGGGCAGACACTGCGGGCCTACGCGCTCTTCCTGCCGCTTTCCCTTGGGCTTCTGGCCCTGGGCGCTAGCATCGGTTGCATCGGCGTCGTGCCGGCTTGGGTCGCGGTCCAGATCGCCGCAACCCAGCTTCGCTTTCAGCTGTACCAGGCACAACTACGGGGCGGCGCCCCGGCGTTGACCGCGCCTTCCCCCCGGCTGCTCCCAAGCGAGAAACGGCTACTCTCCCGCGGCAAGCTGGAGGCGCGGGCGAAATGAAGCCGGTGTACCTAGGCCTGTGCGCATTGTTCTGCGCCAGCGCTTGCACCCCGACGCCCTCCAAGGACGCCGCGCAGCGCGCCAAGCCTCAAGTGGTCCCGTCGCAATCGGCGCCCGTGCCGGCCCCCTCCGGGTCCGCATCCACGGCGCCGGCGCAAGACGCCGCGCTTGTCGCGCCGGATCCGGGACCACGCGTGCAAATCCGCCCTGGGGGCGCGCGCTCCACTCAGGGCGAGCACGGCGTCGTGGTGAGCGTGGAAAAACATGCCACCCGCGCAGGCGTGCAGATGCTGGAAGCGGGCGGCAATGCCGTCGACGCCGCGGTTGCCACCGCCTATGCTCTGGCGGTCACGCACCCCAGTGCTGGCAACCTCGGCGGCGGCGGCTTTGCACTCGTGAAGGCACCGGGGAAGCCAGCGGTGTTCATCGACTTTCGCGAGACGGCTCCCGCTGCCCTCGATCGCGCCCGCTTCCGCAAGCTGATCGAAGCCCGCGCGCAAGGGCCGCTCGCGGTGGGCGTCCCCGGAACCGTCGCCGGGCTGGAGCTCGCGCGCGAGCGATTCGCCAAGCTGCCGCGCAAGACCTTGCTCGCTCCGGCGATCCGGCTCGCCAAGCGGGGCCATCGCGTGGGGCACCGCGCGGGATTGACCATCGGCTGGGCCTGGTACGCGCTGCGCAAGGACACCGCAGCGAAGCGCATCTTTGGTCGCGGGGACGCCGCCCTGAAGAGCGGAGAGCTGCTGCTGCAGACGGATCTTGCAGCGACTCTGACCCAAATCGCGAACCAGGGAGCCCCGGGCTTCTACGCAGGGAGCGTCGCGAAACGCATTGAAAAAGCGACGCGGGGCGCGCTTTCTGCGGCCGACCTTGCGGCCTACCGCGCCGCCGTGCGCAGCCCCAATCACGTCAACTACCGCGGACTCGATTTGGAAGTCGCCGCCCCGCCCTCCGCCGGCGGGATCACCCTCGCACTGATCATCGATCAAATGCGCGCCCTGCGCGCCTGGCAGTATCCGCGAGACTCCGTGGACTTCTTGCATCTCTTTTTGGAGAGCTCCCGCCGTGCCCAGACCCGCCGCAGGTTTTCAGTGCAGGACCCGGACGCACTGACGGCTGATACCCGGGAGCGTGTGCTCGCAACTTGGCGCGACGCGGCGCCGCTTTTACAGGCACACCCCATCCATCTGGATCGTGCGACGCCTTCCAAGGAAATCCATCCGCTCTACGAAGCGGCGCTCGCGGAACTCGAACACACCACGCATTTGTCGGTGGTCGACAAAGACGGCATGGCGGTCAGTATCACCACGACGCTGTCTTCAGGCTTTGGCGCGAAGCTGGTGGCGCCGGGGACCGGCGTCGTTCTCAACAACTCCGTGGCATCCTTCGCCAGCATGGGCGACAACGTGCCCGTGGGCGGGCAACGAACGACCAGCAGCATGTCGCCCGCGCTGGTATCCCAAGATGGAAAGCTGGTCGCCGTGCTGGGCTCGCCCGGCGGCGACACCATCCCGAGCACCGTCGCCCAAGTCTTCTTCAATTTGGCGGACGGCCAGATGTCACTCGAAGACGCGGTGGACGCCCCTCGGCTCCACCACGGGTTTGTGCCCGACGAGGCTCGCTACGAACGGCGGCGGGCGCCGCCCAAGTCGGTGCTGGAAGGGCTGACCCAACGCGGCCACCGTTTCAGCAAGAAGAAGATCCCGATCGGCGACGCCAATAACATCGTCGTCGTAGGCAAAACGGCCTACGGCTACGCCGATCCGCGTGAAGGTGGTCTGGCGCTTGCCGCCAAAGCAGCGCGATAATGAAAAACGCCATGTCGCACTACCGTCTTCGCCGTCGGATCTGGCTCGCTGTCGGACTCACGCCCCTAGCCACTCCAGCCTGCGCGCAACGAACGCCCGCGCAGGAGCCCGACCCGCCGCGGACCGAGGTTGCCATCAACCAACCGGACTCGGAATTCGCGCAGCCGCCTCCGGACGCGGGCGAGCTTGTCGAAACCGACCCCAAACCGGATCCTGATCCCAAGGGGATCCCCGAAGTGCCTGCGTCCGCGTGGACGGTCCAAGCCGCCAGCGGCCAGAGCTGGTGCCCCAAGCGCCCTGTGCGCTGCCAACCCCGCCGCGACACCATCGCCGCTGCAGGTGCGCCAGCCGCCGACCACGACTGCCCCGCTGCCATTGCCGTAAGGTGCGTCTGCCCCCCGGCGCCCCCGTGCATGAACCCCGCCGAGCCTTGCAGCGCGGCCTTTGACGTCGACGTGTCTCGAGAGCAACGCCAAACAACCGGCGATGCGTGTTGCTATTCGCTGCCTCAGACCTGCGTGCCGCCCTATGTCGGTCGTCCGCTATGCTCGCCCAACGGGGACCTGGTGACGGCGCGTTCGATGCTGCGTCGGGACTGGAGCTGCGCCTGGACGGAGTCCGCCAGCGACACGGAAAAGTGGCTGCGTATCGCCGAGCTGGAGCATGCCAGCGTGGCAAGTTTTGCACGGGTATCGCTGTCTCTGCTCGCGCTTGCCGCGCCTGCCGAGTTGGTCGCGGACGTGCACCGGGCGGCGCTGGACGAGGTAGAGCACGCCAAGATCGCCTATGCCCTGGCCGGCGGCAATCATGGGCCCGCGGGCCTCGACCTGGCGCCGCTGGCCCTTCCCTGCACGGACTTCGCAACCCTGGCGCAGGAAACCTTCTTGCAAGCCTGCGTGGAAGAAACGGTTGGGGCGGTCGTCGCGAAGGCGTTGGCCCAGGATAGCGACACACCGCGAGCGTTGCAGCGCATCGCCGCGGATGAAGAGCGCCACGCAATACTCGCCTTTCGCATCTTGGCCTTTGCCCTTTCGCGAGGCGGCGAGCCTGCCGCGACGGCCCTGGAGGCAGCTTTCGGCCAGGTGGAGTTGGGCGAGCCTGGCAGCACGCGGCGCGCAGCCATCCGAGACGTGGTGTTTCCTTGCGCCCGAGCCCTGCTGTCCCGAGCTCGAACATCCGCTCCGACTCACTCCTCCGGCGTGAGCTCCGCGCGACGGGCCAGCAACGCGGCGCGTTCTTCTGCCGTGACCTCCGGATAGCGCAAGTCGAGCTGTTCTAGCTTGCGCACGATGATGTCCGCCACGGTGGCACGCATGAAGGCCTTGTCGTCAGCCGGCACGGCGTACCACGGGGCTTCGGGTCGAGATGTTTCGTTGAGGGCCTTTTCGTAGGCCACCATGTACTTGTCCCACAGCTTGCGCTCCTCGACGTCGCGCGCCGAGAACTTCCAATTCGCCTCGGGTTCGTCAATGCGGTCCAAGAAGCGTTTGCCTTGCTCCTGCTCCGAAACGTTCAACCAAAACTTGAGCACGACGGTCCCAGACGCAGCCCAGTGCTTCTCGAACGCGCGGATCGCCTCGTAGCGAGACTTCCAAATCGCCTTGGGATCGAGGGGTCGCGGCAACTGCTGGCCCTCCAAGAACTCCGGATGCACCCGCACGACAAGGACCTCTTCGTAGTGGCTGCGGTTGAAGATGCCGATGCGCCCTCGCTCGGGCAAGCTGCGATACACCCGCCACATGAAGTCGTGATCGCGCTCTTCGGCACTGGGCGCCTTGAAACTGAAGACTTGGCAGCCCGCCGGGTCCACTCCGCTCATGACTGCGCGGATGGTTCCGTCTTTACCAGCTGCGTCCATGGCTTGGAAAACGAGCAACAGGGCGTGCCGGTCGTCCGCGTACAGCCGGCGTTGCAGCTCGGTCAGCTTCTTGATGCTCTTCTTGAGGGATTTCTTGTTGCCGTCCTTGTCGCGCCCAGACTTCGGCGGCTGCGTCTTCGCGTCCTTGACACGAAAGCTGCCGTCGAAAGGCACGAGATAGGGGCTGGCCACGGGCTTGGTGCTCATAACCAAGAGCTTAGCCGCGTTCAACGCCAGATGTTGAAACCCGTTCTCCGGTCGCATCTCTGGGCAGAAAGCTTCCAAGATCGTGTCCGAAGTAGGCGCGCGTTCGTTCGGAGGTACCAGTCATCGGGTGGCTCTGGGATGACTTTTTGCGGGGTACGGGTCAACTCGGCGGTACATCGAGCAGCCGTTCTAGCTCCAACTGAATCAGCTTGACCGTCGTCGGGTTTGGTGCGCCACCGTATGGTTCCCGATCCCTGTAGAGGAATCCCTGCATTAGCGCGACGAACGCGCTCTTTTCCTCACTGAATTCGCCTTCCTCCACCCACAAGCTCACGGCATCTTCATGCTGTCTGACAAGCTGCGCGACCTGCGCGATAAATTCCTTGGGCATCAATTCGATCGCGCGCTCGCGACTCCCGTCGTCACCGATACCGAACTGGGTGACGAGCGGCACCAGCACCTGCAATTCAGGGGGCACGTGCTGCCGGTCAATTTCCACCTGAGGCACACCGAGTTCGCACACAAGCAGCGCACGAACACGGAGCAACGCGTCCTTGAGGCCGCCTTGCACCAGGGTTCCCTGGGGCCAATCGTCGTTTGGTTTATTTTCCACCTGCTATATTCCAGCTGATATTGGTTGAGTTGCGTTTCAACAGACTGATTCTGTCGATAGGTCTCAAGCCGGCGAAAATACTCCTCGCGGACCTGTTTGGGAACGGACGTCCCTCGGAAAAGAACTTCGCCGACCTGGCGGGCGAGTGCTGGATTCGCCGAAACCATGTCAAGCCACGTCTGTCCCGTGGTGGGATCGTTGAACTGTTTCATGACCCTGTTGAGTTTGCTCCAGTTCCGCCGTGTAATGTGATGCTCGCTAGTTCGCATTAGAACGGCCGGCGCGAATCCGTAGACTGCCAAACAGACGTCCTCGGATCGTAATACCGCGCTCCAAAGTAGTAGAGCGCCGTCTCCTCATCGAGCTCCTTCGATGTAAACAAATACGGCAACCGCTCCGCATTCGATTGCTCCGAAACCCAAGTCTCCCCAAATGGGAAATACTGCACGTGCTCTGGGGTTGCCGCCCCTCGTCTCGGCGGCGCCACGCGCCGCCTTGCCGGTCCCCTCCAAGGCCGTACTCGCGGCGCCTGCGCGCGCGAGATCAATTTGGTGAACTCCACGGGCCGCGCGGCAGGCGCCGCTGCGCGCGGCCGGAGGGGACGGGGGCGTCGTTGGGTCGAGATGATTTGCGACCGCAATGCTTTGGGGTGTGCGGTGCGCGCGCTTGGGTTGCTCTCCGGGAGCCGCGCGCCCGCGACGCCGCCGTGCCGTTGGCTGCGTCGTGTTGGGCTTTCGATGAGCATCCGCAGCAGCCAGTGCTGAGTTGAGCTGCCGATGATCATCCGTGGCCTATGCAGGTTGGTTAGTCATCGGGTGCTTTGCGGATGACCTTTTGCGGAGTACGGGTGCCCCACCACCACTGTCGCGGGCTGAGACACTATCGTCCCCGAAAACCACTGTGTTCCTTTTGGCGGGCGCTCGGGGCGGCGCCGCGAATCCCTGTAGTGAGCCACAATGGTGTACCTCCCCGGTTGGAGCTGAAAACACAGCAAGCGTTTGACTGCTGAAAACTCTGCTCGAGTCGTCAAGACGATGTAGTCGGATGCGAGCGGCGCTCCGAATTTGATCCGGCAGTCTGGCTCATGCTTCACGCCCTGGTCGTCGGTGATGTCGAGCCAGACGTTTGTTCGTGGCCAGCCTCTGCCACCGACATTCAAGTTGTGGTTTACCCACAACAATTGGTCGGAGTTGTTCCGAAGCGCCAACCGCACCGCTGCTGCGCCACCAAGATCAGATTCCTGAGTCACAACCAGCCCCAGATACCCCGCTCCGCTCACGCCGGCAGCGGCGTGTACCTTCCGTTCAGGTGCACTGGGACCTCGTGAGGCGGGACCAGGGCAGCATCCAACGAGGAGGCACGCAATCAGGAGCAGATGCCACATCTCTACTTGTCCTTGGGCAGAAGCCGATAGTTGCCCCCGTCCACTCGTACCTTGTACGAGGTCTTTCGGATGATGGCATACCACTCGGCTCGCTGAGTTCGAAGCTCCGCGATCATGGATCGTGACAGTCCTAGACGACCAGAGGTACGCAGTTCAGCGTCGTACGCTTCCAACTCGTTGACGGCGGCACTGACTTGATTTCCTTTCGCCGCCCAATTGTCACTATGGAACTGTTGAACGTGTACCCGCTCATGGCCCATTGTACTCAACAGCGTTGCCGGATCGCTCAGCGCGCGATCTCCCACCAAGATGGTCGGGTCGCGAGTGGGATGAGGTATGGTCACTGCGTAGGCCGTCTCGTTGGTGGCAGTCAGGAGTGGGTCGTAGGTCCATGTCGCGCGCTGGACGTTCCAATACTCGGCGGCGCGTGTGATCGCGCGGTTGAAGTTTCTGTTTTTCAGGTCCGCCGCGATCTCCCGCTTGGTCGTTGCCAGCCTGTCGGGTTGATGTCGCCCTAGCAGTCGCGTGCGAGCCGGGCGCGGTCTGATTCGCAGTTGTGGCAACACAGACGAGTCATAGGAGTAGGAACTGCCCGGCTGCTCAGGCTCCAACCCGCTCGGGTCGTTCAGACGCACCGGATTCTGTCGCACGTAGCCTAGAAGCGCAAGGTTCGCCGGTCGGAATACTCCCTCGCCAACGCTGCTACTGGCAACGAATGCTCCCAACGCCGGATCCGTAGACTGCCAAACACTAGTCCTCGGATCGTAGTATCGCGCCCCAAAGTAGTAGAGCGCCGTCTCCTCATCGAGCTCCTTCGACGTAAACAAATACGGAAGCCGCTCCGTGTTGCTCTGTTCCGAAACCCACGTTTCCCCAAAGGGGAAATACTGCACATGCTCATAAAGCGCCCCGTCGTAGTCCGTGACGTAGCTTGTGCTGCCGACGTGATCGGGGTGGTAGAAGTAGACAAAGTTATCTTCCGGCAACTTCTGCGGCATCACGTTGCCTGCGTAGTGCGGGTTTTTTACCGTATTCTGCGCGTGTAAGAAGCCGTTTGGCGATCGGTGCCACCACCATTGTCCCAAGGTGTTCCCGAAGAGGTTGTTCCCCGGATTCACATGCGCGTCCCCAGGCACGAGCTTGCTCACGAGCCTGGTTTCCCCCACGAACACATGCTTCGTGCCCACGCTGCGATTGCGCACCGTGAAGAACTGATTCACGTACGCAGTTTCGCCCTGCTCGCCCCGCTTGACGACGCGCTCCCCCGCGTCGTTGTATTTGTACGTGGTGGTGCGCCCGTTTGGGTTGCCTCCCCTCGTCTCGGCGGCGCTGCGCGCCACCTCGCCGGTCCCCTCCAAGGCCGGACGCGCTCGCATCCGCGCCCGGGATGCGTGGTGCAACGAGAAGGGTCGCACTGCGGCTGCGAGCGCGCGCGGCCGGAGGGGACCTTGGCGTCGTGGGGGCGTGGTGATTTGCGACCGCGATGCTTTGGGGCGCGATGTGCGCACGCGCGGGTTGCGTACTGGTGGACGCGTGCCAGCGACACCGGCGTGCCGCAGGCCGCGTCGTGTTGGGCCTTCGATGAACATCCGAGCGAACGCGTGTGAAGTCCCGTCCCTTGAGTCGCTGCTGCTCGGTTCTGCAAATGCGCGAGTCATCGGTTGCTTCGGGATAGCTTTTTTTCGCGAGTACTTGCCGGAAGGGTCGTCATCGGATCCCCTGTGAATGGGATCTCGCCACGTGAGCTAGGAACGGCACAAGGGTCGAATACACTTTCAACGGCAGTTTCAGCGAGAACCAACCCGTTTCGCGCTTCACCTCCAGGGTTACGAGGGCGTCAATGTCGCGAACACTATTCAGCTCACGTAGTCCTAGTTCCTTCGTCTCGAGGATTTCTTCGTAGAGACAGGTCGAGCAACCACCGTCAAGCGCATGCAATAGTCCGCGTTCATGGAGCGCCAGCCGCAGACCGTCTCGTTCGAAGACGTAGAGCATTTCCCCGAGGGCATTATCCCCTACCAAAATACTTCCATCCGACCAATTGCCGATCCCCTGCTCCACGTTCGCGGAAAACCACCCGTGCAACGCATGTCGGACCTTGTCGAAGTTCTTACTCATTCTAACCTCCGACTCGCCCGACTCTCAATGCGTTTCGGCGCGCGTCTGAAGCTCTGCCTCCGTGCAACGCTAGTTCCGAACGGTTAGTCATCGGGGAGGTCTCCGGCGGAGCTTCGCAGGCTGCGACGCCTCTCCTTACGTGTCGGGAGTAGCGAAGACTTGGTGCGCAGCACGTCGGCCTCACGTCTACGTCCGACGTCTTCTAAGAAGTCGGCAAGCGCGTCCCATCGCTCGCGGTGGTCCGGCTGCAGTTGCACGCCGTCACGATACACTGCCTCCGCTTCCGCCGTGCGGCCCTGTCGCAAGTACAGCGCGCCGAGCGTGATGCGTGCCAGATTCGAGTCCTTGAGCCGCAATGCACTCAGCAGATTCTGCTCGGCCGATTCGTATTCCTCTCGCTCGTCCTGCACCACCGCCAGACCCCAGAGGAACACTGGGTTTTCCGGCTGCAGCTCGTGAGCGCGCCGAAGGCTGCTCTCCGCTGCCCTCAACTCGCCGGCCTTGTATTGCGCCCAACCAAGTGTCCATTGGAGACTCGCGACCTTTCGGATTTTTCGGACGTTGGCCATCAGCAGGTCAATGGCGGCGCGCCATCTCTCCTCATCGAGCAAGGCGGAGGCCCGGACTTCAAGATCCTTCAAGTCGTTAGTCATACTCGTCCTTGGCGTCCTTCAAGTTTCGGATTCGGTCGCGTGCATTCCTGGCACGCGTTTCGCTTTTCTTCGTGTCCCGAATGCTTTCTTTCGTTTGTTCTCCCTCCTTTGCCTTGCTTCTTGACGGAAGGCGTTTACGGGCTTCGCCGATCTCGTCAAGTTGCTGCTCCGCGTCTCGCGCCGTCTTGAACCGACTCCGGCCGCGTTTGCTCGGCCCTTTCCGACTGCCCTCCTCCTCACCCGCGGCGGGTGGGGCCACAGGTGGTGGTGGCTTCGCGCCGCCACCTTGTCCCCCCGCGACCGGTGCCGGTGGCGCCACTGCGTCTGTCTTGGTGCCTCCGACGGACTTTGCCGCGCGTTGCTTCGCGTCTTCTCGCGCCTTCGCTGCCTGCACGGACGGCAGCTCGTGGTAGAGCTTGTACGCCTGATACGTGGCCAGGCCCCATGCCGCAGCCGCCAGCGTAGCGGGTACGGCCACGCCGGAAACGGTCGCACCGGACACGGTGGCCGCGCTGGCCTCGGCTTTTGCGAGAGCGGCAGCTGCCAGAATCTCGTCCACAAAGCCGCCCGCTCGGTCAATCAGAACCAACGGGCGCTGATGACCATAGCTATAGAGGTTCAAGTTTGGCGGAACATAGACACCCCCAGCGGGGGTTCCGTCGAGATACCGGCTGAGCACCGGATCCGTCGACTGCCAAACACTAGTCCTCGGATCGTAATACCTCGCCCCAAAGTAGTAGAGCTGCGTCTCCTCATCGAGCTCCTTTGAGGTAAACAAATACGGCAACCGCTCCGTGTTGCTCTGCTCCGAAACCCACGTCTCCCCAAACGGGAAGTACTGGACGTGCTCGTACAGGGCGCCGTCGTAGTCAGTGACGTAGCTCGTGCTGCCGACGTGATCGGGGTGGTAGAAGTAGACAAAGTTATCTTCCGGCAACTTCTGCGGCATCACGTTGCCTGCGTAGTGCGGGTTTTTTACCGTATTCTGCGCGTGCAGGAAGCCATTGGGCGATCGGTGCCACCACCATTGGCCCAGGGTGTTGCCGAAGAGGTTGTTCCCGGGATTCACGTGCGCATCCCCGGGCACGAGCTTGGAGACAAGACGCGTCTCCCCCACGAACA
>CALMUT010000292.1 GCA_937872925.1 uncultured Myxococcales bacterium | reverse complement strand
ATCCTGCCTCAGGATCCGGCGCGCAGACGTTGCTTGACGTATCGCAAGTTCCGCCGCCGCCGCTGCCGCTCGCACCGCCGCTGCCGCTCGCGCCACCGCTGCCACTTGCGCCGCCGCTGCCGCTCGCGCCGCCGCTGCCACTCGCACCGCCGCTGCCACTCGCACCGCCGCTGCCACTCGTGCCGCCGCCGCTTCCCGCCACAGCACCCGTGGCGCCGGAGCCCGCGTCCGCGTTCGAAAACGTGCGTTCGTCGCCCCCGCCGCAAGCCACCGCGCCCGCCAACGGAAGACCAAGCACCAGCAAAGATATCAACCTACCCATTCGTCCACCTCTTCGGTACGAGTATATCCGAGCCCGCCCCGCTGGCCACGGCCCCAGCAATGCGGCTGCTTCAGGGCGGTTTCCTGGTCTGGCGCGGCCGTACGTCGTCGCGCTTGCCACCAAATTCCCAGGCCCGACGCGGGACAGTGATTGCGCCCCGCATTGAGCCAGCGCGCTCACCGCGTGAGCGGTATCCGCTGCGAGCGCGCGTGGCGAGCCAGCGCGCTCACTGCGTGAGCGGAACCCGCAGCGGAATCTTCGAGTAGTGCACGCCGACCGTCAGGCCGCACTGTCCCGCTTCGCAGCGACCGCGACACAGCACGCGGTCTGCCGTGTCGATGGCACACTGGGTGTCCGCGTTGCCGGCCACTCCGTGGACGTTTTCGAATAAGGTCGTGTCGGCCACCGCATAGTTCGTAGCCGCCACGCACAAGACACTTCGTTTGGCGGTGGTACCGCAGACTCCCGGGCCCGGCGTAAGCGACACCAAGTCGCTGGATTTTGCCAACACGTGAGCGCTCTTCTCGTCAGTGCTCATGCCACGTACTTCCCCCTTGTCGAACAGCGCGAGACGGGTGCCCAACAAATCCTTGGCGCCGTCCAACGCCGGAAAAGCGGTGGGAGCATCCTGAAGCACGCCCTGGCGCGCTGCGAGCAGGTACACGGAGCCATCCGCCTTTTGCACCAGGAAGCGCGAGTAGGCGCCGGTGACAACCCGCACATTGTCCAAGCCGGAAACGGGAGTCAGCGTGAGCCCCTTCAGGTCGTCGAAGCCTGGATTCGGTCCGAGCAGCAACTGACCGGTCTTGCTGATGGCGACGACTTGTCCCAACACTCCCATGTCTGGCAACAGCGCATGGCGTACGCCGTCCAACACGCTGACTCGATAGGGGACCCGGCTACGCTTTGGATCGTCGACGCCGAAAAAGCAGTGCGCATGGTCCTTTTGGTCGAAGGCGCAGGCGTACGCTTCGTTCGCGATCAAGCGCGTCATGCCGGTGAGCCCGACGATGCGTTTCGCCCGAGAGTCCGCCGGGGTTTGCGAGGCCGTCTTGAGCGCCCAGACGGCCTGGCCCCAGCACCAGACTTCTCCGCCCTGGGACAGGGAACACACGAAGCGGTCGCCGACTGCCACCGCCCTGGCTTCTGGCACTCCGGGGACTGGCGTTGCCTGCTCTAGGTAGCGTGTATTCGGCTGTCCGAGAATACCCTCGAGATTGTAGCCGAAGCAGTGCACGCCGCCATCGACATCCAGACCACATATGGCGTGGTTGACGATGCGCAGTTGAGACAGTCGAGCGACTCCGGGAAGGGCGGTTGCCCCGTCGGCAATGGTGGGCAGCGCGTTTCCACCCCCCAAGGACTCCAGACGCTCGCACTCCACGTTGGGTCCGCGGGATGCACAGAACAATGGCGAGTCGTAAGCGTCCCCCTGATGCACTGCGATGGCGTCTGCCGCCGGGAATTCTTTGAACCAGCGCTGCTTGCGACCCAAGGAAAAGCACTGGCTGCGGCCGTCCGTGAGGTGTGCGCAGGCCATGCTGGTTGCAACAAAGACGCGCTGGGCGCCGGTGACGCCCGGCACCACGACCAGGCGCGGCGCGGTTTTCGATTCCGGCGCGACAGCTGCGCAGGCCACGCTGCCCGCACTCCGGACAGCGCAGGCGAAATGCGGACCGACGTCAATGTCCGTCGCGTCTTTGATTCCAAGGACTGGCGTCGGCTTGCGTTCTGCGGCGTTCGGCTGGTGGTCTGCGAATACCCCGCCGCGGTAGCAGCTGACGGTGCCGTTCTTGAACCGCACGCAGGATAGCAGCCAGTTGCCAGCAACTTGCGCAACATCACGAAGGTTGCTCAGCGTGTGCATGCTGCCATCTTGCCGCAGCGCCGTCACGGTTCCGTCGCGGCGGGAGAGCAGCGTCTCTAGGCCGAAGGCCAGGCTCACGACATCGTCGCTGTCCTTGAGTCGTTTGGGCGCGGCGCCCTCACGACCGCCCCAGCAACTCACGCCGCCGTCCCGCAAGATCACGCAGCCGCGTCCGGCATGCACGTAAAGCGCGGCCGCAAGCGCAGGAATTGGGGCGGGTGCTTCGATGGCTTTCTGCTGCGGCAGCGTTGCGGTGGGTTGCGCTGGCGCCACGGATGTCTGCGGCATTTCCGTTTCGCGCGGCGCCTTTGCCGGCGCGCACGCCGCGGCCACCAGAAGAAGCAAGCAAGCGATTCGGCTGACCATGCGGCCTGCCTACCAGCCTGCATGCGGCTGCTCAACAGGTCCGTGCACTATCCGTGCAGGCAGTAGGCGCCGCGGCTCAGCGACTGGCGGCCCCTTGCCGGCACCCCCGAACAGCGAGTTTCGGAGACAGAAGCATGGATCGCGGTGCAAGGGGAGCGCGGATCGCGGGGCAAAGGGCCGGGCCTAGGCGTGTGCGCCTTGGTCAGGCGGGCCGGATTCGGGTACGACCAGGGGGCATGCACGACTTTGGTTTTCTGCGGGATCTTCTAATTGTCTTTGCGTTGGGCGGAGTCGTCGTCTACTTGCTCCGGCCGATCAAGGTGCCGTCCTTGGTTGGGCTTCTGGTAGCGGGAGTTCTGGTGGGACCCCACGGGTTCAGCCTGGTCAACGACACCAAAAACGTAGAGACCCTTGCCGAAATCGGCGTGGTGCTGCTGCTCTTCACCATCGGGCTAGAGCTATCCATCGGACACTTGGTGGGCATGTGGCGCACGCTGATCCTCGGCGGCGGCGCTCAGGTGGCGTTGACAGTGGCGTTCATTTCCCTAGCCGCTTCGGCCGCAGGAGTCTCCACGGGAAGCAAGTCGATTTTCCTAGGGTGTCTGGTTTCGCTTTCAAGCACGGCGATCGTACTGGCTTTGCTTGGGCAGCGCGGTGAGCTCGGCACGCCGACAGGTCGAGCGTCCCTCGGGATCCTGTTGTTCCAGGACTTGTGCATCGTCCCCTTCATGCTGATGGCGCCGTTCCTAGCGGGCAAGGGCGGTGGAGCCGCAGACATCGCGATTACCGTGGCTGCAGCGGTAGGCATCGTCGGCGGCGTTATCATCGCAGCACGACGCTTGGTGCCAGCGATCTTGTACCGCGTCGTGCGCACCCGTAGCCGAGAGCTGTTCCTGACGCTGCTGATGGTGTTGTGCTTGGGCACCGCGTATCTGACTTCTCTCGCTGGCCTGAGCTTGGCGCTGGGTGCGTTCTTGGCGGGGCTGGCCATCAGCGAAAGCGAGTACAGCCATCAGGCGCTAGCCGAGGCGATCCCATTTCGCGACGCGTTTGCCAGCCTGTTCTTCGTATCCATCGGCATGTTGATGGACGTGCGCCAAGTGATGGCAGCGCCTGGACTGATCGCCGCAGTGGTGGGCATCGTGGTTCTGCTCAAGTTGCTCACCGCTGGGCTGCCACTGCTGCTCCTGGGGCACAGCGCTCGAGTCGCGGTGACGACCGGCTTCACGCTGGCGCAGGTCGGAGAGTTTGCCTTCGTCCTGGCCCATACGGGCTTGGGCCTGGGCCTCTTGAGCGCGGCGGACTACCAGGTCTTCCTCGCCGCTTCCGTGATCACGATGTTGATCACGCCGGCGCTCCGCGCCGCCGGCGGAGCCCTGGCCTCGAGGCTCGACAACGAACAGTCCCTCGTGCCTTGGGCGAAGCGTGCACCAGAGCCGGCTGACGCAGCTGCCGAGCTGTCGGACCACGTTGTCATTGTGGGCTACGGCGTCAATGGCACCAACCTGGCGCGAGCGCTGCGTTCCGCGGACCTGCCCTATGTGATCTTGGAGTTGAATCCAGAAACGGTGCGCCGGGCCAGGGCGGAGGGCGAACCGATAGAGTTCGGGGATTCCACGCGACAGGCGATATTGCATCGCGCTGGCATTGCGCGTGCGCGGGTGTTGGTGATTGCGATCTCGGATGCTGCTGCAACGCGCGCCACGCTCTCGCTGGCCCGGGAAGAGAACGCCCATGCGCATATCGTGGTGCGCACGCGCTACGTTTCCGAGGTGGAGGAGCTGAAAAAACTGGGCGCTGACGACGTCGTGCCCGAGGAGTTCGAAACCTCCATCGAGATCTTCAGCCGAGTGCTCCACCACTTTGATGTGCCACGCAATCTCGTCCTGGACCTGTCCACGCATGTGCGTGAGGGCATGTACGCGATGCTGCGGGCTCCGAACGCGCCCGCCCCGGCCGGGGGTGAAGGGGAAGACCTTTCGGGCGTTCCAACGGAAGCGCTGTGTGTGCGCAAGGGATCCGAAGCGGCAGGAAAGACGCTGCGTGACCTCGATCTACGTGCCCGAACCGGCGCCTCCATCATCGCGCTGCGACGGAGTGGGGCGCTTCTGCCGAATCCCAGCCCAGACGAAGCCATCGCTGCCGGCGACGTCGTCGTCCTGATCGGTGCGCGCGAGCAACTCGACGCCGCGCTGCTCCTATTCGATCCGGCCGTCGCGTAACTACGGGGCCGCGGATGCTTCCGGGGCAGGGGCGCGCTCTTTCTTCTTGGCGGCCGGCACGTCGTAACCGGTTGGTTTCGTTGATGGGGTCGAGCCCTCTGCTTTCCAACGGAAGGCGTGGGGCTGCATGGGGCGGCCCAGGGCGTAGAGCACACTCGTTTCGTAGGTGGCCAGCGGAGGAGTGGCGCTCGCAGCGCGGTGAACGAAAGCGGGGTGCTGGGAACCGCGATCGAGCTCAAGCACACGTTTGCAGCCGATGCGAATCAAGGCAGCAGCAATGGAGTCACTGGAGTCGTGCCGCGCCAGCGCCACCAGAGTTCGCCCCCGGCCCGTGACACACAGCGCTCCGCGCGCGCGCATGGATCCCCGGGCTAGGGCGTAATCCGTCAGTTTTCCGTCCTCCGCTAGCAAGGGCAGTTGCGCAGCTTCCTCGTCGCTTTCGAGCTGCGGCTGACTACCCGGTGCCAGCACGCGCGGCGGTTTGCCTCGGGCCACAATCAGCGTGGCATAGGTGGCTCGCAAGTCCAGGGCGGGACTGCCCTCGAATGCAAGACCGTATCGGGTCACTTCCGTGGTGTGTCCCAGGTTGATGGCAGCGATTGCTTTGTGCGCGTCGGCGCCTTGGAGTTCGAGCTTCTTTTCCTTCCCGCCCTCCATGCTCGGTTCTTTGCTGCCGGAACGGATCGCCAGGTCGACCCGCCCCGGCTCGAAGCTAAATAGCTGCACGTTTAGATTGCCAACCTTAAGCTCACCCCCAAAGACGCCAGGCATCCACTTGGGGGGCGGCTGCACGCCGGGGTCGGCCTTCCACCGCACCCCGGACGGATCTTTGGGCCGGGGATCCCGCACCATGACGTAGAAGAAGTCTTTGGCGCTCCAGCGTACAAACTTCGCCGGGTCCAGCTTCATCTCGTCGTGCGCCTTCTTGAGGTTGTATTCCTTGGCGCGGATGTCGACGATGTCTGTGAAGACGAACCCGCAGTGTCCGGGGTTCATATCCAGGTGCACGCCGTAAGAGCAACCAGCTTGCCGCAGGGCTTTGCCAAGGGTCGGGCCGTCTATTTCGGGTCCGAACGCGTAGTAAAGATGGCCCGCAGCGGTTACGCAAAGCGCGGTGCGCTGAGTCATCACGCTGGTGCCAGAAAGCTGCCAGCCCCAAATATTGCGGCCGGTTGGATTGGCCACGCCGTCTTCCACCAGAGGATCTAAGTTTTGACGGTACGAAACGATTTGATCCGGGATCTTCTCGTCGTTGGGCCAGCTACCGAGCCCAACCGCGCCATCGTCCTCCACCATGACGGTTGCGCCACCTGGCACCGGCGGCAGCAGCACCCGCTTGTTGACCATCATGCCGTACTTGCCGTGAGTGGTTTTGAAGGCGCCGTTGAAGGTGCCGACGATCCGAGAGGTGATGCTTTCATCTCGCGGCAAGCGACCGCCGCCCGGGGGGCCGGTCAGCGGTTTCGGATCCTCAAATCCCGCTTCCATACCCAGCTCCAGCTGCCGCATGTCCATGGCGATGAGCATCACTT
Organism: uncultured Myxococcales bacterium; assembly: GCA_937872925.1. GTDB lineage: Bacteria > Myxococcota_A > Polyangia > Polyangiales > Polyangiaceae > JACKEA01. The sequence goes on along the minus strand of CALMUT010000292.1, from coordinate 2,130 downwards.
CAGAATAGGGGCGCGCCGTATCTGGACGGATGAACGTCCGATAGAAATACGCTGGCGGACTCAGCTTGCCTTCGGTGCCCGGCAGCGGGCGCAGGAAGGGCAGCTGAACCGGTTGCCACTCGCCTTCGCCGGCCTTTGTTTCCTTCCAGAGCGTGGGCACCGGTGGTGGCGGCCAGGTGTCTTGATTGTCGGCAAGGTGGGTCGCGTCTAGGACACGCGCCGCCAGGTTCTCACTCACGTCCTCTTTCAGAGCGTCCTGACTGGAACCGCTGGAAAGCAAGTTGTACGTGGTGCGTTTGAACTTGTCCTTGGCGCCGAAGACCTTGTCTTCCAGCCATGCGATGGGTTCCGGGCCGACTTCCGCGCGGACCGTATCGACGCCCCACAAGATCAAGGGTTTGGGGTGTTGCCTGTGCACGACGGTACGCGCGGCGTAGGCCTGCCCGCCTTCTGCGGCATTGAGCTCTCGGGTTTCTGTGTTGAGCAACAGCGAACGACCCTTTTCCCCCAAGTCGATGCGTAGGTTTGGTGGGTCTAGGAGTAGCTCGGCTTGCTTCGCGGGAAGCTCCAGCACGACATCGGTCCGTCCCAGTCCGTCGAGGCTGCCAACTTCTTGGTACGACGTAACGGTTTGCAATACGCGGTGGAACCACGAACGTGGACGATCTTCTTTGCGCGCACCGGACATCTCCAGCAGCGTAATGCTCTGGATGTTGCCGTAGGCTACCGTGGCAAAGGCCGCCGTGCTGCCCCGCAGCTCCAACCCGGCGTCATCGCCAAGGGAAGTGTCCGTGAGGTTGCGTACCTCGCGCACGGCGAAGGGCTTGCCGTCCACGCTCACGCGCACCGCCGCGCGATACACGTCCCGGGGCTGCCCCTGCTTCTTCGCACCGAGAAACAGGACTCTTCGACCCAGGAAGGTCTCGCGCAACAGTCCAGGGCTGGCCTCCCAGCGGATTTCTTTGGCAGCAACGACGGTGCCAGACGCTTGCCCGAGCATGTGCGCGAGCCCTTCAAGCGTCCGCTCGGGCGGGCGCTCCGCCGAGCAGCGCGCTGCAATTCCGGCCGCGGCAGCCAAAGCCAGAAGCGGCACGCGATGCTGAAAAAAATGGCCCGGTTTCATCAAGCGCCGCCCGGGTCTACCGAGTGCAGGCGGCTCGCGCAAGTTGCTGACGAAAAACCGCCTACATCCGGGGACGTTCCGTCGCAGCTGCCCAACTGACGGTCGGGTCTAGGGTGAGGGACAACCGGTGATTACGTGGTCGGCGCCGCCTACGCGGTCGACGCCCGAGTCCATTTCAACGACGAGGGAGCCGTCCTCGAGTCGATTGCAGACGAAGCTGGAAGGGTTCGGGGAGGTGGCCGCCATGAACAGCAACTTCCCGTTCCAGCCCGGTTGGTTCATCTGTTGGAAGCCCTGTGCGAAGACATTGTGCTTCACGAAGCACTGCGCCTCGCCCCCGCAGCGCAGCGTTTTCAATCCCCAAATAGCGAAGAAATTATCTTCGATGACGATTTGGTTCTTCGCTTGATTGGTCGCGAAGATCACGTCGGTTTTGCCGCCCGCTGCGTCTGGGTCGATGTAGTTGCCGCGAACGGTGATCTGCCCGGTTGTGGCGGAGGCTTCGCCGATCTGAAAACCGTCTGCATGTGATGCCGGCGTCAGGTTCAGCGTGTGCATGTAGTTGTAGGTGACATTCAGCCCGTCCACCTGGCCGCCGACGAAAAAGAAGTCCTCGCAGCCGGTGATCTCGTTTCGGTTCACCGTCATGTCTTGGTAGTCCTGTACTAAGAACACCTTGGACATGCTGCCGCACTTAATGGTGCTGTATTCGATGGTGAGGTTCTTGTGGCCGGTGGCTTTGACGGGATACAGGCCGTTGCAGTTGATGACCACGTTGCGAATGGTCACGTCGTCGGAGTCCACCACGAGGCAGCCGTTGATGACGACGTTTTCGATCACCGCTGGGCTGGTGACGGTCATTGGTCCGGAGTAGACGCTCGTCGGCTCTGCGCCGGTGACACCGGAGCCAAGGGAAACGCCTACGTCGCTGGGCTGTACGTGGCCGTAGGGTTTTCCGGTGGCACCGCCTGCGCCGCCTGCGCCGCCCGCGCCGGCTGCTGCGCCGC
>CALMUT010000291.1 GCA_937872925.1 uncultured Myxococcales bacterium | reverse complement strand
GGGGAGGGGGCGGGCGTGAGCGCGGGCGCGAGCGCGGGAGTGGGGGCGGGAGCGAGAGCGGGAGCGGGGGCGGGGGCGGGCGCGGGCGCGGGCGCGAGAGCGAGAGCGAGATGCGGGTGCTTCAGCCGGTGTTGCGCATGCCTTGGGCGATGCCGTTGAGGGTTGAACCGAGGGCGCGGCCGATGGCGGCGAGGTTGGGGTCGTTTGGGGTGGCTGCGCGCTTTTTTTGGAGCAGGGCGATTTGCAGCAGATGGAGCGAATCGACGTAGGGGTTGCGGAGATAGAGCGCTGTTTGCAGGTAGCGCTGGTCGGAGAGCATCACCCTGCGTCCGCGGATCGACAGGATCCCCTGCACGGTCCGGTCGTATTCTTGGCGCAGGGTGGCAAGGAGCGCGGTGGAGCCCCCCAGTTCACGCACGTAGAGTTCCGCGATCTCGAAGTCTGCTTTTGCGCAGACCATTTCCATTTTCGAAAGCAGGTCATCGAAGAAGGGCCAACGCGCCGTCATGTCTTGGAGCCGCGCGAGGCCGCCGTCCTTTTCAAGCACGCGGCTGAGGGCGGTGCCGGCACCGAACCAGCCGGGCAATAGAATTCGACTTTGCGTCCAGCCAAATACCCAGGGAATGGCTCGGATGTTCTTCATGCTTCCGGCCCCACGGTCACGGTAGGCAGGTCGCGAGCCGAAGTGCACGTTGGCGAGCTCCTTGAGAGGCGTGGCCGTGGTCAGCAATTCGTACAGGGCGCCGTCTTCGTGAACCACGCTGCGGAACGCCGGCAAGGCGTGGGCCGCAAGCTCGTCCATCGTGCTGCGAAAGTTCGCAAGATCCTGCGCAGGGACGCTGGCGGCGGCGTCGTGTTTAGCGAGCACCGCCGCGCAGAACATCACCTCCAGGCTCCGTTCCGCGATGGACGTGATGCCGAACTTCTGACTGATGACTTCCCCCTGCTCGGTGACCTTCACGCCATGGCCCAGACTGCCCGGGGGAAGCGCGCCGAAGGCACGAAATACCGGGGAACCCCCGCCGCGGCCCACCGTGCCGCCGCGCCCATGGAACAGCGACAGCGAGACGCCGTGCTCGCTGGCCACGCGGGTGAGGGCCTCTTGCGCGCGGTACAGAAGCCACGCCGCAGGCAGCACGCCCACGTCCTTGGCCGAGTCCGAGTAGCCCAGCATGACTTCCTGCCGCTTGCCGCGCGCGTCAAGCTGCCGGCGATAGGCCTGGTTGGAAAAGAGCGCGGTCATGGTGTCCGCGGCGTTCTCCAGATCAGCGCCGGTCTCGAAGAGCGGCACAACGTCCAGGCGACTGTGTGCCGGATCCTGGGCCAGGTCGACGAGACCAGCTTCACGCGCGAGCAGCAAGGCGCGCAGCACATCGTCTGGGCGCTGAGTCATGCTCAGCACGAAAGTTTCCGCCGCTTCGCGCCCGACTTCGTCCTGCACTTGGCGGATACACTCGAAGACAGCCACGACGTTGCGGGTTTCCTCGGCCAGGGGGGTGTGCTGGGAGAGCAGCGGCCTGCGGCTGAGCAGCTCTGCCGCGAGTGCGTCGAGGTTCAAATGCGGTAGCCCAACGACGCCGGTGATTTGCTTCAACGCCCTTTCATGCACTTGGCTATCTTCCCGGATATCCAGGCGAAAGCCGTGAAAACCCAGACGCTCGACGCGACCCAGCACTGGCATCAGTAGCGCGGAGAGCGCCCGCTGGGCGCCTGCTTCTTGCAGCACGCGGGCAATGAGCCGCAGATCCGCAATGAACTCATCTGCGTTTTGGTACTGCTGAGCGTCCGCGATGGGACTGCCGGAGTCGAGTGCCTCTAGGACGAGCCGGCTCTGTCGCAGGCGGCCTTTGACGAAACTCGCGAAGAGGCGCAGCGGTTCGTCTGCGTCGCGCCGTCCGTTGCGTTCGAAGACCCGAGGGAGCAGCTCCCGGTAGCGGGCGATCGCGCTGCGGAGCTCCGCTGGGGCAGGGGCCACACGAGCGGAGAGGCTGAGGCGTTCGATCAGTGCGTCGACGTCAGCTTCGTAGCCGATCAGCACGGCGCGTGCGCCGCGGCGTGCGGCGGACAGGGTGATCTCCGGCGTGACGAAGGGGTTGCCGTCTCGATCCCCACCAACCCAGCTGCCCACTTGCATGGCCAGAGGACGCGCCAGGGGCTCCGCGTAGCTGGAGAGAAAAGCGTCTTCCAAGGACGCAGCGACGCGACTGGTGGCCTCGGTCAGGCGGTCGGTCAAATACCAGACCACGTTGCTGACTTCGTCCAGCACGCTGACCCGATCCGTGCGCACCTCGCTGGTGAGCCAAAGCAGTTCAATTTCGCAGTCCAGGGCGGTCTCGGCTCGGCGGCGGTCTTCGTTGGAGCTCGCGCGGTCGCGGGCCAAGAGGGCGTCGGCGACGCGGCTCTGAAGCAGCAGCACCGTGCGTCTCGTGGCTTCGGTGGGATGGGCGGTGAGCACGGGGCGAACGTCGATGCTGCACAGGGTGTCTCGGGCCTCGCCGGCGGATTTTCCTCGACGCTGTAGCTCTTCCACTAACCAACGTGTCGAGGCGTGCTGCGCTTCGGAACTGTGCAGGGCAGCACGACGCCGAACGCGATGCACTTGCTCCGCGGTGTTGATCAGCACGAAGAACAGCGTGAACCCTCGCGCTACGTTTTCTGCGACCGGGATGGGCAGCGCTTGGACCTGCCCCAGCAGCCGGCTCAGCTCGTCGCCGCCGCCGCCCGCATGTCGTCGTTGCCGCGAGGCGAGGCGCAAGGCTTCGACCGCATCGAAAGCGGGCTGACCCGCGAACCGCTGGATCGCTCGGCCAAGGCTGGCACCCAAAAACCGCACGTCGTCCGCAAGGGGTTGGTCTTCGCCGCGTACATTCTCGGAAGGCATTGCCGCGCAATGTGGCACACGCGCGGGCCGCGTCACGAGGCCTATCGACGGCCCCGGCGCGTTCTAGGTGGCGGGGCGGGGCCTGCCGCGCTGCAGGCCATGGCCAGCCGGTCTGCATTAAATAAGCTAGCAATATCCAGCGGTTATGAGTGGCACGGGAAGTGAAAGCTGCGCCGCACCACCCACAACCAAAGGATGCTTCCCATGACTCGCACTTTCAGTCTTCTTGCCGCGCTGTGCCTCGGTGCAGTGACGTTCAGCGCCGACGCCATCGCGACGGGAAATCTCAAAACCCACGCACCGGTCAACTGTCACGGGGACCAGCGTCTCGTGCTCGACGGCGTGAAGATCGTCGGGAAGGTCGCCGTCAACGCCCACGGCGACTGCGACGTCCTGATCCGCAACAGTCACATCGAAGGCAGTGGCACGGCAGTCGACGCCCACGGCAACGCCAACGTGCGCATCGAGAATACGTTGCTCCGGAGCTCCGGGGTTGCCCTCGATATCCACGGAAACTCGGACGTTCATCTGAAGAACACCCGCGTCGAAGGTCCCATGCGGCGCCACGGGAACGGAGACCTCGATGACCAGGGTGGCAACCACTACGCGGGCAAGAAGCCGCCTCCCACGCCCCAAGAGCCGCCGGCTGCCAAGCCGTCAAAGCCGCACCCCAAGCGTGCGCCGCACGCGCCCATTCGCTGCGATCGCGGCCAGGTGCAGAAGCTGAGCGGGGTCAGGATCGCCACGGAAGGCACGGCCATCGATGTGCAGGGGGGATGCACCCTGGTCCTGAGCGATAGCGAGATCCACGCCGGCCAGACGGGGCTGCGGGTCCGCGGTGGCGGTACGGTCACGTTGCTGCGGAGCAGCATCACGGGCAAGGCGGCCGCCCTCGACCTCGCCGGGGGCGCGACCGTTTACGTCAAGTCCAGCGAGATCCAAGGCAAAATCAAGAAAAGCGGCGGTTCCGTGATCGTGCGGGACTGAGTGTCCGTCGCCCCGGCGGCAGGGCTGGAGCCGGGCGCACAGGACGGTCCGGACCAGCTCTCCCGCCGGCGCTGACCACCCCGCGCCCGGGCTCATGGCGGTGCGCATGGCCCGCCGGCGCCCCCGTCCTCCGCGCACGAAGCGCCCGCCGCGTCTGCTATACCGCGACCCCATGGCCTACGACCATCGGCCCGTTGAACCCCGTTGGCAGAAGCACTGGGACGAACACGAGACCTTTCGGGTCGAGCGTCGGCCAGGGCGTCCGAAGTTCTATGCGCTCGACATGTTTCCCTATCCATCGGGATCGGGACTGCATGTCGGTCACCCCGAGGGCTACACGGCGACGGACATCCTCGCGCGCTTCAAGCGCATGAACGGCTACGACGTGCTGCACCCGATGGGATGGGACGCCTTTGGGCTGCCAGCCGAGCAGCACGCCATCAACACCGGAACCCACCCAAAGGCCACGACGGCGGAGAACATCAACGTCTTTCGCGCGCAGCTGAAGTCCCTCGGATTCTTCTACGATTGGTCGCGGGAAGTGGACACCACGGACCCCGGGTACTTCAAATGGACCCAGTGGATCTTCCTGAAGCTGTTCCACAAGGGCCTGGCATTTCAAGCTGAAATCCCGGTGAACTGGTGCCCGGCGCTGGGTACGGTGTTGGCGAATGAAGAGGTCGTCGATGGCCTGAGCGAACGCGGCAACCACCCCGTCGTCCGACAGCCGCTGCGCCAGTGGCAGCTGCGCATCACTGCCTACGCAGACCGTCTGGCCACTGAGCTCGATGGCGTCGATTGGCCTGAGACAAAACAGAAACAGCGCGACTGGATCGGTCGGAGCGAGGGTGCGGAGGTGGACTTCCCTCTAGACGGTCGCGGCGATCATCTGACCGTGTACACGACGCGCCCCGACACGCTGTTCGGCGCGACGTACATGGTGATCGCACCGGACCACCCGCTGACCGTGGAGATCGCCTCCGCGGAGCACAAGGCCGAGGTCACCGCCTACTCGGCCGCCGCTGCGCGCAAGAGCGACATGGAGCGCACCGCTCTGAATAAGGAAAAAACCGGAGTATTTACAGGCGCTTACGCGATCAATCCCCTGAATCAGAAACGCATCCCGGTGTACACCGCAGACTACGTGCTGGGCGCCTACGGCACCGGCGCGATCATGGCGGTGCCCGCCCACGACGAGCGCGACTTCGAGTTTGCCAAGCGCTTTGACCTCGAGATCGTCGAGGTCGTGAGCGCGGACGGCAAGCTGCATGAGTCCCTGGACGCAGCCTTCGTCGAGGACGGCACCGCCGTGCGCTCGGGCCAGTTCGACGGGCAGCCGACCGCGGAGATGAAGGGCAACATCATCGACTTTCTGGAAGAGCAGAAGATCGGACGACGCAAGGTCAACTACAAGCTGCGGGATTGGGTGTTTTCGCGGCAGCGCTATTGGGGCGAGCCGATCCCGATCTATTTCCCCGTTGCAACCGACGGCGATCCGCGCGCAGGCGCGGCGTTCAACATCGACTACTCGAAGCCGATTGCTGTCGAAGAATCCGAGCTGCCGCTGCTCCTTCCGGAGCTCGACGACTACAAACCCGGAGACGATCCCCACGGTCCGCTGGCGCGGGCGCTCGACTGGCGTTTCTTCCAGAAAGACGGCGCTTGGTACGCGCGCGAGACCAACACGATGCCCCAGTGGGCCGGCAGCTGTTGGTACTATTTGCGTTACCTGGACCCGCGGAACGACAAGGAAATCTTCTCCGAAGCGGCCTACGACGCCTGGATGCCCGTGGACTTATATATGGGCGGCAGCGAGCACGCGGTGCTGCACCTGCTGTACGCGCGCTTCTGGCACAAGGTGCTGTTCGACGTGGGAGTGGTGAAACACCCCGAGCCCTTCTCGAAGCTAGTGCATCAAGGCCTGGTGCTCGGCATGGGCTATCGCTGCTTCGGTGTGCTGGACGACGCTGGGCAGGTCGTTCGCGCCCTGGACGGCACCCGCACGGACCTCGAGGCGCACCCTGACGGCGGCTACGTGTTGCCCAGCGGCGAGCGCGCCCAAGAGCTATTTCTGCCCGAAGGCGAGATCGCGGTGAAGGATGGCCGTCCCGTGCACCCGAAGTACGGCGTTCGGCTGGCACCTCTGGCCGAGAAGATGAGCAAGAGCCGGGGCAACGTGGTCAACCCCGACGATGTGGTAAAGGACTTCGGGGCGGACAGTCTGCGGGTCTACGAAATGTTCATGGGGCCCCTCGAGCAGGTGAAGCCTTGGCAGACGAGCGGCATCCAGGGTGTGCGGCGTTTCCTGGATCGCGTCGATGCATTGACCCAGCGCGAACTGGCCGACGGGGAAGGGGACTTGGAGACCCGGCGCATCGTCCACCGAACGGTCAAGAAGGTCGGGGACGACATCGAAGCGCTGCGCTTCAACACCGCGATCAGCGCGATGATGATTCTGAGCAATCACTTGAACTCCTGCGACCAAGTGTCCAGAATTGCTATAGAAAAGCTTGTTTTATGCGTCGCGCCCTTTGCGCCGCACCTGGGCGAGGAGCTCTGGGAACGTCTGGGTCACCCGCCGAGCGTCATCGACGCACCCTGGCCCAGTTTCGACCCTGCGCTGTGCGTGGACGACGTCGTCGACTTGCCGGTTCAGGTCAACGGCAAGGTCCGTGGCAAGCTAAAAGCCGCGAAAGAAGCGTCGGAGGAGGAGGTGACCCGGGCCGCCCTGGCGGACGAGAACGTTGCGAAGTTCACGGATGGCAAGACGCTACGCAAGGTCGTCTACGTGCCAGGCCGGATCCTGAATCTGATTGTGGCCTGAAGACCCACCTGAACATCTCAGCAGAGCTGAACCGGCGTTTATATACTGATTTCAGGTAGTTAGAGCATAAACTTGATGTTTCATGTGAAACATGTTGGAGCGGCGATCCTGCTGACCCAGGCCGCATGTGGCTACGAAGCGGTGCACGGCGGTGGGGGCAGGGGCGGCCCTGGCCTGTCCGTGGCAGCGGCGCCCGGGAGAGCACCGGGTCAGGAGCTCAACGTGGCGGCGGTGACATCGGCTCGGGAGGAACTCGCGGGGGAGGGCGCGCTGCGCACGGCGGCGTACCCCCGGCTCGTGATCCGGATCGTGAGACTAGACGAAGCAGCGACGGGGATCGCCGCCGTCGATGCCCCAGCGGCCCCGGGTGGCCGCTTACCCCTGGCCCGAGGCTCGGCCGTCGGTGTGGTCGCGCGCGGCTGGGTCGAGACCCGGCCCGGGGGTCCGCCGCTGTGGGACAGTGGCGACGTCCGTCGCGTCGAATCCTACGGAGCCGGGACGCTGTTGGGTGACGCTGTGGGCTTCCGGGAGGCTTCGCGAGCGGCGGCGCGGGAACTCGGCCGGGCCCTGGCGCGACGGGCCCTGGGCCAGCCCACGCCTCGGGATGAGGCCATGCCCTGAACGGATTCCACCCGGCGGGCGAACGAAGTTGGCCGGGGCCGGCTCGGTTTTCACGGCCCTGGGGCAGCCCCCGTCGGAACGCGCCATGCCCGCAACTTCGGCGGCTCCGGCGGGGCGGGCCGGGCCCACGCCTCGGGGTGAGGCCATGCCCTGAAGGGATTTCCACGCCGGGCGAACGAAGTTGGCCGGCTCGGGCGCCGCGGGCCCTGGACCAGCCCACGCCTCGGACAGGCCATGCCCTGAAGGGATTCCAACACGGCGAAGCGACACGTGGCGTTTGGCGGCGCCTGTGATACCTTCGCGGCGCCGATGATAACCGTTGGGTGCACCGGATTTGCCGTTCCTGCGACGCGCTACTTTAAGGAGTACCTCTTTGTCGAGGTGGCAGAGACGCACATCGCGGTCCCTGGCCCCGGCACGCTGCGCCGCTGGAAACGCGAAGCACCGAAAGGTTTCGAGTTCGCGATGCTCGCACCGCGGGAGATCGGCCAAGAGGGTTTCCGCGCCGGCAAGGTGATTGAGACGGCTCTTGAGACCCTGCACAAGGTCGGGGACGTACTGGCGGCGACAACCGCCGTCTTCGTGGCCCCCACGGACTTCCCATCCAACCGGGCCAACCGCGCGGCCGTGAAGGACTTCCTGACCATGGTGCGCCCACAGTTCAAACGCATCGTATTCGAGCCCGGACCCGCATGGGACCCGGACGACGCCGATGGCATCGCGGAAGAGACCGACAGCCTGGCGTCGCGGGATCCCCTGACCCAGGGCCTTTCCAAGCGGGACGTTGCCTATTATCGGATGCCCGGCCCCGCCGGACACAAGTCCCGCTACGAAGACCCGGCCATCGAGGAATTGGCGTCTTTGGCCAACACGCGCCCAGATCAGACCGCACATTATGTGTTCACGAATGTGGACATGTTTGCTGATGGCAAACGACTGAGAAAAGCGATCAAGACCGGCAGTGCCTGAGCGCACCGGAGCCTCAGCGACGCGTCAGCCCTTTAGCAGCCAGCTTCCCGAGCAGAAGCGAGCGGGCCGGGCCCCGCGAGCGAGGGGGAACGGCGGGGGAAGCCTGCGCATTAGCCACTTCCTCGCATTTGCTCGGCAACTTCGGCCGCAGCGAGGA
>CALMUT010000290.1 GCA_937872925.1 uncultured Myxococcales bacterium | reverse complement strand
ACATACGCCGCGACTTGATTGCGGCGGGACTGTGTGGGGAGAAAATCAGAATCGTGCGCACAACTCCAACTGATCCACTGCCGCAACCGTATCCGCCACCCTACCGCCTGGGCGTACAGTTCGTCGTCGATGAGCCCGCTATCGTGAACGGTTTTCGCAAGTCTGGTTACACGGTGGACGACCCCGAGCCGTGTGCGTTGGAATAGGCGAAAGGGGAGGAAGCGCCTCCGCGAAATCGCTGCGCGCTGGCGCGCCATCCAACCTGGTACTCACGCTACAAGAAAGACGGCATCACAACGGTTGGGGGGAGGAGTCGCCGTCAGCCGCTCACCGTCAGCGCATGGCACGCCATGCTGCCTTGGCTGCCGTTGTAGCCATCGTCCGCCACGACAATACCGAGCGCCGTCGCGTTCACTGTCAGCGGACCGCCATTGAGCTGAAATTCGATCTTCCAATTTTGAATCGTCGCAACGCGGTCGAAGACACTGTCGCCTACACACAGGGTCCAGCTCCCGACCGCATTCTTGGAGGCGAAGGCCGTCGCCAGTGTCGCCGGGCCGCCCACACTGCCGGACGCCGGCCTGTACGCGCATACGCCATCGTCTTTGCAGGCAACTGCGCCATCCGCGAACAACTGAGAGCCCATGGACTCGGCCGACGGCGTGGCCGAGTCGCTGAACGTGATGGGGTAATCCTTGCTGAGATCCGTATTGTCGCCGTCGCCGCCACTGCCGTCATCTCCGGACTCCACCAATCCGGGCCGACTCATCAGCGTGATCACGTTGCCCGCAGTCGGCCCCCACAATTTGATCGTCAGCTGTCCAAGCTTCGTCGTGTCGACCCCCACCTGGACCGTCAGCGATTGGACCAGGGCCCCCGCGCACGTCGCGGTTTTGGGATCGTTGTCGCTGTCGACGTTGCGATATCCGGGATTGCACACACAGCTTCCTTGATTGCAGCTCGCGTTGGCATCGGTACACGCGCCACCGCACGCATCCGGAGGGACGCCCCCGCCTCCAGCCACGCCTGCCGCGCCAGCCGCACCGCCCGAAGGCGCTCCGCCGCTCCCCGCCGCACCGCCCGCGGGTGCCCCGCTGTCTCCCGCCGCGCCACCAGCCACGGCGCCCGCGCCACCGATCGCGTTGCCCGCCGCACCTCCAACCGCCGTCCCCGCACTCCCCGCCGCAAGTCCTCCGCCGATCGCAGTACCACCGCCCTCGGTATCCAGCCCGCACGCGCCCAGCAAAAGTCCTACCAGCAGGTAGCCCAGGGCGTCGCGATGCATACATCAAAAGTAGCACACGCGCGGGGTGCACTCCCGCTCTGCGCGCCACCTGTGACCCACGGCTGGCAGCGGGGCGCCGGCGCCACTCCGCGACCCCGCGTGGAGTACAGCGGCAGTGCCGCCGCGGCCGCATCTATTTTCCCGCTGCTACGCCAGCCAGTTGGACCCAGCTAGCGCCATGCTCGGAATGCGCGCACAGCGCGCCCGTGCTCGTTTGCGTGAGTTGGCGTGCCGGACTGGGCAAGCCAATGCGCGGGCCAAGTGACGGCGACTCGGGATCCTTCGCATCCAACACTGCCAACGCGGGTCGCCAACTGTCTTCAACAACCAGTCGCGTGCTCTCTGCAAGCATCGGAGACAGATTGCCATCGCGCGGTGCTTTCGCAACGGTCATGTTGCCGTTCTCGCGTCCCGCGATCACCAATATGCCATATCCCTGAGTGCCATCTGGGCCGCAGTGTCGGCACCACGTACTGGCAAACAGACGATCCGCACCCAAATGCGCCGCGCCGACATGTTCCCACTTCGACAGCACTTTCTCTGCGCTCAGCGTCGCGCCGTTCTTTCCCAAGCTAACTCGGTTGATCGTTCGCTGTGTGAACGCGCAGCCCACGGCGTCCGCCCCTGGTGCGCCGGCAACTTCGGGCGGGATAGGCGCGCTTTGCGCCGCATCCTTGCCCCATTCCTCCACACAAGCGTCGTATGGGATCGGTTCAACCACATGCTGATAGCCGAGGGTAAGCAGCGTGTTCCCCTGGAGACCCACGCTGAGCAAGGACCCTGGAACGTTGATGGGCGCTTGAAGCTGCGGCTGCGCGGTCCCCAACTCAACTCGCTCTACGTAGAAGCGCACTTTGTCCGGATCGGTGGGCGAGGGCTCCCAGCGGCCGAGCCATACCCGCGAGCCCTCCGCGTGAAGCCCAGTGAAGCCTTGCCCAGTGGGGAGCATCACGCTCATGGTCTTGGGTTGGGTCGGCGTGGAAAAGTCCACGACTTCAAGGGAAGCACTCAGCCAGGTCACCGACGGACTGCCAATCTGCGACTTGAGGAACGCCAGCTTTCTCCCGATGGCTACCCAAGGCTTGCCCGGGTCGATCACCTCTTGACTGGACCCGCGGCCGAAGTAGCCCTCCCCATCGGCGGCCGGCGGCAACACCGCAACGCTCTTGACGACGGCGCTTGCGCCGGAAACATCGATCGCCGCGATTTCAGTGGTCGGCCCTTGCCGCACCACGAACAGCAGAGTGCCATCCGAATAGAACTCGTGGCGTTGAGCCACGGCGTCCAGATGACTGTATTGATCACATTGTGCAGACGGGAATATTTTGGAAAAAGGCAGCGTCTCAGATGGGTCCAGCGACGTTGCTTGGGCGAGCGTCGTGATGTGAAGCTGTGGCTCCAGTGTCCACCAGTTTGCGCCCAATCGCGCAACGCGCTCGCCGACGACAATCGTTTTCCCAATGACCGTGGCAAGCCGTGCTTCAGCGCCGCCGACCGGTGCATCGACGTTCCCGATGTCGACGATTTGGGCAGTTGATTCGGAAACCGTGAGCATCCGCGTGGGCTGCAAGAAGCTTTGGAGGGCGGGACCTTTCGCCGGCACACTCCCTGCCTTTTTGAGGCTGTCTTGATCGAAGCTGAAGAGCTGCACGCCGCTCTTCCATCCGCTGCAGTCGTAGGCCCCCCGATATGGGATCGCGATGCGTCCGAGTGCAGCATCAATGGAAAGCGCGGCCTGGATGCGCTCTTCGTCTTCCGGGAAGAGCGCCCCGGGAGCACCAAACGCAACGCGATTCAGCAGCTTTGGCGCGCCCATGTCTGCGACGTCCAAGAGGGAAATCTGGAGGGATCCCTCGGCGTTGTTCGGATCGAAGGTCAGTGCAAAGGCTCGGTCCCCGCGCGGCTCCAGTCGGTATGTCCGTCCCGGGATCTTCAATTCGCCGATCTGTTTCGGCGCACTCGGATCGGAGAAGTCCGCCACCAAGATCGGATCGTCATCCTTGGTCGTGACCACATAGGCCCGGTCCGCATCGAAGCGCGCCGTCCTCAAGAGCTTCGGGTCGGGCAACACCATGGGGACCTCCGCCAGCGCCGGCACAGACTGCGCTGATTGGATCTTGAACGTCAGCAGGCGTGGGGAGTCGTCTTGCTTCCGGCGCTGACTGATCACCCGAAGCACGTCGTTGCGTTCGTGAAGCTGCCAGCGGTCACTGATCTGTCCTGGCACCGCGAACTTCGCGCCGGCAGCAAGCTTGCCCGTGGGATCGGACAGGTCCACGAGCTGGATGCTGGCGTTTTTTTGGTCGTTCCAATCCGGGCCCGCAATGAACATGCGCGTGCCACTTGCGTAGACGCTGCGCCTTCCCACCTTCATCCACGGCTTGGGCGCCGTAAACACGAGTTCGTCTGTCTTCACGACCTTCGTAGGGTCGGAGGCATCCAACGACAGCACCGCCGTGGACTCGCTGCACTCGGGGCAATTGCTCTCACGGTGGCTGACCAGATAAAAGCGATCACCCACGCGGCGTGCGTCTGTCACCTCGCCGTCGACTTCGAATACGGACGTCACCTTGATGGCGCTGGGTGTCTTTGCATCGATCACCACCACGCCCCCGCTCTTCTGATCGGGAGGAACAGCGCTCAGACTTGCCGGGAAGGCAGAGTAGATGGCGTAAGCCATGCCTTTGTTCACGTACAGCTCGAACGGCGCACCCACGAGAGAAAAGTGCCCAAGGTTTTTCACATCCGCCTTGGTGACGTCCAGGACGCTCAGCCCCGAATAGCGCGACAGCGTGTACAGCCGCTCGTTGTCGATCTGAGTCAACCCGGCGTCACCGACCTTGACACCCCGCGGTTTGGTCGTCGTGGGCCCCCCGGGCGCCCCCTCCTGGCCCCCCGGGCCCCCCCCCCCCACCGCCCCCACAAGTTACCGCGCCAGCCCCGCCGCTGGGCGCGCCAGCGTCTCCGTGGGTGCCGGCAATGCCGGAACTCCAGCCCCCCGGCCCCTGAACATGATCGGGCGCATCGGATTCGAAAATACTTCTCGTCCCCGCGCCGCTAGCGCCGTCGTCCGCAGAGTCGCAAGCAAAAAATGCGCAGGCCAGCGCCAGAAAAGCACTTCTTTTTGTGGCGATGCGGTGCAGCATGAAAAAGTCCCTCCGCGGCGAATTCGCAAGTGCGGTTGGCGCAAGCTGTGCCATTTCTGGCGCCCCTGTCGCGACGCCAGCCGGAATTGCGGAACTTCATCACTCATCCAGCAAACTCCGTGCCCGGCACTCTACCCATCGCGCCATCGCGCCATCGCGCGCGTGGTCCACTGGGTCCACGCCCACGCCCACGCATAAGTCGACGCCCGCGCCTACGCCTACGGGCACGCAGAAGTCGACGTCGACGCCTACGCAAGAACGTGGACGGTGACGCAAGACGGAAGACGGGAACGGAAGACGGCTCAACGTTGCCCGTTCCTGCGTCCCCGCTCTTGCGTCCCCGTTCTTGCGTAGGCGTTCCCGTTCTTGCGTAGGCGTTCCCGTTCTCGCGTATGCGTCCCCGTAGGCGTGGGCGTGGGCGTGGGCTTCCCCCGATCACGCCGCACTCCACGGCCCCCTTCGAGATTTAGCGGCCCACCGCCGTACCCCGCCGCGACCCAAGAAAAGCAAAAACGCGGCACCCCTTCGAAAAGGAGCACCGCGCTTCCACATTCACGAGCTTCTCGCGTCACCAGGACGCGAAGCACATGAACAACATGGAACTCAGAAGTCCATGCCGCCCATGGTGTTGCCCCCGTTGCCCCCACGGGTCGCGGCTGCGCCGCGCCCAGCTGCCTGCGCGCGGGCGGACGGAGGTCCGCGTGCCCGTCTAATGTTCGGACAGCGGTGTCGGCGGACTCCAGTGCAAATAGATTGAACTCGCTACTTGTCACACGGCGCTGCGCCCGCCGCGTACATGCAATGCGCGGAGGTTGCATCCGCGAGTCCGCTGTGTGCGGCGCTTTCCGGCATGCCACGCTGCCTACCCATATTGGGCACGATGCCACCCAATATGGGTATTCGCCACCTTCGGCTGGAAAATCGAGAGTTTCGGGATTGCTCCCACCTACGCAGCCTTCAAACCCAACCAAGCTATGGTTTTCCGATTGGCGGCGTACGGGGTCCTGGGGAGCGCTTCCGCGCGCGGGTCAGATGCTGCAGCTGTTCGGCCCCACCTGACTGCTGCCGAACTCGTTGCTGCAAAAGAACGTCCCGCCCGTCCGCGACATCTGGAACTGGTCAATATTTGCAGTGAACGTGGGGTGACCCCCGGCCGTGTACGCACAGGAATGGCCGTTAACTTTCGGGTCGAAGGGTGTCACGGTGAAAGGGCTGGCCTTGAGGAAAATCCCCATGCACGTGCCATCGCTATTCAGCTTGAATTGGGCTTTATCCCCAGCTGCATTGGCGAACTCGCAAATGCGAACGAACTTGTCGTTGGTGTCGTTCGGAGCGGCGAGAGTGCCCGTGCCGGTCCATGCAGTCGTGCCCGCAAACGGGCAGGTGGCGTTGACCGAAACGAACGTGTCCTTCGGGACAACGGGTGGCGCTCCGCCGGTCCCGCTGCCACCCGCTGTCCCACCCGAGCCAGCTGTCCCGGCCAAGCCGCCTGAGCTTCCTGAGCCGCCTGAGCCACCCGAGCCACCCGAGCCATCCGAGCCACCCCACCCTCCCCAGCCACCCCTGCCCCTCCTGTCGCCGACGGATA
>CALMUT010000289.1 GCA_937872925.1 uncultured Myxococcales bacterium | reverse complement strand
CTGCCCCCCCCCCCCCCCCGGCCCGGGGGGCCCCCCCCCGCCCCCCCCCCCCCCCCGGGGCCCCCCCCCACCCGCCGCTACCGCCGCTGTCGTCGTCGGAGCCACATGCCGCCGTTAGGGCAATGATTGCAATTGAAGCAGATATCCAAAGGTGGGGTCGAGTCATGGCGGCGAGTATAGTCAACAAGCGGCCCCAGGCGCTAGAACATGCCGATGAGTTTGAGTTGCAGCGAGCTGTCGGAGACTACCGGGACAACTGCCGTTCGTAGCGCGAGCTGGGGCCTGGGCGTGTCGTGGGGCGGCTCGGGTCGGATGCGAAACTCCTGATAATAGAGCAGCGTCGGCATCAAGTACCCGGATGCGTAGCCCATCAAGTGACCCAGCAGCACGTCGCTGGTCCAGTGATTGTCCGAAGCGATCCGCAGGGCGCCAGTGGCTGCAGTCATCGTCACGCCAAGCACGCAGGTTGCCGTGTCCAGGGCGGGGTTGCCGTAGAGCTCGAGCTGGGTGTGGTGGGCGCAGAGCAGTCCAGCGCCTGTCGCCGTAACCGCTGCGTGACCGCTGTAGAATGACTTGAAGCGATCGTTGTCCTCGCATTTGGCCGAATAGTTGGGGTCGTCGATGCACTCGTCTGCGTAGGGTCGACCACGTGCGGCGATGCGCTTGGTGACCGAGTTGATGCTCAGGGTCAATGCGTAGGCCTGGGCGTTGATCACGAACATCTGCCAGGCGACTTCCGGGCTTTGGCGACCGAGCCAAGTCACGATCAGATTGTCGACGATGACGGGATGCACGATGGACCCGACTATGAGCGCGTCGCTGACCGTCGCTGCAGCTTCTCGCTCTGAGCGCTCGCGCAAGCGCAACGAGTCCCGCACTCCCGAGTCGACAAGGATCGGACCCGACCAGTCTGCCTCATCCTCGGGCGTGACGAACAAGGTCGTGATGAACGCCCCGGTCGCTGCACCGATGGTCACAGCTTCCGCCAGCCCCACGCGGTTCCAGTGATCGTGCCAGTGCAGATCGCGCCTGGGGCGCGGCGCTCCCGTCTTTGGATCGCAATACAGGCACGCCTCTCCGCTCGTCGGTTTTGCGCTCGTTGTCGGGGGCGCAGGTTGGCCTGGCTGTGTGGCCGCGGCCGGCGTCGGCGCAGCCGGCGTTGGACTCGTGGCCGGCAGCGCCTTGCCTTCCGTCTGCGCCCGCGCAGGGGTCACTAGCAGCGCCTGGCTGCCCAGCGCCAACCCCAGGGCCAGGGCCGGTGCCAGTGCACGGCGTCGCGATGGGGAGGCCTTGTTCCGCACGGGCTTGCGATGCCTCAGAAGCCCCGGGAAGTGAAGCACTACGCGAGACGCTCGCGCGAAAACCTTCGCGCGTCCGCCCGCGCCAGCGCGCGGATCGCCCGTGGCACGCTCTGGCACACGGGATCCGAGTCCGAGCACCGTACCGTCGCAAGTGGCGTCTTGGGCCTCGGTCCCCCTCCCGCTCTTGGTGGGAACTGGCGTATTCAGCGTCTCCAATCCCCCTCGGCCGAGCGGTGATCGCTACTATCCCGAGCGTCCGCAGCTCCACGCCCGTTGCACGTTTGATGCAGATCCCGGTAGCGTCGGGCCCGCGCGGCTGAACAAACACGCAACCTAGCGGACCGCTTCACGCGGCGACGACCCGAACGGATCAAGGAGTGTCCATGAGTGTGCCGAATCCCGACGTCGATGCCTTCGTCAGCCGGGCCAAGCGGTGGCGGAGCGAAATCCAGAAACTGAGGCCCATCCTCCGCGAGTGCGGGCTGGACGAAGACCTCAAATGGGGAAAGCCCTGCTACACCTTCGAAGGAAAGAACGTAGCCATCGTCCAGCCCTTCAAAGAGCACTGCGCGCTCCTATTCTTCAAAGGCGCCCTGCTTGAGGACAGCCATCGCTTGTTGCGCAGCCAAGGCAAAAACACGCAGTCTGCCCTGCGCCTGGAGTTTCGGAGCGAGGCTGAGATCAAGAAGACCCTCGTGAAGGCCTACGCGAAACAGGCCATTGCAGTTGAGAAGGCTGGGCTTGAAGTCGACTTCAAGGCGAAGCGTGAACTCGAGCTACCCGCGGAGCTGACTCAGATCTTGAAGAATAACCGCAAGCTCGCCAAGGCCTTCCACGCGTTGACCCCCGGGCGGCAGCGCGGCTACGTGCTGCACTTCGCCGGCGCGAAGCAATCGAAGACGCGCGCCGCGCGCATCGAAAAGTGCGCCCCGAAAATCCTCGCCGGCAAGGGCATGAACGACCGCTAGCGCTCGCGTGCGGAGCGAGCGTGCGCTGGGCGCCGGCAACCCGAACGCCGCCGATCCGCTCACATCAACCCGTTGGCCACGGCGGTTGCAGGGGGCCCTCGACGCGGATGCCCGCGTCGCTCTTCGCCAAGATGCGGATGCGGAAACGCACAGGCTGCGTGCCGAGGGCTTCGGATCGCGTATCGAGCGGCGCTCGGACGTGGAGTCGAACGCTCCGCCCCGGCACGATCACACCGTTGAAGGGCATGGTGCCGAGCTGAGAGAAGTCGCCTTTGCGTCGGGCTTCGTCGGGGAGGGTCTTGTCGTCGCGTCGCAAGGATTTTGCGGACAGTTTGCCCCGCGCGACGACTTTGCCCGCTTTGTCCAGGAGTTCGAGATCTGCCAGCTTCACGCCCAGCAGCTGGGCGGTCGCCTCCACGTCGATCAGCAGCACGACCCAGAGATTGGGCAGGGGAGCTGGCGTTGCCGGGCCAACACCACCGTAGCCAGCAACGAGTGCGCGCGCGACGAGAACGCTCGGAACTCCCGCAGCTGCACTCGACGCTTTGGGTGTGGCTGCGGCAGCAGACGGACTCGCCGAAGGCGGGGGCGGAGTGACCTTCGTCTCACGCATAAAAGAAAAAGGCGCGGGGGCGGCCGCGAGGTAACGAGGCGGGGGCGCGGGCGCGAGGTAACGAAGCGCGAGCGCGAGCGCGAGGTAACGACGGCTCATGGCCGCAGGCTAGGCGGGTTTGCGCGCGTGGTCCAAGCGTCATTCGAGCGCCGATGGCGTCGAGTTGACTCCCGCTGCGTACGCGGTAAACCAGCCGCCATGCGGAACTTGCTTCAGGGGCTTCGGGGTTTGGCGCTACTTGCTGCGGCGGCATGCAGCAGCGGAGGCGCGGGCGGTGGTGCGGCCTCTTGCGCTGACGGCGGAGTGTGCCCGGTCGGGCAAACGTGCAATCCGTCGACGAGCCTGTGCGAGCTAGTGGCAACGGGCGGCAATGGCGGCATGGGTAACTTCGGCGGAACCGGCAACGTGGGTGGTACAGGCAACGTCGGCAACTCCGCGGGCGCCGGCAACTTCGGCGGGACTGGCAACGTCGGCAATACCGGAGGCTTCGGCAATGCCGCCGGAGCGGGTGCGACGGGCGGCGGTGCCGGCACAGGCGCGACTGCCGGAGTCGGTGGCACAGGCGGCGGGGTCGGTGGCACGGGCGGCGGGGTCGGTGGCACGGGCGGGGTCGGTGGCACGGGCGGCGGCGGCTCCTGCGTGCCCGGCAGTTGCCAGAGTTTCTTGGTTGCCGGCATCATCACCATGGCGGGCTGCTGCCCCACCGGAGAGCCCGGCTGCGGAGCCGAAGTCGACGCCACGATCTCTGCGTTGCTCAGCGTGCCCACCGGTTGCTACGCCTTGAACGTGCCGGGCAACTTGAATGCGTCGTGTCCGGATTTCTCGTACGTGAATCCGATTACCAGCCAGCCGGAGTCCTTCCCCGGTTGCTGTCAGCAAAAAACCGGCAAGTGCGGCGCCGTCGTCGACGTGACGAGCCAGGGCGGCCCGAACCTCGGTTGCACCAACACCATTGGCGCTGCGGCGCAAAACTGCACGCCCTGATTTGCGGCGCAGCGCCTTGAGGGCAACTTTGCCACCCGCCTGAAAGTGCCAGTCCTTAGCGCGCAACGGCCAAATCGGGATTCGTTGTCGGAGTGCCTTGGCTTTGGGGTCGGCCGACCCCGCCCCATCGAAGAAATTTAGCCCAGGCTTCATAAAGGAGCGCGGCGCCGCCCACTGACGTCACATGGGACAACTGCGCCATTACTTCCGCGTTTTGTTAGCCGGTGGCTTGCTCGTGACCTTGGGCTCCACATTCCCGGGGTGCGGCGGCGACGATTCTGCCGACAATCCGTCTAGCGGTGGTGCCGCAGGTGCGGACGCCTCCAGCGGCGGAGCGGGGCAAGGCGGAGCCGGCGGAACCGGCGGAACCGCCGGGGATGCGGGCAGCTGCAAACTGTCTGGTCAGAGCTGTAGCAATTCTGGGGAATGCTGCTCTGCCAACTGCGACTCCACCCTGAACACGTGCACGAACCCAGTCGGTGGCTGCAAGGCCGCGGGGGACTCCTGCAGCGGGCCCACAGAGTGTTGCACGCTCGTGTGTGACGGAGGCAAATGCGGCGCGACTCTCTGCACGTCTGACCAACAGCCCTGCACGAGCGACGCCCAATGCTGCAGCGGAAGCTGTGGCAGCTCCGGCTGCGAACCGCTCAACACCAACTGCAAGACCGCCGGCAACACCTGCGGCGGCAATGGTGAGTGCTGCTCGCAGGTCTGCAGCAACGGCGTCTGTGCGGGTAAGGTCTCGTTCTGCACCCAGACGGATGACATCTGCGCGAACGATACTGACTGCTGCGCCGGCATCTGCACGAAGAAATCTGGCGCATCCGTGGGCGTGTGCACAGAGCCCAATGCCCCGGGGACGACGGGGTGCATGGTGGCTGGCATCGTTTGCGGCGCGGGTGCGTCCGGGGAAGCGAGCAGCGACGCTGGCATTCCCGCATGCGGTGGCTCCTGTTGCAGCCGCGCCTGCGCGCCCTACGGCCCCACGGGCGTGTTCGTGTGTCAGCCGCCAAGCGGGTGCCGTCCAACCGGCGAAGTTTGCGTGGACGACACGGATTGCTGCGGTTCGCCAGGCATGCCCGGCGGCAACGGCTCCGTCAAATGCAGCAAGAGCCCCGGTGAACCCGTTGGGCGTTGCGACAACGGCAATGCATGTCGCCCGTCTGGCGCGGTCTGCAAACTAGCTGCAGGCTCGTGCAATGCCGAAAACAACTGCTGCGCGGGCAACGTGAACCAAGACCCGAGCGTCTGCCAGCAGGACAATCTTGGCATCCCTCGCTGCACGGGGGCGGGGGACTGCAAGAAAGCGGGCTCAAAGGCGGGTCAGCCCTGTGCGAGTAGCGCGGATTGCTGCGGGTTGCCGTGCCTACCCAATTCGGCTGATGGCGGGTCGGCGTTCATCTGCGGTGGCAGCGACTGCGTGCCGACGGACGGCGCGTGCACCTCGGATGCGGATTGTTGCTCCGGGCTGCCCTGCGTCGCGCCCCCCGGCTCCACCAAGGGCACCTGCGGTCCGCCGCCGGTGATTCCGGATGCGGGCCCGGACAGCGGACCCCAATGCGCCTTGTACGGTCAGAATTGCACCCAGGCTTCGGACTGCTGCAACAACGTGCCCTGCACGAACGGCAAGTGCTACTACGAGGTGTTCTGAGTCACTCGTCACGCGGCTGAGCGACGCAGGGAAAGTCCTGCGGCGCTCAGAGCGAACTTACGCCTCGTCGGATGCGACGCGCCCGCCGAAGCGTGCGTAGAGGGCGGGCAGTCCCAACAAGGTTGCTAGGGTTGCGGTGACCAGTCCACCGATGACCACCGTCGCCAGCGGACGCTGAACTTCGGCGCCCGTCCCAGTGGCAAGCGCCATGGGTACGAACCCCAGGGCAGCCACCAGAGCCGTGGTCATGACGGGGCGAAGACGGTCCCGTGCCGCACCGATGCTTGCTTCGAGGGTTGTCTGGCCCGAAACCTGGCGCTGCCGAGCAGCCGCCAGCAGCACGACGCCGTTCAATGTAGCCACGCCAAACAGGGCCAGGAAGCCGACTGCGGCGCTGATGGAAAGGTCGAGGCCACGCAGTGCCAATGCAAACACGCCACCGCTGGCGGCCGCAGGCACGTTCACGAAGATGAGCAGCGCCGGCCGCATGGCCCCAAACGCGAGGTAGAGCAGGACCAGGATCGTGAGCAAGGTCGCCGGCACGATCAGCAGTAGGCGTTGGGTCGCGCGCGCCAAGTTCTCGTACTCTCCTCCGTACTCGACGTAGTAGCCCGGCGGCAGCTTTACCTCGCGGATCCGCTGCTGCAACTCCTGTACGAAGCTGGCTAGGTCCCGCCCCCGCACATTCGCTTCGATCAGCACGCGACGCCGGGCCTGCTCTCGGCTCACTTGCGCGGGTCCACTCTGTTCCTGGATGTCGACCACTTCTCCGAGAAGAACGAAGCGCCCGTCACCGAGCGGGACTCGAAGCCGGCTCAATGGGTACGGATCAGCGGCCGGAGTCTCCGCGACGCGCATCACGATGTCGAAACGCCGTTCACCTTCGATCAGTCTTCCCACCGGCCGACCCATGCGCAGGGTCTCCACGAAGCTCTGGATCGCTTCGGGGCGGACGCCAAGGCGCCCCATCTTGATGGGATCAGGTCGCAACGAAAGCGTGCGCAAACCACTGATGGGTTCGACCCGCACGTCGGCGGCTCCGGGAGTCCTCGAGATCACCGCGCTCAACTGCTGGGCGTGGAGTTTCAGCTTGTCTAGGTCGTCGCCAAACAGCTTCACCCCAACATCGGAGCGCACACCACCGATGAGCTCATCTACGCGCATCTCGATGGGCTGAGTGAATCCAAAGGCTGCGCCGGGCAGCGCTCGGAGCAGCGCGGGTTCGAGTGCGGCCGCAAAACCAGCGGCGTTGCTGGCGGTCGTCCACTCGGAACGTGGCTTGAGCATGACCATCACATCGCTCTGCTCGATCCCCATCACGTCGGTGGCAACGGACGGGCTGCCCGTACGCGACACGACGCGTTCGACTTCTGGGAACTCGGCCAGCGCCGCTTCGACGGCGGTCGTGCCGCGAATGGCCTCGGCCAGCGACACGCTGGGCGGTCGCGTGATCTGAATCGCCAAATCGCCCTCTTCCAGCCGCGGGACAAACTCGGCACCTCGGGTCACTGCCACTCCCGCGCCCATCACCAGCAATAGCACCAGGCCAGCGCTCGCCAACTTCCAGCGCGGCGCCGTGCACGCGGCGATGGGGTGATACAGCGCGCTCAGTTTGCGAGCGAGCCAGGGCTCGCGAACATGCGCTTGCTTGAGAAGCAAGCCGCCCATGGCGGGCACCCAGGTGAACGTGAGGACGAGCGCGGTGCCAATCGCAAACAACACCGTGAGCGCCATCGGCCGGAACATCTTTCCTTCCACGCCTTCGAGTAAGAGCACCGGTACGTAGACGATGGCGATGATCAGGACCGCGATGGTGACCGGTCGCCCCACTTCTCCCGCCACCATGCCCATGGCGGCACGCCCAGAGACCTTGCGAGCCGCCATGGTCGCCAGCGCGCCCTCGACGACCACGACGGAACCGTCCACGACCAAGCCGAAGTCGATGGCACCCAAGCTGAGCAGGTTCCCGCTCACCCCGAAGGCGTGCATGAGAAAGAACGCACCCAGCATGCTGAGGGGGATCACGCTGGCAACGAGCAGACCCGCACGCGGGTCTCCCAGCATCAGTAGCAACACCAACGCAACGACGATGCCGCCCTCCAACAGGCTCTTCTTGACCGTCGACAGCACGTCGTCCACGAATGCCGCTCGATCGTAGAAGGGTTCGATCACGACGCCCTCGGGCAAACTTGGCTCGATCTCCGCGATGCGCTGCTTGACGCGTTGCACGACGTCGTGCGCGTTGCCGCCCGCGATCATCTGAACCATTGCGTAGACGGTTTCGCCTTTCCCGTCGGCAGTGGCGGCCGAGAACCGTGGCGCCGCGCCGTCTACGACGTCAGCGACGTCACGTACCAATACCGGGGTCGTGACGGGTCCGCCGGGCTGCGGGCTTTCGGCATGGACGACCAGCCCGGCGACGTCCGACGCGGTACGGAATGCACCGTCCAACCGCAGGAACGTGCCCTCTTCTCGGCGTTCGATGGAACCGGCGCTGGCGTTCTGGCCACCGGCCAACAGTGTGTTCTCCACGCTGAGCGGCGAAAGGCCCGTGGTGATCAGATCGCTCTGCCGCAGCCGCACTTCGACTTGACGTTCGTCGCCCCCCCACGGATTGACTTCCACGACTCCGGGGACCGTGCGCAAGCGGTAGCCGATGTCCCAATCCAACAGCGTGCGGATCTCGGCAGGGGTGTGCCCCGGCCAGCGCAAGGTGAAGTGGTAGACCTCCCCCAATCCGGTCGTCATGGGGCCGAGCTCGGGGCGACCTGCCCCCAAGGGAATGGCTTCGCGCGCCTGGGGCAAGCGTTGGCTGACAAGCTGGCGAGCGTGATCCACATCCGCGTCGTCTTCGAAAACGATGGTCACGGCACTCACCCCTGCACGCGAAACGGAACGTACGGTCCGCACTCCCGGGATCCCCGTCATGGACAGCTCGACGGGCTGCGTGACGAGGCGCTCGACTTCTAACGGGGAAAGTCCCGGCGCACTGGTGAGCACCTGAGCCTGTACGTTGGTGACATCGGGCACCGCGTCGATGGGCAAGCGTGCATAGCTACGGATACCGAGAGCGATCAATACAACGACGCCGATCACGGCGAGGATCGGGTTCTTGATGACGGCGCGCGCGGTGTTGGCGATCATGGCTACTCCAAGGAGCCGCGCATCCACTCGCCCTTGAGCAGAATCGTGCCATGAACTGCCACAGCGGAACCTGGCGCAGGCCCCTTGCTCAAGAACGCGGTGTGCTCGCTCAGGCGAGCGACCACGACCGGGAACAGCTCGAACTCTTCGGGCGAACTCGTGGCGGTGAACACCACGGGCACACCGTCGAGTTCGACAAGAGCGTCGCGCGGAACCGCGACGTGAGTCGGTTTGCCCGTGGGTTTGGGCAGCAGCCGCACGTCCAGGGTTTGCCCGGCGATGGGCAATGCGCACGCGTTGGGCAGCAGCCGTACGGACACCGTACGGCGCTCCGGTTCCACCTCCATGCCGCGCGCAGCCACTTCTGCGTCGCATGTCTTGCCTCCGGGAAACTGCAGCGTGGCGGCATCCCCGGGATGCACGCGGTGCGCGTCGCGCTCGAGCACCTCGGCCCGCACCATGAGTTGCTCTGGGTCAACGATCCGGAACAGCTTGTCTCCCGCTTCAACCTGGGCGCCCAGGATCACGCCACTGTGCGTGACCACTCCGGCGATGGGAGCCCGCACGCTGATGCGGGCACCGTTGGCGCCAAACGCCGCCAACATGCGTCGCGCGGCGCGTTCCTCTGCCACGATACCGCTCAGATCCGCTTCGGCGTCTTCGAGCTCGCGACGGCTGGTCGCCTGGCCCAAGATCAATCGACGCTCCCGCGCGAGGGCCTGTTCTGCGCGAACCCGCCGGGACCGCGCCTTGCTCAGTTCTCCAGCAACGCGCGCAGCATCTGGCGCCGTCAGCTCCGCCAGTAGTTGCCCGAGACGCACCCGGTCGCCTTCACGCACATGCACGGCACGCGCGACGGAAAGCACCAACGCCCCGACGTCCGCTGCGCCGCCCACGTCGGGTTCGACTGCGCCCGTGGCCCGCAGTTCGTCGCTCGGGTCCCGAAGCTCGACACTTCCGACGCTGACTCGGCCATCGCGCAGCAGCTTAGGATCGACACGAACGCGCCTAGCAGAGGCGAGGTCCGTCGTCGGCTCCGGCGACGGAGATGCGCCCTGCTCACGGCTCTGACACGCCACTCCGACCAGAAGCGCGGCCGAGATCAGCAACTGCGCACTCGCGGCGATTCTCATTGGGATCCTCCTTGCAAGATCTTCCCGGTGACAGCGCGCAGACGTAGTTCGGCGATCTGCGCGTTCGCCGCCGCCATCAGCCGGCGCTCTTCGACCTCGAGCAAAGCGCTACGGGCAGTTAACACCTCAGAGAGATCGGTCTTTCCCGCTTGATAGCGGAGCAAGGCTTCTTTGAGTGCGGCCTGCGCCGGAGCGAGGGCGTCTCGCTTCAGCGCGTCTCGAACGCGGCGCGCATGACCGAGCTCGTGGAAGAGCACGCGCGCTTGGCTTTGCAGTCGCGCCCGTTCACGGCGGACTTGGGCGCGCGCCACCAGGGCCGTCCGGCGTTGCTCCGCGACCTCGAACGCATTGGAGTTGACGACTGGCAAGGGCACACTCAAACGACCCAGCACGATCCAGTCCCCCGTCGCTTCTCGAGTCACCGAGGGCCCAACTGCAAGTGCGGGCACACCTTCGGCGCGCGTCATTTCAGATACTTCGGTGAGCGTCCGTGCGTCCGCAGTGAGTCGTCGCAGGCGCGGGTGACTTTGGACAGCCGAAAGCGCGCTGGCTTCGGAGGCGGTCGGACCGTCTCGCTCTAGGGAACCCACCGCTTCGATTCGCCGCTCGGGTCCGAGGCCCAGAGCGTAGCTCAGGGCGGCGTCGGCCGCGAAGCGCTGGCCTTCAGCATCAACAATCGCGGCACGCGCAGCGCCAACGATGGCCCGCGCCGAGGCAACCTGTCCCGCGGTGGCATCCCCGGCATCCCGGCGCGTGACGGTCACCTGTTCCAGTCGCTCAGCTTCACTCAGGCGGCGCGAATGGAGCTTCACGAATTCCCGAGCCAACCGTGCTTCCACCCACGCCAAGCCCGAGGCGAGTGCAGCGCTGGTTTTTGCATCCTCGATCTCCAAATCGGCAGCGAGCCGTCGGGCATTGGCGACACGCCGCCGGGCAGCCCCCACCCCCGAAAGCGGAAAGTCTTGCCAAAGCCCGGCGCTGGCGTCGAGACCGCGCTCGCTGCCAATGCGAGGGCCCAGGGCTAGCTCCAAGCGCGGCGGCGTGGTGAGCAGGGCGCGACTTCGCCGCTGAGCTTCGGTAACCCCACGCAGCGAAGCTTGCGCTGGGCCAAGCTCGGGCCCGTGCCGCACAGCGCGCTGGATCGCGTACTGTAGCGTGACTCGCAGGCCGCCCGCCGAAGCCAAC
Source organism: uncultured Myxococcales bacterium (assembly GCA_937872925.1). Classification (GTDB taxonomy): domain Bacteria; phylum Myxococcota_A; class Polyangia; order Polyangiales; family Polyangiaceae; genus JACKEA01. The sequence continues at coordinate 29,290 of CALMUT010000289.1, read as the reverse complement.
TCGTCGTGCCCGGACGCGGAATGGGAAGGCGCTTGCTGCTTCTCTTGGGACCACGACGGCGGCGCGTACATCGTGCCCGCAGCGACCAGCGCGCACATCACCACGTGCCGACGCCATGAGCAGACGGTGCGCACGAGACGCGGGTGCGGCGATAGACGGTCCAACATCTTCGCCTGGCAACATCGGTCCCGAGTGCGGCTAGCGCCATCCGACGAAGGTCGGGGGTATGCGCATTGTCAGGTGCGCACTTCGCGCACTATTTTCGCGTGCGAAAACAAGCTACGACATTCGTAGGATGCGCTGGCGCGTAGCTCGGACCAAGATCCGAGCGGCGCCGTCCGGCGCGGAGCGAGCATTGCGAGGACTCACACCCATTCTGATCGGCGCGGGCGCCGGCGCAGCGTACGCGGCGATCCTACGCTTGATCGATCGCGCTTGGCCCATCGAGCATCCCGGGCACTTGCTCTTGGATTGGACGATTCCCGTGGTCCTGGGCGTCGTCTGGGGCGCGCTAGTCGCGACCGGCCGGGCGCGGGCGGAAAAGCAGCGCGCCGAGCGGCGCGCCATCGAGCAACTGCGTGAGCGCATCAAGGGAACCGAACGCGAGCAGGCCGTCTGGGTACTTGCCTCATCCTTGCTGCACGAATTGCGCAATCCCCTCCACACTCTGGGACTAGCCCTCGACGAGCTGGCCCGGGCGGACCCCCCGGCGTCCCAAGAAAAGCTGTTGGCCGAAGCGCGGCACGCGGTGGAACGAATGAACGAGCGTTTTCGACGTCTGCGCTCCTTGGCGGATCAGCCCGATCGTCGCCACGCTCCCTACGACTTGGCCGAGCTGGTGCGCTCGCGAGCAGCACAGTTCGACGTGATCGCGCGGGCCAATGGCGCCTCTGTGCGTGTCTCCGGCCCCGCGAGCCTGACGGTGGTGGGCGACGAAATCATGACCCGCACGTCTGTGGAAAGCCTGATCTCCAATGCCACGGACGCGGTCGGCGCCGGCGGTTGCGTCGACGTTGCCCTAGAATCCGAAGGCGATCGGGCGATTGTACGCGTCTGCGACGATGGGCCCGGCATTCCCGAAACCCTGCGCGCCCACGCCTTCCAACCTCTGCACACGACCAAAGCGCCGCAGCATGGACTTGGGCTCGGATTGCCCATTGCTCGAGGGCTTGCGCGCGCTCAGGATGGCGACGTTGTATTCGAGGACCGAGCGCGTGGAGCGTGCGTGGTGCTGAGTTTGCCCCTGTGTGCGCAAGCGACGGAGGGCGCTCCATGAAGCGTCAGCTGCTGCTTGTCGAGGACGAGGACGGTGCGCGCACGCTACTGGCAGCGGGGCTGTCCGCACGCGGCATCGACGTGGACGAAGCCGCCGACGTGGCGTCGGCGCTCGAAAAGGCAAAGCACCAGCCTTTCTACGACGCCGTCGTCACGGACGTGGTGCTCGGTGCGGACGACGATGGCGGGCTGCGACTGATCCCCGAGTTGCGCAAGCTGGGCACGACTGCGCCGGTGGTGGTGATCACCGCTTTTGCAGACAAGCGTCGCTTGAAACGCGCCCTGGAGCTGCGAGTTTCCTACTTACTCGAAAAGCCCTTCAGCACGGAGCAGCTCGTCAACGTGCTCTCTCGCATCTGGAATGAAACCGACGAACTTGCCCACTACGTGGAGTTGGCCCTGGCCCGCGCACGGCTCACCCCAAAAGAAAGCGACGTGTCGCGTCTGGTGCTCAAAGGCCTCTCCAATGACGAGATCGCCCAAGCGCTCGACAACAGCGACAAGACCATCCGCCAGCATCTCAGTTCCATCTACGCCAAATGCGGCGTCAGCAGCCGCGCCGAGTTTTTCCACTTCGTATTTCCGACCTAGACGGGTGCCCGTCCAGCATCTGCGAGTGTGTCGAGAACCGAACACACCGTATTGATCGGCGCAAGCGCCGTCGGCAGCGGGGCAATCGGAACTAGAGGCGCTTGAGCTCCTTCACCGTGCGCTTGCCGCCGGCCTCGCCCGTGTTCACGGTTGTTCGCGGTTCGAGCAAGAGGACCTCGCAAGGCGATTCGGCCACGGGCTTGTGCTCAACACCTCGCGGAATGACCACGAACTCGCCGGGCCCCAAGACTACGGGCTCCCGACCACGGAGTTCGATGCGGAGGCTGCCCCGATGCACCAGGAAGAGCTCATCCTCGTCCTGATGAGCATGCCAAATGAACTCACCCTCCAGTTTGGCGAGCTTGAGATGCATGTCGTTGATCTCGCCAGCAACGCGCGGAGACCAGGTCTCGTCGAAGCGGGAGAAGAGGGCGTCGAGGTTCTTGGTCGCGATTGGCTCGGAGGGCATGCCGAACTCTCTCAGTATACGGAACGCGGCGCGACGGAACTGCGTGGCGCAGGCCAAAAGCCCTGCTCGCTCGACAGCCGACCAGCGTTGACGGGGCGTCTCTCCCCGCTGTGTCACTTCGACCCAATGGGTGGAAGTGACACACTGGTGGCAAGCCGGAAGCGCGCAATGTCGAAGCTCTTAGCCGGCATCCAGCTGGCACGATCTGTGCTGAAGTATGCCGCCATGGTCGCGCCGTTATCCGTAGTCGGCCAGCCCCGAAGGTGGATCTTGGCGCTGGCGCAGCGTGCGGACCGGGCCGATGTTCGTTCGTGACGTTGCTCGAATCGGGGCGCTCTGCGTTGCGTTCCTGTCGATCACGGGTCTTGGCCTGGCGGCAGAAGCACCCGCAACCGTCCGCATCAAGGACTCAGAGGTCTTCAGTCTGCAGCATAGCCGCGGAGAGCTGAGTGCGGCGAAGCGCGCGCAGCAGGCGACAGAAGTACTTGCGGCGGCCGTGGATGACACTGACGCGGAAGTCCGCACCGAACGTCGCGGCGAGTTTGTGCTGCTTTATGTTGGAAGCACACCCGTCGTTGAGCTGGACGCGGCGGACGCCCAGGCAGCTGGAGATGCAAACGTTGCGGACTACGCGGCTCGCGTAAATGCAAAGGTCAAGGAGGCTCTGAAACGCGAGCGTCGGCGGACGATGCTCGCGTCGACGGTATTCTCCGTTTCTCTGGTCGTCTTGTTCAGTCTGTTGGCGCTGGCGTTCATTCGGCGCATTGGTGAACTCGCCCGCCGTGTTCGCGCGCTGATCGCCGAACACCCAGAACGCGTCCCGCCCGTGCGACTCCACTCTTTGGAGCTGCTTTCGCCATCCACGTTCCGCAACGCTCTGACGGTGGGAGCCGGGGCGCTGGGCTGGATAGGACAGCTTCTCGTCGCCTACGGCTGGCTCGTCGTCACGCTGTCCATGTTTGAGAGTACGCGCGGCTACACCGCCCGCTTGACTGGTGCGTTCACGCTGCCCTTGGCGTCCTTCGCAGGGCGGTTGGCGGCCTCGCTGCCGGTCATCGCGGCCCTGGCGATTGCCGGATTGGCGCTCTTGCTCACGGTGCGGTTTGTTGGCTTGTTCTTTCGAAGTGTTGCCAGAGGGGAAACGCAGCTCGCATGGCTCGCCCCGGATCTGGCGCCCGCCACCAGCCTGCTGCTGCGGGGCGCGATGGTGGTGTGCTGTTTGATTTTCGTGGCGCCTGTGGTCACGGGCGACGCTCGCGGCGCGCTCAGCATCAGTGGCTGGCTCTTGTTCATCGTGGTGGGTTTGGGTGCCCTGCCCCTGTGTGCGTCGGCGCTGGTAGGCATCAGCTTGCTCTTCGGTCGGCGCGTGAAAGCCGGCGATTGGATTGAACTCGGCGAACGCGCCGGGCGTGTCACGGAACTGGGTTTGTTCGATCTTCAAATACTTGGCGAGGGCCAGACCGTCGCCAGGGTCCCGTATCTACTCTTGCTGACCCGCACGCTGCAGGTGAGTCCGGGCGGACCGCGCGTCCGCGTCGTCATGACCTTGGAGTCCCCCACGGACTTGGCGGAAACATTGGATCGTGTGCTCCAGGCGATCGCACAAGTTGGCACGGAGCCCCGAGTCGAGGTGGACGAACTGACCTCACGCTCGCTTCGGTTCAGCATCTCTGTCACGAGCGATGCCGCGCAGGCGTCTGCCCAGCTGTGTCAGGCCGCACTGGCTGCCGCGAAGGACGTCCAGTCGGCGCCTGTGCGTGAGGCCGTTGCGTGAGCGACGTCACGCTCTGGATTGCGGTTCTTGCGCTGGCGTTTTTGGGCAGTCGCCGGGCAGCGACACAACCAGGTAGCCGCTGGGGTTTCACGTCGGGCGCGGAGCTCATCCTGCTGGGCGTGGCCGTCGCACCCGGAATGCTCGGGCTCGTGGACAAACGTACTCTCGCAGGCGCCTCGCCCTTTGCCATCGTGGCAATCGCTTGGCTGGGCCTGCTGATCGGTGTGCAGTTCGGAACGGTTGGGACGCGTCCCATGCGCGTGCGCCGGCTGCTCCTGGCAACAGTGTTTGCGGCCGCCGCAGGAGCGATTGCGGCCGGCCTCTTCTGGGCGGTCGCCCGGCCGTTCTGGCCCCTCGATCAGCGGCAGTTGTTGTTGTGTTGCCTGGGCGTGGGCGCGGTTTCGTCCGAGACCACCCGCTACGCCGTGGCCGCCGTGGTGGCCAAAGCCCGAGTGCGCGGCGCGATCGCAGAGCTGATGCAAGATCTCGCAGAAGGCGACGATGCCGTCCCGATTGTCGCACTTGCCTTTGGGCTCGCGCTGCTGCCGTCACCCCTATCCGCAACGGTTTCACCCGTTGGCATCACGCTGGCCACGATTGGGGTCGGCGTTGCAGTTGGACTCGTGGCTGCGGCGCTGCTGCGTGTCGAGCTGCGCGCTACGGAGACCTTCAGTATCCTGCTGGGCACGACGCTGTTGTGCGTGGGCATCGCTGAGCGATACCACCTCGCCGGCATTACCGTTTGCTTCGCTCAAGGCTTGGCCATCGCGATGTTCTCAGGTCGTCGCAGGGAACTGGGCAAGATGCTGGCCCGCAGCGAACATGCTGTGCTCGTACCGCTGCTCATTGTGGCGGGGATGCACGTCGATCTCGGCGCGGAACGGTGGATCATCGGCGCAACGCTCCTGGCGGTTGTGTGTCGCTTCTTGGCAAAGAGCCTGACCGGGGCGGCCGTTCGATTGGTCCCGGCGGCATCGAATGCGGGGCCGGCGCTCGTATTTGGATTCTTGCCGGCCGGCGCATTGAACATGGCATTCGGCTTGGCGTTCGCGCTTCGCTTCGAGGGACCCGTCGGCAGTATCGTATTGGGTGCCTCCGCCATTTCTTGCATTGTCGGCGAAGCGCTAGGGCCGCCGGCGATCAACCGAGTGCTGCAGCGCGAGAGCGGTTCGGATCCGCCGCCGGATCTGGTGAAAGAGGTGACTGCGCCATGACGGGTCCCGCGCCACACAAGTCCAAGGGAGTCCGAGTCGTTCAAACTGCGATGCTGCTGGCACTGTTCGGCCTCGCCTGGGCGGTCACGCGCCATGTGCCCGGATCCCACAGCGCGAGCGACATCGTCGGCGCCATCGGATTCTTGCTCCTCGCCGGAACGCTGATGTCCGAAGTCCTGGAAGAGTTCGGCCTCCCCCATCTCACTGGCTACATTCTCGCGGGGGTCCTGGCCGGGCCACACGTTGGCCACTTTCTCGACCATGACACCGTTGAAGGACTCGGAATCGTCGGCACCTTGGCGCTCGCGCTGATCGCGCTCGCGGGTGGTGCAGAGCTGCGTCTCGCGCACCTTCGCGAAGGGCTCAAGCTGCTGGCGATCGCCACTGGGTTTCAGACCGTCATTGTCTTCTTGGTTGCGGCGACGGCCTACGTACTGCTCGCGCGATTCATGCCGTTCATGGCGGGTCAATCCCTCGGGTTTCTGCTCGCGGCCGGCATTCTGTGGGGGGTTATCGCGGTGAGTCGCAGCCCCTCCGCTACTTTGGCGATCTTGAGTCAGACCCGTGCTGATGGACCCGTGACCCGATTCTCCCTCGCGTTCGTGATGAGTTCGGACGTGGTCGTGCTCGTGCTCTTGGCCGTTGCCACCTTAGGTGCGCGCCAGCTCGTGGATCCGTCCGCGGTGCTCTCGCTCCAGGCGGTGGTGGCCGTGGGCCACGAGCTATTGTCCAGCATTTCCCTGGGAGTGACCGTCGGGGTGTTGCTGGCGCTCTACCTCCGGTTCGTGGGTACGGAATTGCTGATTGTGCTCGTAACGCTCGGCTTCGGACTCACCTATGGACTGCGCTATCTGCATTTCGACCCGCTGCTCACCTTCTTGTCCGCAGGATTCTTCGTGCAGAACTTCTCGAACCAGGGCGAAAAGCTATTGCACGCAGTCGGTCAAACGAGCGCGCTGGTCTTCGTCGTCTTCTTCGCTGCCGCAGGCGCCCACCTAGACTTGCCGCTTCTGAAGCAGCTCTGGCCGCTCGCGGTCGGCTTGTGCGTGATTCGGGCCGCGGCAACGGTTCTGGCGCATCGTCTCGCCTGTCGCAGCGCCAAGGAGCAGGGCCCTGTGCGCAGCTACGGCGCCAGCGGTCTCATTTCCCAAGCCGGGCTCACGCTGGGCATCGCCATCGTGGTGGAACGCCAGTTCCCAAGCTTTGGCGCTGGGCTGCGGTCACTGGCGATTGCGACGGTTGCCATCAACGAGATTGCGGGGCCCGTGTTGTTCAAGCTCGCGTTGGACCGCTCTCATGAAAGCGCCGCTTCGACCGAGCCCGAGCTCGAGCCCGCCCAAGCGTGAACGCTCATGCTTCTTTTTGATTGCGCGCGCCGGATCTCAAAGCCAGGACTGTAGGGTGAAACTGGCACGCAGGCTCGTCCTTTGGTTGATCGTCGGCGTTTCCCTGGTGCTCGGCGTGTTCGCCTGGATCCGCTACCAGCGGGAAGTTGCGTTGTTTCAAGTCGACGTACGACGTGACCATCGTGCCGTCACTCTGACCATCGGCCGCGCCTACGAAAGCGTGCGAAAGAGTGCGGGGGAAAAGGCTGCGCGGAATCTAGTGGCGGATCTAGACCGCGACCGCAGTGACCTACGACTGAGCCTGCAGCCGGTCGAAAGCGCAGAAGTGATCCTGTCATCATCGGAGCGTGCGGATATTCGTGCCGGCAAGACGATACACATCGCCGCGGCGATGCTCGAGCAAGGAAACGGTTGGCGTCTCGACCCATCCGGTGACGAGCGATTGCTCACGATGGCCCCCATCGCGGCCACCGGGATGGTGCTGGAGCTTTCAGAATCTCTCGTCCCCGCACGGCAGTATCTGAAGACCACAATGCTGAACGTGCTTCTCGCCTACTTGCTCGTGGCTGCGGTCTGCGCGGCGATTGTCTACGCACTTGGAGTGTCCTTGGTGGGGCGCCCCATGGCGCAGCTGGTGGCCAAGGCCAGGCGGATCGGCGCAGGTGATTTGGATGAACCGTTGACCCTGGCGCAATCAGACGAGGTCGGCGAGCTCGCTCGGGAAATGAACGCCATGTGCGAGCAGCTAGCCCTGGCGCGCTCCAACCTGGAAGCCGAGTCAGCGGCGCGCGTGGCGACTGCAGAGCAGCTGCGCCACGCCGACCGGCTGACCACTGTAGGGCGCCTGGCGGCCGGACTGGCGCACGAGCTGGGCACCCCGCTCAACGTCGTTTCTGGACGCGCTAAGCTCATTTCCCGCGGGCGTGCGACGCCGGAGCAAGCCACACAATACGCCGACATCATTGCCGAACAGGCGGACCGCATGGCGCGCATCATTCGCCAGCTCTTGGACTACGCGCGTCGAAAGGAAGCCAAACGTGCGTCCGAGTTGCTGATGCCTCTGGTTCAGAGAAGTGTGGAGCTACTGACGCCCCTCGCGAAGAAGCGTGGAGTGGCCGTGGCGGTCACGGGCACCGAAACGATCCGGGCATTGGTTGATGCCGCTCAGTTGCAGCAAGCACTGACGAATCTCTTGGTAAACGCCATTCACGCCAGCCCAGAGGGCGGAAAGGTGACCATCGCCGTCACCGAGGGGGACACAGATGGTCACGCGACGATTCGGATCCAAGACCGCGGCACCGGTATGAATAAGGCGACCGCAGCGCAGGCGTTTGAGCCCTTCTTCACGACCAAGAGCGCGGGCGAGGGCACCGGGCTGGGGCTGTCCATCACTCGGGAAATCATCGATGAACACGGCGGACGTATTGCCTTGCAGAGCGAACTGGGCCACGGAAGCACGTTCACGGTGTACCTTCCCACACGCGAGCCATGAAGTCAGTTTCACCACCACCGGAGCCAATCTGCCGCCGCGTGCTGGTGGTGGAAGACGACGCGAGCGCCGCGGAATTGCTGATCGACGGGCTGACCGCGGAGGGATTCGAAGTGTCGGCCTGCTCCACAGCGGAGCAGGCACTGCAGCGCTTGGATACCGAAGATCTCGGTGTGGTGCTCACCGACTTGAACCTGGGCCAGATGACTGGCGTGGAACTCTGCGAACGAATCGTGGCCGCTCGCAATGACGTGCCAGTGATCGTGATGACGGCGTTTGGGTCGATGGAGACCGCGGTGGCGGCGCTGCGCGCCGGTGCCTACGATTTCGTTACGAAACCCTTCGACCTGGAAGCAGTGGCCATGGGGCTGGCACGAGCACTGGACCACTACGCCCTGCGCCAAGAAGTACGTCGCCTTCGCAGTGCCGCGAGCGGTGCGCGTGGTTTTGGCGGGCTGAGCGGATCCAGCGCGGCCATGGCCAACGTCTTCGAACTCCTCACCCAAATCGCCGCAAGCGACAGCACCGTGTTGATTTTGGGTGAGAGTGGCACAGGCAAAGAGGTGGTCGCGAAAGCGCTGCACGCGCACAGTCAGAGAAGCGCCGGGCCTTTCGTGGCGGTGGACTGCGCGGCCATGCCCGAAGCGCTGCTTGAGAGTCAGCTGTTTGGCCATGTGCGCGGGGCCTTCACTGATGCCAGACAAGACCGCAAGGGCCTGCTCTTCGCTGCGGACGGTGGAACGCTATTCCTGGACGAGATCGGCGAAATGCCACTTGGGCTACAACCCAAACTATTGCGGGCGCTGCAGGAACGCCGGGTGCGACCCGTTGGCCACAGCGCGGAAGTGCCCTTCAATGCGCGGATCATCACGGCGACCAATCGGGACTTGGAACGGGCCATCGAAGAGCGTCGTTTTCGCGAGGACCTCTACTACCGTTTGAACGTCATATCAGTCACGCTGCCGCCGCTGAGAGCTCGCGGAGGAGATGCACTTTTGCTTGCGCAGGAGTTCATCGACAAGTTTGCAGGCATGAGTGGCAAGTCCCTGAAGGGGTTGAGCGCGGCCGCAGCCGAACGTCTGCTCTGCTATCCGTTCCCCGGGAACGTTCGGGAGCTTTCCAATTGCGTTGAGCGCGCAGTGGCGCTCTGCCAAGGCGACGAGATCCGGCTCGAAGACTTGCCCGAAAGAATTCGTCAGCACGAATCCCGCCACGTCCTGGTGGGTTCCAACGACCCGGCGGATCTCGTGCCTCTTGAGGAAGTCGAACGGCGTTACATCCTCGAAGTGCTCGCGGCCGTGGGTGGCAACAAGTCCCAGGCCGCCAAAGTCTTGGGCGTGGGGCGCAAGACGCTGTACCGCAGGCTGGAAGCCTGGGGCGTCGACACGACGGACTGAGCGCGGCGTGTCAGTCCGACCCACTGGACCGATCTGACCCAGAGCGAAGCTCGGAAATCCCAGCGAATTTCGCGATTCACGTCGACTCGAGCATGGCACGAGACGTGCTGATTGAACCGGCGTGATGCCTTCGCCCGAGATCAGTCCCAGCCGGCACGTGGGCAGACGAGTGCTCTTGGCGGAGGACGACACCGAGTTGCGAAGCCTGCTTCAGCAAGTCCTGCAAGACGACGGCTATGAGGTCACCGCGCTTGAAGACGGGCTCGCGCTTTTCTACCACATGCTCGATCTTATCGGCGCCGGCCGACAGCGGCCGGACGTGATCATATCCGACGTGCTCATGCCCGGGATCATGGGCCTGGACGTCGTTCGATACCTGCGCACTGCCGGAGCAGAAGCACCCATCATCTTCATCACGGCTTTCCCCTCCGACGAGACCCGTCAGGAGGCGGAGCGTCTTGGTGCCTACGCAATGCTGTCCAAGCCCTTCGACATCGATGAGCTCCGCGGGACGATCGAAGAAGTACTGGAGAAGGCCGCCGGGTTGAGATGAAACTCGCCAACTAGAGCTGCGCCGGCCCGGGCGAGCCGAGGTGTACCGAACCCTCCACACTAAGGCTCGCTCGGGCAGGCGTTTTCAAACCGAAATCCCACCGCAGTCATGGGCAATAGCGCCGACTACTTGCCACAGCGCGTGCTGCATTGATTGTAATCGCGGCAATACACGCTGATCGAAGCGGTCTTGCTGATGCTCAGACGCATTGCATCGCAGATTGACTCCCGGAGGTCCGTTTCGTGGCGCAAGGTGGTGGTTACGACTTTGAAGTATTCTATTGATGTGTCCTTCTTGTAGCAGATGCCGACGATCCGAGCCCGCCAGTCTGGACACTTCTGAGAGCCGGTCAGAGCCCGCTTGCAATGTGCGGCGTCCAGCAGCGTCAGCGTCTTTGCTTCTTCCACGGGGTTGCGTACGCCCACGCCCATCTCGCATTGTTTGGCGAGACGTTCTCGGTCCGACGCTGTCACTTCTGGCGGCCCGCAGGCGAGCAGCGCCACGAGCACAGCGACGGGGTAGACCCACGATACGGCGTCGCTCCCCATGGCCGCGTCAGCGTATCATCTTATAACGTCCTGGCGCCGCGGCATCGCGAGTTCGGCTGCGAGAACCGTCACACACCGTGGGCGTTGTCGATCCCCGTTGGATCATTGGCCGCGTGGGAGTTCGGCAGGGCGTCGCAGACCTGGAGCACTCCGCGCAAAGCGTTCGCCCGTCGACGAACGGCCGTGACAGAACACCGCGGCCGTGCATTATTGCCTCGGATTTGTTGCAATGCCATGGCCAGCGGGCGGTCTGTCGTCATGGATACGGAAATCATGAAGCGAGAACGGAGGCGGCATCTGGCCTTGCGGATCCTGGTTGTGTGCTTGCTGCTCTCGGTTCCTGGGCTGGGGCAAGTCAATGTGGAGCCCCTGCGTGCAAAGATCCCTGATGACGGCATCGGCGTCGCAGTCGACGCCGCCTTCAACGCAAAGAGCGGCAATACCGACGCGGTTGGTGCGGAAGGCTCCGGCTTCTTCGGGGCGCGCTCAGAACCGCATCTGGGGTTTGTCGCCACCAGTGGTGAGTATGCGCGTTTCGCGGGTGAACTCGGGACGCAGCGCGCTTTCGTTCACGCCAGGTACGCGCATACCCTTCGCCCTTGGCTGTGGGCGGAGGCCTTTGGGCAACTCGAACACGACAACTTCAGTCGGCTGACACTACGCCGCTTGCTTGGCCTGGGACCACGGCTTCGCTTGTTCTCTAGTGACTCAGCAATGGCCTTCTTTGCAACGGCCTACATGCTCGAATCCGAAACCCTGAATATCCCACCCCTCTCGGATGACGAGCGTGACACCTTGTCCCACCGCTGGAGCAATATGGCGACGCTGATACTCACCCCGGATGAACGCGTGACGGTGACCACGACGCTCTACTTTCAGCCGCGCTTTGATCAATTCTCGGACTATCGCCTACTTGGTAGCTGCACGACCGAGTTTGCAATCACCAAGCTGTTGACTGCGGGGGTGGCCATTTCCTTGCGGTACGACAGCCGTCCGCCGAGCGACGTCGAACGGACGGATTTCGGAGTACATAACAAACTGGGGCTTCGATTCTGAGTCGTCGACGATTACCGGGCAGGCATTGGTCCGTCGCGATATCGCGCTGAGCAATCGGGCGACTCGACCAATGTCGAGCGCTTCGCATGTGTGGCATGATGGCCAGCCGAAGAATGAACGAACGCATCGAACGCGACACCCTGGGAGAAGTGACCGTGCCTGCGGACGCTCTGTACGGTGCGTCCACGGCACGCGCACGCGCCAACTTCCCGATTTCCGGCCTTGGGCTCCCGCGGCGCTTCCTATGGGCACTTGGGCTGATCAAGGGCTCCGCCGCCACTGTTTCCGCCGAGGCGGGCGACCTGGAATCGCGCGTGGCCGAGGCCGTCCGCCGCGCGGCCGACGAGGTGATGGCAGGTGAATTGGACGCGCACTTCGTCGTGGACGTGTTCCAGACCGGCTCCGGCACCTCGACCAACACCAACGCCAACGAGGTCATCGCCAATCGCGCGACTCAGCTCCTGGGCGAACCCATCGAGGCACACGTGGTGCACCCGAACGATCACGTCAACTTTGCGCAGTCGTCCAACGACGTGATCCCAACGGCGATCCACATCGCGGCAATTTCAGGCATCACCGAAAGGCTACTGCCCGCACTGGACGATCTGGCGCGGGCGCTGTCCGACAAGTCTGCGGAGTTCGCTTCCGTGGTGAAGTCCGGACGCACGCATCTGATGGACGCCACGCCGGTGACTTTGGGTCAGGAGTTTGGTGGCTACGCGGCGCAAGTGCAGAAAGGGCGTGCGCGGATCGCCGGCACGCTGCCGGATCTGGAAGAGCTGGCGCTGGGCGGCACGGCGGTAGGCACGGGCATCAATGCGCCGCCAGAATTCGCCGCGCGTACCATCGCGCTCATGGCTTCACGCACGGGGCTTGCGCTGCGCGAAGCCGACAATCATTTCGAAGCACAAGCTGCCAAGGATGCAGCGGTGATGACCTCTGGCGCGTTGAAGACTGCGGCTACCAGTCTATTCAAGATCGCCAACGACGTCCGCTTTCTGGGCTCTGGGCCCAGCTCCGGCATCGGCGAGCTGCGTTTACCCAGTCTGCAACCTGGGTCGTCTATCATGCCCGGCAAGGTCAATCCGGTCATGTGCGAGATGCTGATGCAAGTCTGCGCGCAGGTCGTGGGGAACGACGCAGCGGTGACCTGGGCAGGCGCCAACGGCAACTTTGAACTCAACGCCATGATGCCAGTGATGGCGCACAATCTGCTGCAGTCGATCGAGATACTCGCCAACGCTGCTGTGGCGTTTCGGAAATCGTGCATCGAGGGCCTGGAGGCAGACTCAGAGCGTGCGCGCAGCCTGCTGGAAAAGAACGTGGTGGTGGTGACCGCGCTCAATCCGAAGCTTGGCTACGACGCGGCTTCACGTGTGGCCGCCCAAGCCCTGGCGTCTGGCCGATCGGTGCGCGAAGTGGTCCTAGCGGAGGGCCTCATGGACGAACGCGAGCTAGACGCCGCCCTCGATCTGCAGAGCATGACGCGCGGCGGACGACGCTAGTCATCTCGCTGTGGCGGCTCCTGCTGCACCAATAGCGCACCAAGTTGGGCGTCGTCGCGTCGCCGCTCTGCTGTAGCAGCTGCGAGCCCGAGGCCTGCCCGGATTCGGTCTTCAGATGCGTGGTCCCTTCGATGACGCTCGTAGCGGCGCCGACTATCGCGCTCGTCGATGGGCAGCTTGGCGAGCCGCATTGCCACGCGGTTGCCTTTCGTAGGCTTCAGGCACCCACCGGGGGCCGGGAACAAACGGCGGGCAGCGGGGTTGAAGCAGGATGACCGCGGACACGCTGGACACTGGGTCGCGCTTTCGGGTGTGGCTCGCTGGGGCTACGGGACTGGTGGCCATGCTGACGACGCTGGTTGGCGTGGTGAACTACGCGCGTTGGCCGGTTGCGGACATGGGCGGCATTGTCGCCCGAGCCATGATCTTGGTCGTGATCGCGACCCAGCTGGTTCCGCTCTTTGGCTTTGTCGCCGCCTGGGCGTTTCGCAAGCCGCGGAGTAGCGTCGCACGCAGCGTATACTGGCTGTGGTTTGCCTTCGCATTGCTCGCGCTGGCCCTGGGCGGGATCGGCGCAATGGCCTTCTTTCGATAGCCTAGCGAGGCAGCTTCATGACGTAGGCGCCGTCCACCCAGTACAGGGCGTCCGGCTCCAAGAGCATGGCTTCGATGCTTCCACCGCGGGGCGCGACCACGCGCAGGCCCGCGAGATCCGTGGCGTCTGCCGGGAGCCACACGATCTGCTGGCGCGTGTCGAGGTTGGTGCTGGTGGCAATGTAGATCCCCCGGGAGTCTGCGCGAATGCCTCGTGCCCCCGGCAGCTGCCCCAGCGTCGTGACCTCGCCGCCGTCCACCGAGACGCCAAGCAGCCGACTCTCGCCGTCCAGCCAAATCAATCGCGAGCCAGCGACGGCCAACAGCGGCACATCAGCCGCGTCGAAACCGGCGGCGATCAGCGTGGCCTCAGCGCTGTCCAAGCCGCGGCTCATGGCGCTCCACTTCTTGTCCGAAAGCACATCTGCGCGAGCGTATTCAAGCCAATACACCCCGGATGCGTGAGCCTGGGCCGCAACAACCGTAGCGTCCTCAGCGGATTGACGCACGGGCTTGTCGTCCAGCCACCCAATTCCGTAAAGCGCGCCGTGTCGCACGTAGTAGACGCGATCGGCGTTTGCGGTGAAGGGCCTCAGCGAAACCGAGTGCTCCAATTTGCTCACTGCTCCGCCCGACGAGTTTCTGAGCTCTAGATCGAAGGCGTTGTCAGTGGCGTCTTCGGCTCGGCTCAGTGTGACGATGACGCCCTCTTTCGCGCGCACTCGCCAAGTGGAGTGGGTGGTCTGCGCCCCCCGGAGCTTGCCGCCGGCTTTGGCGACGATCTCTAGATCGCCTGCCGCGAGCAGGAGGCGCTGTCCGTCGGACGTCATGTCGTGCACATCTGGAAGCACTAGGGCGCTTCGGTGTGCGAGCTGGGTGATTCGCGGACCTGAAGGCAGGCACGTCCCATAAGCCTCGACGTCTTGGGGAAGCCCTTCATGGTCGACCATTCGCAACAAGTTAACGGTTCGGTCCATCTCCGTGCGCAGCACCCGGTCGACCTTCAGGATGCGGTTGTTCGGACCGATAACTTCTAGCCCTAGGAGATCTTGCACCGAGAGTTCAACCAGCTTCCGGCCTTCGGGTAGCGTCAACTTCGAGGTCATTGTTGGCGCAGGCGGGGAGTTGAAGTCGAGAATGCGCCGACCGCCTTCGTCGCGAATGCGCGCTAAGCATTGGCCCGCCGGGGTGGGGTAGCGCACGTAGCGAATGGACGTGTCTGGCTCTAGTTCGAGTTGGGACAGGCCGAGGCCAATCGCAATGGCCGCCACGAAGCCGCCGATTGGAGCCAGAAACGCCATGATCAAGACGAAGGCGTTGACCAACATCGATTGCATTCCAAAGGACGACGCCTGGCGCCGCACGTCCTGCTCAAGCCCTGTTGTGACCAGGTGCTGGCGTCCTGCAACGCGTGAGAGAACGTCCTTCGTCACGACGTTGTCCGCCTGGCAGAAGCCACAGCGAACAACCGCGCCGGAGCCACCCGCGGTCAAGGGCGCGCCGCAGACGTGGCAGCGGGCGGGCTGACCGGGGACTGGAGGCGGAACAGCAGCGCAGCGGTCCAAGAGCTTGCGGCGGCTGCGCCGTAGCCACCACAAGCCGAAGCCGCCGGAAACCAACACCAAAAGCAACGGAACGAAGCCCAGGGTCGCGGTGTAGAAGAAGTTGCTCGGCCCCGGTCCCAGCAAGAGAATCAAGGTGAACAGGGCGAAGGGAATCACGAGCAGCGCGAAAAAGATCAGGAACAGCGCCGAATACAGCCACGACGAAGTTACGGCGCGCCGCTGCAGTCCGTTGAGTTGACGTCGGCGCACCGCCAGGCCGCCGAGAACGCCGATGGCCGCGT
The DNA here is from genome assembly GCA_937872925.1 of uncultured Myxococcales bacterium. Taxonomy (GTDB): domain Bacteria; phylum Myxococcota_A; class Polyangia; order Polyangiales; family Polyangiaceae; genus JACKEA01. The sequence continues at coordinate 13,633 of CALMUT010000289.1, read as the reverse complement.
GGATCTCGCGACCGGCCTCCGCAGGCGGAGCGCCGACGTAGGCGCAGTGGGCACAGGCAATCTGGTTCGGTGTGGCCAGGGAGACGGAGCACGGCGCGCCGCAACGCGGACAGAGGGCACCGATCATCGCCCGTACATTAGGCGCGTGTTGGCCACGAGCGTCAAAGGTAGCGGTGGCCGACCTGACGAGCGTGACGCAGAAGAGCCCGATCAGAGCACCGGCGTGAGCGACGAAACCATCGCTCGGTGGGCGGCCAGCGTGATCAACTAAGCCACCGGGCCTCGACCTGTGTTGCGGGCTTTGGTACTCTAGGCTGTGGCTTATCTCGCGGCGGACGCGCTGCGCGCAGGGAGGAACACGATGCTGAAGATGCCCAAGCCGGTCCGTCGTCTCTGGCGCGACCTGCGTGTCGTTGCCGTGCTGTCGTCTGCGATCGCCGCCGCGTGCTCGTCGTCAAGCCAGAGATCTGTCGACAGCAAAGACGCAGGAGCTGACGCCTCGACAGGGGGCAACGCCGGCACCGGCGGCAGTGGCGGGGCGAGTGGCGGCGCCGGCGCGGGGGGCGTTGGCGGTTCTGGAGGTACGTCCGGAGCGGACGCTTCGACGGGGGGTACTTCGGGTGCCGATGCAGCGACGGGCGGCGTGGCCGGCACCGACGCTGCGACGGGCGGCACGGGCGGCCTAGACGCGAGCACGGACGCCGCCAGCGATGCCGTCGCGACGGGCGGCACGGGCGGAAGCGTCGACGCCGGCGCGTGTCCCAACGGCGTGCAGGGGGGCGACGGCACGGTGTCTCACCCGCGTTGGCCGATCCCCCAATCGAATGCCCGTGCGACGAGCGAGTTCACTCTCACGACCGACACCGCCCTCGACCACGCCACCTGTTTGATGTGGCAACGCAACCTCGACGCAACCCTGCGCGACTGGGACGCTGCCAAGAAGTACTGCGACGACCTGGGTGTCGGCAGCCATACGGATTGGCGCCTGACAACCCGCGCGGAACTAATTTCGCTGACGGACTTCACAACGCAGACGCCCGCGATCAATGGCGTGGTGTTTCCAGGGACGAACGCCGGTGGCAACGGTACGATCTTCTGGGCGAGCACCGTGACCGCGTGGGATGCACAGAAACGCTGGGTCGTCGTGCACGGCGGCATTGGCCAACCCACGTACTTTCCCACGACTAACACCGGACGCGTGCGCTGCGTGCGCGGCGCGGGTGCGCCCAGCGGCGCGCGTTTCGATACCAGCGTGGCCGGCACGGTAAAAGACAACGAAACCGGGTTGTTTTGGGAAGCCGCGCCGCCCGATGTCGACACAAGCCCGGTGCAAGCCAAGACCCACTGTGACGGGCTATCGACCGGCGGCTTCAACGATTGGCGCGTGCCTTCCTTGCGAGAGCTTCAACTGCTGATCGATCCGACAATACACACCCCAAGCTTGCCCGCGGCATTCACGACCAAGCTTGGCGGCTGGTACTGGTCCAACACTTTCGTGGTGGGCACAACCACAGCGTTTTGGGCAGTGCAGTTCAACTCGGGCTTCAGTCACCCCGAGCAAGGCAGCACGGTGTACAACAACCCGCGCATCCGCTGCGTGCGCTGAGCTGCCCGCCGGACCCTAGGCAACCCGCCATGCGCATCTCGCTCTTCCTGATTGCCAGTTTCGCGGTTGCGTGCGCGGGCTCGCCTCCGCCTGCCCCAAAGCCGGCCACTCCGAAGGTCGCCGTCGCTACGCCGGAAGTGGAAAGTACGCCGCCAGCGGAACCGCTTGCGATGCAAAGCGTCACGCTGACTGTGAAGGACGGCTTCGCGGACGTTGGTCTGGGCCGCGTCCAGCCGAAGCTTTGGAGCGAAGAGGAGCTGGTCAGGCGCTTGCCCCTCGGGGCCAAACGCGAGGTCGAGGCGCTGCTCCGAGCGCGCAAGGCCTCCCGCGAAGCCTCACGGGACGCTTCGCTGGCCTCCCATACGTTGCACGCTTGTCGCGATTGTCGCGAGCGCGCCCAGCTTCAGCGGAAGAGCGACGCGGCGAGGAAAGCCAGCAACGGCGCGCGCCAAGCGCTGGACAAGGCCATCGACCGCGCGGATCGACAGCTAGAGAAGCAGCTCGGCTCGGCGAAGGCCGCGCCGGAAGTCGGCGTCGCCTTGGCGCGCATCCGTGCCGGTCGCGCAGATCTGAGTCCCAGCGCAGCTCACTGGTTTCGCTACGGCGAGGCCGACGCGAGCGACAGCGGGCTCGTGACTCTGCGGCAAGCCGCGGAGCTCGCCGGCCCGGACACCGAAGTGGGTCGGCTGATGCGCTACGAGCTCTTGAACCGCTTGTGGGGCAAGGACGACGGGCAAGCGGTGCGGCAAGTGGTCGCGGAGCTGGCTGGCACCGCGCCTCCCGAGTGGCGCGCTGAACTCGAATTCCACGCCGCGGCGTACGATGCCCTCGACGGCGATCACGCCAAGGCCGCGGCGGGTTTCGAGCGGGCACTGGCGGCGCACGTGCCGGGCAGCAGCGTGACGCGCAAGACCTTGGCCCTGGCCGCGCTCGTGGCGCGCTATCGAAGCTTGGACTTTGAGCGCACGTTGTCTGCCGCGTTCACTGCCTTCGACGAGGCCGCTAAACCGGAGCCCCGTGCTCCGGAACCGCCGGCTCCGCCGAAGCCGCCAGCTCCGACGAAGCCTAAACCGATCGCGAGGACCAACAAGCGGGTCGGCGTGAAGATCGCCCAGGCCGCCCTAAGGCAGCACGCAGAGTTCGGCATGATTGGACTGCTTTCGACGTCAGCCTTCGGTGGCGGTCGCTTCGATGAAGACGAAATCGCGCGACTTGCCGCTGACAGCATCGAGCGGCTGGATCGCGATCCGACGAAGCTTTCCGGATCGGCGGAAGGTCGCGCCCGGGTGCTGAGCGTGCTCGCCATCCGCGCGCTGTATCGAAACCAGGTTCACCTCGCCCAGGAGCTCGCGGAAGCCTCGCGTGCTTTGGGCCCCCTCGCTGGAACCCATGGCGCTCTGAACGTGCTCGAAGCCCTGGCGTTCCGAGACAACGACCCGGAACAGGCGGCGAAAATAGCCAAGGTTCGAGCCACGATGAATTGGGACCCCAAGGCCTGGACCGGATCCGACGCCGAACCCGACGAGCGCAATCTGACGGAGGTTCTGAAGAAAGCACGCGGCGGCGCGCCAGCCACCAAAGACAAGGATACGCCGGCCCCACCGGTGGCGCAGAACGTGCTCTCGGCAGTGCGTGCGTGCGTCGAGCCAGTGCGAATGGACCTGCCTGAAGCAACGGGCACTGGCAAGGAGCGCCGCATCGCGACCCTCACCCTGAGCGCGCAGGTCTTCAGCGACGGGAAGGTCCAGTTCCATGCGGGCGCCGATCACATCGACGGCAGCATGCGCCAAGTGCTCGCGTGCCTAAAAAGCATGGGGCCCCGTGCGCTGGCGCACGCACCCTCCAGCGTGACTGCAAGGGTCACGCTCAGCGACTCCGTGCGCCGGGTCGGCAGCGCGTTCGGTGGACTGTGGGGCGACCAGATCGGTGAGTCCTTCGGCGCCGGGGGCCTCGGGTTCAGCGGGATCGGCAAGGGCGGCGGCGGCGTGGGAGACGGCATCGGCATCGGAAGCATCGGCCGCGGACAGAACGGAGGCGGCGGTACCGTCGGACGACCCCCCGCCAAGAAGCCGCCCGCAAAGTCGCACAAGACCCCGTGACAGGCCTGTCCTGCGAGGCCTTGAGCGCTTGAGCGCTTCATGCAAACGCTCTTGGCTTCACGATCTCTAGCTGCTTAGGTCGCGCAATTTGGCTATTCTTGACGAATCATGAAGTGTCATGAATACTCTCTGGGTGACTGCTCAGAAGTTCGCGACACAGATCGAAGCCGAAGTGCTGCGAGAGGTCCGCGCCGTTGCCAAAGAAACGGGCCAAAGCATCTCGAAGCTGGTCGAGGACGCCCTGATCGAGCACCTGCGCCGCGTCCGGGTTCGCCCGGCATTTCGCGATGCCATGACGGAAGTGTTGGACGAGCACGCTGAGGTCCTCGCTCGCTTGGCGAAGTAGTCGATGGCCGTGACCCTTTACCCGACGCTGCATGAGGCGTTGGCGCTGCACGAGGCTCTGCTGGAGCGGTTCGGTGGGTCGCTCGGAGTTCGCGATCTCGGCGCCCTGGAAAGCGCGCTGCATCGACCCCAATCTGGCTACTACGAACAGCTGTCGCAGCAGGCGGCGGCCTTGCTTCAAAGCCTGGCCATGAACCACCCGTTCGTTGACGGAAACAAGCGCGTGGCCTTTGCATTGACTGCCATCTTTCTGCGCTTGAACGGCTATCGATTGGTGGTCGCCGCCGATGCTGCGGAAGCATTCCTGATCGATGAGGTCATCGTGGCTAGGGCCGAGCTTGCCGCCATCCAGCTGTGGCTCGAGCAACACCTGAGGTCGGTCCGCTAGAGTCGATCTCGCGCCAGGACGTCAGTCCGCGACGAGGGCCCATGGCGCGAGAGCGGCACGAGCGACGCGGCACGAGCGACACGGCACGACCTATCGCGACGATTTGATCGCTTTCGTGAGCATTTCGACGGGCATGCTCTACCATGTGCGGGAATTGCTCAGTCTGCCGAGCATCTTTCAGACTTAGTTTGAACACGACTGGTCCATGTGCAGCCGCGCGATCAGCGTCGCAGCAACTAAGTCCGCTGCGCCCGCACGTGCGTGCAGGTACCAGCTCAGGATGTGCAGCACACGGTCCAAGTCTGCGCTGCGGTTGGCGTTCCTGTGACAACGCCCCCGGTTGGTGTGCACTCAGCCTTGGGTTTCGGAGCCGTGTGCAGCGAGAAGTACTGGGTGAATGACCCAGTCTGGGGCCCAGAACACCCACCCTTGGAGTCGGTGGCGCTCGCGCCGCCGGCGGCGCAGGTCGTCGAATAATGGCGCACCACCACAGTGCCGTCGCAGCTGCCCTGTACTGGCCCGCAGCCACAGGGGGAGCAGCCGCGGGGATCGCTGACCGGACCTTGGCTATACGTTGCCTTCTTCGGGTAGCCTTGAGGGCAGGTGTCGAGTAATGGCGAGGCCACACAAACCGGCTCGCTACCGGCCAAAGCGCAGGTGCCGACGCCGGTGCCAGCAACGCCTCGGCACAGCGCGCGGACCCCACCGAGACCGGCGCTGGGGATGTTCGGAGTTTGGCCGTCATCGCTGCTGTCGCAGCTTCCCCCGGGTGCCGGCTTTTTGTAGCCAAAGGACTGCGGACCGGAGCCACTGAAGCTGAAGAACACGCATGCCGGCGCGGAAGACTTGCTGCCCAGAGGCGAGCCGGAGCAGTCCGTGCTCGAATAGACATCGATGTTCGGCTTTGCACACGTCACCTTGGCGCCCGCGCTGCAACTGCACTTCGGACACGTGCCCTGAGGCACGTCCAGCGTCCCGACCTCTGCAACTCGGTCCGGGTACGTGGAAGGGCAATCGGTCTGTCCCGGCGCCAGCACGCGTAGCGGGCCCTGCCAGGGATGAGTGATCAGCGGGATGTTTGCGCAGCGCACGTCCTCGCATTGGGTGTCGGCACATACGCTGGCCTCGGTGCCGGCGGCGCCGCTATTGCCCGCCGCCCCGCCGACGCCACCTACCGCGCCCGAGTCCGTCTTCCCGCCGCCGGTGCCGCCGGAGCTACCACCACTGTCCGCCGAGTCAGCCTGAAAACTGGGCGCGGAACAGGCAAGGCAAGCGAGCGCAATACCGAAGGGCCGATACAACCACATGTTACTCGTCATATTATCACAGCTGCGCTTCGGTGTCGGGACTCTCGGCGCGGCCGGGCATCAGCGGGCGCAGGCCGACATTTGCAGGAACGACCGGCCCACCCTAAGCTGGAGGTCGTGCCCTACCCCGCGGAACACAAACCCAAGGTCCACGCACGTATCGTCGCGACGGCGGCCCGGCTCTTCCGCAAGCGCGGATTTGAGGCGGTCAGCATCGACGAATTGATGCACCACGCAAGGCTGACACGGGGCGGCTTCTACGCGCATTTTCGCAACAAGCAACAGCTGCTGCGCGAAGCGCTCGGCGTCGCCTTCGACCAATCCCGGGAAAATCTCTTCGGAAAAGGCAACGAAGCCTTGCGCGGGCGCGCCTGGCGCAAGCGCGCCGTCGCACGCTATCTGACCCTCGCGCACCGACAGCATCCCGACGCAGGTTGCGCGGTGCCCGCGCTGGCCACGGAGATCGCGCGGGGGCCTGCCGCTGCCCGCGCGGTCTTCGAAAGTGAAGTCGAAGCCATCCTGTCGGAAATGGCGACACGCCTAGGCGGCCGCAAGGCACGTGCCCAGGCCATCGCTTTGCTCTCTAAGTGCGTCGGCGCCCTCGTGCTCGCTCGCGCCGTCAAGAGCGAGTCCTTCGCCGCCGAAATCCTCGACGCCGTGCGCGTGGAGGAACGCTGCGCGCCGCAGGCGTTGCCCCGCAGCGGGTAGGCGCACGCCCCCCCAGAACGCCCGCGCATTGGAGCCCGTGCGCGCCCGTTTAGCGCAGACGGGCCCGGTGTTATGGCAAACGCATGAACACGAAGCGTTTGTTTGATTGGGTGGGCCCGGCCTGGAGTCGATTTGTCGAGGCGCTGGGCGAGCGACTCCCCGCATTGGGCATTGCCCTTCTCATCGTCGCGGTGGGTTTCTTGCTCGCCAAACTAGCCGGGCTGTTTGCGCGCTATCTCGTGCGTTGGTCGGTGAAGTTGACGCCCACGGGTCGCGCCAAGCGCGCACTCGACCACCTCGTGCGCGAACAGCGAATCGACGACCTGATCGGACGACTCGTGTTCTGGCTCGGGTTTTCGATCGCATTGATGGAAGCGGCGAGCACGCTGGGGCTGACAGCGGTCGGCGCCTTTGTCGGGCAAGTGGCACTGTTCCTTCCTCGGCTGGTCGTCGCGGCGGTGATAGCGGCCGTTGGCGTCGTTGCGGGCCGACTGGCTGGCGCCGGGCTGGAGCGCACTGCGCATTCAGCGGGCCTCGCCCATGGGGCCGGGCTCGGGCGCCTGTTGCGCATCGCCATCGTCCTCGCGGCAGTTGTCGTTGCCATTGATCAACTTGGTCTTCGGACCGACTTTCTGACGTCGGGACTGTTGGTCGTTGCCGCGTCGCTATTCGGATCCGCCGCCTTGGCGTTCGGGCTGGGCGCCCGCACGACCGTCGCCAACATACTGGCATCGCACTATGTGCAGAAGCTCTACGAGGTTGGACAGTACGTCCGAGTCGGCGATTCGGAGGGGCGCATCGTGCGCATCGCAGCAACGGCGATGATTGTCGATACCGGGCGGGAACGCGTCGTCATCCCAACCGAACTGCTCGCCACCACCCGAACCGCCGTCTTGACGAAGGAGGCCTGAGATGACGTCCACACAACAAGTCATTCAGCGCTTCGTCGATAAACATCCCCGCGATTCCGCTCGGATCGTTGGAGGTTTGAGCAGAGAGCAGGCAGGCGCGCTACTGGCCTCCCTAGAGACCCCCTTCGCTGCACGTCTCGTGGAACACGTCGACGGTGCACTCGCCGCAGCATCCCTCGAAACCATGGATCCCACCGCTGCCGCCACCATCACGAGTGCGCTGCCCTTGCGCGTAGCCACGGCGGCAATCCGGCGGATGAGCGAGGCACCTCGCGAAGCGTTGCTCGAAGCGTTATCCGCTGAACGAGCCACCCGCCTGAGAACGCTCCTCGACTTTGCGCCGGGAACGGCAGGTGCCTTGATGGAGCCCGAGGCGCTCGCGATATCGGAAGACACCACTGCCGGCGAGGCCCTCGCGCGAGTCCGGAGTTACGCCGACAACGTCGCACACTATCTGTACGTCACCGATGTCGGCAAGCTCAAGGGAGCGGTGTCGTTGCGACAGTTGCTCGCAGCCCCCGCTGACGCAACGCTTTCGTCAATCATGGCGTCTTCGCCAGCAGCGCTCTCCCCACACGAAAGCCTCGAAGCGGTGTTGGCTCATCCAGGATGGATGCAGTTGGTGGCGCTGCCGGTAGTCGACGATCAGGGCACCTTCTTAGGCGCGCTGCGATTTTCCACGGTACGACGTTTGGAACGAGAGCTTCAGCAAGCGCTTGGGCGCCGCCACTCGCCGCAAACGGGTCGCGCGTTGGCGGAGCTATTCGGGCTGGCGGTGTCCGGCGCCATGGAGTGGCCCACAGCCCTCTTGGGCAGTGCCGAAGGCGGCAAATCATGACCGCCACGGCCCTGTCTATTGCCGAGCGCGCGATGCTCGGCGGATACCTCAAGCTACACCCGATCGACTCCGCACGTGCCCTGGAGCAGCTCGGGGCAACCGACGTCGCCTCGATCTTCCAAGGGATACCGACGCCCCTGGGGACGTCCGTCGTCGCACTGATGCAGCCGGATGCCGCTGCGGAAGCGCTCGCGGCGCTGCCGCGAGATCGAGCCGCCGAAATCCTCGGCGGACTCAACCCGTCGCTGGCCGCCAACCTTCTCGCGCGCCAAAAGCAGCATGTGCGCGACGAGCTGCAAGAGAAGCTTCCCGAAGAAGCACGCGCTGAAATCGACCTCATTGCCAGCTACCCCCCGCGAACCGCGGGCGCGCTGATGGACCCGAGCGTGACTTCATTCGTGCGCTCGACAACCGTGAGTCACGCGATCGAGCGGCTGCGCGGCCATCAAGATCGCCGCATCGCGGACGTGGTCATCACAGACGACGAGGGTCAGTTCTTGGGCGTCGCGAGTCTGCAAGCTTTGGTGACCGCACCCGCCGAACAAACCCTCGGTGCACTGATGACCCGAGATGCGCCTCACGTGCGCCCCATGACCATGCGTGAAGAAGTCGTGGAGCTCATCGACAAGCTGAAGCTCGCAAGTCTTCCCGTCGTGGACTTCGAAGGGCACGTTGTCGGGATCCTTCGTCATGACGCTCTAGTCGATGCCACACGACGCGATGCCACCCAAGACATGCAGCGAATGGTGGGCACAAGCGAAGAGGAGCGCGCGCTTTCAAAACCCACGATCGCGATCAAGAGTCGCTTGCCCTGGCTGTACATCAACCTGCTGACGGCGTTCCTCGCATCGGCTGTTGTTGGCCTGTTCGAAAGCACCATTGCGCAATTCACAGCAGTGGCCGTGCTGTTGCCAGTGGTCGCGGGCCAGTCGGGCAACACCGGCGCTCAGGCTCTGGCGGTCACCATGCGTGGCCTGGCACTTCGCGAGGTCCGCACCAGCCAGGCGGCGCGTGTTCTGCGCAAAGAAGCACTGGTCGGTGCCCTCAACGGTGTTGGCGTTGCTGTCGTCACGTCGGCCTGCGTGTATTTCTACGCAGGCAGCGGGCTTGCGTTGGTCATGCTGCTCGCCATGGTGGCTGCCATGATCATTGCGTCCGTCGCCGGCGCCGCCATCCCCATCGTTCTGACCGCAGCAAAGCGTGATCCAGCAGTCGCCTCGTCGATCATCCTCACCACCGTGACCGACGTATTCGGTTTCCTGGTCTTCTTGGGGCTCGCCACGCTGTTGTCACCGCTCATCGCGCAATGAACGGGATCGAGGACCCTCTTCTCAAATCAACATGCGCACAGATAGACCGCAGCCTTCGCGCGCGGCGTGCTTCACGAGGGTGCGAAAGCTCTCGTAGTACACCTCGACGTATTCGAGGTCGTGGGCGTGGGGCAACTCGTCTGTGTCCACCTCGTCGACGAGCTTCGACCATGGCAGTGCTGCCAGTTTGCGCGCCAGTGCCTTGACGTCGTCGGCGTCCACTGTGCTCTCGTGCCCAAGGAAGATCTGGGGCGAACCGATTTCGTCCAGAATCATCGCGATGTCGACGACGGCTTTGTCAATGTCGAGTCTGCCTTCGTCGTCGAGGCCCGCCGCCTCGCGCATCTCGTCATCGTCGAATTCCTCGGCGAGACGCCCTTCGTCGTCCGTCGGCCATAGTTGCGCGGTGGTTCCCATTGCTAAGCTCTATTCCCGGCGAGTCGAAGCGGCAAGGCTGCTTCAGGCGGGCCCCGGCGCGCGCTGGCACACCATGCGCACGGCGCGAGCTTCTTCGCCCCAGGGTGCGATGTTCGTCATCTGCAGCACCAACTCGTCGCTGGGAGTACGGTGGCACAGGTTGATGCGCCAGCCCCATTCTTCCATGTAGGTGTAACGCACCGTCGCGATGGCACCGCTGGGCAGTCGCTCGCCTTTGATGGGCTTTTCTTGGTGCCAGCTGTCAACGAACTCGGCGCCGTCGGCGCTGAGTTCTAGCCGGCCTTGGTGCGGCTTGCCTTTGTAACTCCAGGTATAGGTCAACGCGTTGGCATCAACCGCGACGCTGCACTCCGACGTTTGTGCGACGTCGCCCAGTGGGTCTTCCCACAGTTCGCACTTCCCCTGCCAACGGCTCCCCACCAATTCGCTCCACTCCATGGGGTGGGACTGTAACGCAATCCGTGCGACTGGCGTGGCATCTTTGGCTCTGGGTTGAGAGCGGCTTTCAGCTGCCGAAGCGCCGCTGCAGCCCTCCGGATCGGCAGCTGGCGCCACGTCGCTAAGCTGCCCGCATGGGCTATCCATTTCGCTTTTACGGGCGCGCACCCGCTCCGTGCCCGGGACGGTGGACAGCGCTCGTCGGGGTCAGGGCACGTAGGTTACGTGGAGGTTGGCCCGCTTGAAGCTATTGGGTCCCGTGTCGCCAAGGTTGAGTCTGCGCGTCCCGGCATTGCGGGCCGCCACGTAAAAGCCGACGTAGTCGTTGGCCTTCCAGCCGGCTGCGCTCGCTACGCGTGCTTGGAGCAGAGCGGTGACGTTGATGTTGCCGAGCAGCGAGTATTGGATCACCACTTCGGTTTGGCTGAGCGTGCCGTGCTCGCTTGGCTGGTGTGTGTGTACACCGGGGCTGAATGGCGCGTCCGGCTCGAAGACGCGCACCGCCAGGCTGTCGCTGCCGGACATTCCGTTCTTCTGTGCCGGAGCGCCGTCCAGCTCCAGGCGTGCGTTCTTGATCGTCGCATCTGGTGGGAGGTCGAGCTGAAAGCGGAGGCCCACGGAGTGGATTGCCGTGGCCGGATCGTCCTGGACCAGCAGCAGGTTGCTCAGGGGCGCCTCGCTCAGTTCATTCCAACCAGCGGCTGGAGTGCCGATCCACACCACGTCGTCTGCGTCCTTGGCGATCGACACGACGACGCTGACACCGCCGGCGCTCCCACTCTGACCACCACTCCCGCTGCCGGACGCTCCGCTCGTGCCGCCGACGCCGCCGGATGCGCCCGCACTTCCCGCAGTTCCCGCGGTCGCACCGGTGCCGCCCGAATCCACGACGCTGCGCGTGGCGCAAGACAGCGCCAGGACGACGAAAGCGGAAATGAGGCTGCCTTTGGCCACGAGCGACAAGGTGCTCTATCCTACCAGAACCTGTTTACCTGGACGGACTCCCATGCCCTTGCGCGCTTTTTCGTTACTCGCTGTCGTTCTCGCTTCGGGAGCGGTCGGCTGCGGTAGTTCCAAAGTGAAGCGCAGCATAAGCGGGACCGGTGGGGTGGACGGCGGCGCGGGCATCGGCGGGGGGGGCGGCTGGGGGGGGGGGGGGGGGCGGGGCGGCGGCGGGGGGGACGGGTGGGGGGGGGGCCGGATGCGGGTATCGGTGGTGGTAGTTCGGGCGGGGCGTCGGGTGGCGGTGCCGGAGCGAGTGGCAGCGGTGGCGTAAGCGGCAGCAGCGGTGCAAGCGGAGCGAGCGGCAGCGCCGGGGCGGGCGGCAGCGACGGTGGTACGGCGACGTGTCCTTCGGGCATGGTCTTCGGCGCGACCAACAACTTTTGCATCGACTCGACGGAAGTGCCCCGCGTGGCGTATGCAAACTGGTTGGCGAAGAGCCCCAGCACAGCGGGACAAGACACGTGGTGCGCGTTCAATCAAGACTTTGCGCCGAACTCGACGTCTGGCGACTGCACCACGGCGCAGTTTCTCGATCCTCTGGCACCTCAGAACTGTGTCGATTGGTGTGATGCGTTTGCCTACTGCAAGGCCGCGGGCAGGCGTTTGTGCGGACAGATCGGCGGCCCCGGTGCGGTCACCCAGTTCAACGTGACGAAGGCGGATTTCAGCCAATGGGTCAATGCCTGCTCCGATGGCGGCACACGCGCGCACCCCTACGGCGCGTTCCAAGCTGGCAAGTGCAACGACCAAACCGCGGGCGTCGCCGCTCCCGCGAAAGTTCCGTATAAGTCCGGGGGCTGCCCCGGGGGCGTCAGTGGCCTCTACGACATGAGTGGCAACGTCAAAGAGTGGGTCGACTCCTGTACCAGTAGTAGTGAATCGGCCCAGTGCTTTCTTCTCGGTGGCAGCTACGCGAGCAGCACCGCAGCGACGCTCCAGTGCACCGCCGCGTCTTCTGCTTCGCGCAACGCCAACAACCTTGCGGACGTCGGCTTTCGCTGCTGCGTGGACGTGCCCTAGCGCAAGCCGTGTGGCGGCCGTTGCCAGGCAAGCTGCGCAGAAGCCAACTGAAATCCAACAAGCATCAAAACCCGTCCCGCAGCGCGCCGGTCGCGTGGGACTGGGATGCCGGCGGTGGGCTAGAGGCCCCGGAAACGCGGGGGGCTCCGACGCTTTCGTCGGCCACGAGCCGACCCTTTGACGTCCGTTCGGCCGCGGGCTGGGATACCCGGGCGTAGCCATGAGCACCGAACCGACCCAGGTGGACGATCCCCTGCAGCTTGCCGGCACGCAGGTGGGGCCCTACGCGGTCTTGAAATGCGCGTCGCTGGGCGGCTTCGCCGCGATCTACCGCGCCGAGCACGAGTCGCTGCATTTTCCCGTCGCGCTCAAGGTGTTGATGCCCGAGGTCGTACCCGAGCATGCTCGCGATACTCTGGAGGAGTGCTTCTTGCGGGAAGCGCAAATCCTCGGGCAGCTGCGGTCGGTGCATGTATTGCGCGCGCACCATCACGGCAAGGTGGCGTGCCCAGTCGACGGACAAGAACGATCCTACATCGTAGTCGACTGGCTTGACGGGCAAGAACTCTCCAAAGCGATCGACGAGCGACTCGACCGCGCCGAGCCCTACAGCATTGCCGAAGTGCTACAGCTCCTTGACCCGATTGCCTTGGCGCTCGACGAAGTGCACGCCCAGAGCCTGGTGCATCGTGACGTCAATTCGCGCAACATCTTTCTGGTCGACTCGCCTGACGGCGGAATGCCGCGAGCCATGCTCATCGATTTTGGCTTTGCCAAGCAGGCCGAGCAGAGCGTTTCCGGGCTGGTGATCCAAGAGTCGTCGGATACGTTGATGGCGGGCAGTCCGGATTTTTCCGCGCCAGAGCACTTCGACCGCCAGCGCTTTGGCCAACCTTCGCCGAAAACAGATCTGTACACCTTTGCGCTGACCTTGGTGCACGCGCTGACCTTGGAACCGCCGCTCTCCGGAGACTCGCCGCGGGCGCTGTACGAGGCCACCCTGGATGAAAACAAGCGACCCACCCCCAATCGTCGCGGCGCGACCCTCGAGCCCGAGGTGGATGCGCTGTTTGCCCGCGCGCTCGCGGTGGAGCCCAAAGATCGCCCAGAGGGGCTGCTGAACTGGTGGAACGAGTTAAAGGCCGCGGCGGTGGGTGCCGCGCCCAGCATCCGGCCCCCGCCGCCCCATTTGTTCCCAGACTTCCCAGGCAGCAGTCATC
>CALMUT010000288.1 GCA_937872925.1 uncultured Myxococcales bacterium | reverse complement strand
ACGTCGTTGCGGACCTCGGCGGGGTGTGCCTGCCGGCGGCGGCCCCGGGGGAGTCCGACGACGCGTGCAACGACTTGCCGAACGGCGCGGACAGCCTCGACGGCTGCTGCATGCCCAATGGGCTGTGCGGCTTTCTCGACGAGAAACACGATCTGGGCTGCGTTGCCGCGGAAGCGGTGACGGACGGCTCCGCCCTGCAAGCCTGCAGCACTAGCTCCTGCGGTGAATACTGCGATATCGCGGACGCCCTGTCGTGCCCCATGGTCGACACGGACGGTGACCTGCGCGTTTGGGAATGCGCGGAAGAGTGCCTGTCCGACGGCTGCGAGGTGGAGAAGCGCGCGGTGCTTGATAACTGCACGCCCGGTGACTCCGGACAGTGCCAAGCCGCGGGGGATCCCGTGTTCAAGGCAACCACGTCTGGCACCTGCTTGGCGGACATCATCGCGTTAGCCCAGTGCCAGGAGGGCTCAGTGGCGCAAGCGCCGGACTGCGCACAGTATTGCCGCGCGATTACGGACGTGTGCACCGGGGCGGACACGCAGTACCCGAACTACACAACCTGCTTGGACGTATGCGCAGGTTTCGCCGTTGGAGCGCTGAGCTCCCCGGCAACCTTGGACACATTAGCGTGCCGTTTCAACTCGCTTGCTGGCAGTTGTGCTGGCGCAGGACCCGCGGGGGAGATCGGCGGCACCGCGTTCTGCGGCTCGACCTGTGAAACGTACTGCCGCATTCTGGATGAAGCGTGTCCCACCCAGCACGGAGTCATGGGCGGCAAGAGCGGTTGCGAAACGGCGTGTGCCGGCTGGCCCGTATCCGACTTCGCTTGGACGCCCGCCGACTCGAACACCGCAAGCTGCCGACTGAAGTATGCCCTGTCCGCTGCGACAGACAGCGGCAACGCTGCGGCGCACTGCGCCGCAGCCGACGACGTGTCGACGAAGTGCAAATAGCGCCGGGCAGCGCGGGCCATGCGCAGCGCCGTATTCGAGCTATGGAGCAGCGCATGCGCGTGGCGGCACTTGCTGACTGAAGCGCCCCCCGCGACGCATACGCGCCCCGACGCCAGCCGATGACGCCCTGGGCCGGCACATCCCCCAAATAAAAGACCAAGACCGCAACGGCAAACGCGGGCTATCCTGAAACGATGATGCGCAATCTGATGGGGTGCGCCGTCGCGTTGGCGGTGATTGCATGTGGTTCGGATGACAGTGGCTCCGGGCCCGCAAACAAAGACGCTGGAAGTGGCGGCACGGGCGGCGGCGGCGGAGCGGCGTCCGGCGGAACCGCTGGCGTCGCGGGTGCGTCCGGCGGCGGGGGCAGCGCGGGCAATTCGGGCAGCGGCGGCAGCGCGGGCGTGGACGCGGGGCCCAGCGGCCCCAAGGTGGATCGGTCCGAGAGCAAGCTGTATTCCTTCGAGTTCAAACCCGACGCCGCGGATCCTCAGGCCAAGACCGTCCTGGGCACGCAGCTGGGATATTTGGACACGAGTGTCGAGCCCAAGGGGTTGCTCGTGGTGTACCTGCACGGCGCGGGCACTCCAAGCACCTGCGGCTCGAAGACCCACGGCCAGCTTTTGGCGGGCTACGGCTTCCATGTCTTCTCGCCTTGCTACGAAAGCGGCTATGGCATCGGCAACTGCGACAAAGACATCGGCGGCTGTCGCCTGGAGGCCTTCGAAGGTGTCGACCACCACAGCTTCATAGACGTCAAACCGCCTGACAGCATCGAGACCCGAGTGGTGAAGGGCCTGGAGTATCTGGCCAGCCAGAATACCCACGGCGACTGGACCTACTTTGTGACGGGCGGCAAGCCGCGTTGGGATCGCATCGTGATCTCCGGGATCTCCCACGGTGCGAGCACCAGCGGGGTGATCGCCAAGAATCGCTTAGTGCATCGCGCCGTGATGCTTTCTGGTCCGTTGGACACGGGCCAGGCGTGGCTCACTGGGTCGTCGCTGACCAGTGCGGACAAGCTGTGGGGCTTCTCGCATAGCGGGGACTCACAACACTCCGGACATCTCGCTGCATTCGAAGCACTCACGCTGCCAGGTGCGGCAACTTCTATCGACGGCGCAGCCCCGCCCTACGGCGCTAGCCATCGTTTGATCACGTCCGCCTCGACCAGCGACGGCCACTCTTCGACCCAGGCAGGCGGCGCCTCGCCGAAGCAAGGCAGCAATTGGGTCTTCGAAGACGCGTGGAAAACCCTGTATGGAGTGACTCCCTAGGCCCGACCGTTGCGCTAGCGCACTTTCTCGCGGACCCTGTCAGTATGTCGCTCGACGACATTTGCGAGGCGTCGCGCAAGGCCGCCCAAGACGGCGACTGGGAAAAGGCCTGGCGGCTGGTGCGCGCGCACTGGCCGGACGTCACCGCCGACGCTGCCCTCGCTTGGCACTGGCTCATGCTCGTGCACCACGGCGAGACCGGCCTGGACCAACGCGCTGAGGTTGAAACTATTCTGGACGCGTACGCCTCGGATCCTTTCATGACCGAGCTCGGCACGAACATCTTGCGTGAGCTCGTTGACGGGCGCGCAGGGGACGAGCCGATCCCCGAGGACGATCCGGCAATCGTCGCCGCGCGCAAACTGCGACGCTGCATGCAAACCCTTGGCGACGACGAGCGCCTGAAAGATCCCGAATGCGGCGGGCAACTCTGGCTCACCCTCGCAAACTGCCTACGCCTGTCCGGGCCGAACTACGACACCGAGGCTGCCGCCGCTTTCGAGCATGCTCTGTCTCTAGCGCCCGATGAACCCTGGCGCTGGTTTGACTTTGCGTTGTTCCACAAACTGCGCGGACGCTTCGTACACGCGCTAGAGATCTTTCTACGCGTGGACGCGCAGACCGACGAAGACGACTCTGCGACGCTGAACAACATCGCGGTATGTGCCACCGCCGCCGGCGACGTCGACAACGCAGAGGCGGCTTGGAAACGTCTGGGATTCGACGTCACGCGGGGAGACGACGGCCTGCCCGCAGCGTCGATTGGTGACGTCAAAGTGCGCCTTTCAACCGGTGGCATTGGGGATCGCCATCCCGGCGCGGGCCCGGTGCAATTCGAACATGGGTGGGTGCGCACCCTCAGCCCGTGTCACGGCGTAGTGCTCAATCCACCGATGTATCCGGTACACGTGGCACTGGGTGACGTCGTGCTCTTTGATCGCGCCCCGGTCGGCTTCGCCGAGCACGACGGACACCAAGTGCCGCGCCTGCCGTTCTTGAAGACGCTGCGTGAGGGCGGCACACGCAGCTTCGCGTTCCGAGCCCAGCAGTCCCGCGCCGGCGCGGTTGCCGACGCCAGTGACCAATTGCCAGGCGAGGCGAGTCTGTACGTCTTCGACGAGTCCATCCAACACGTCTGCGAAGAGTGCATCCGGGGCGACGCGCATTCGCAGGCAGACGTCCATGCCTCCCTGCCCGACGCCTCTGTCGTCAGCGGCGTCCTGGTCGTTCCCAAAGAGACTCCACTAGCCGACGTCGCACGGGCGATTAACCTGCTGGACGAAGACGCCGTGCGCGTGCTGTGCATACCGGAGTTCCGACGCGAAGTCGGTGATTCCTTGGGTGAGCGCCGGGACCGCGAACGCTGGGATGCCCTTGCGGCGCGTCACGCGCATTGATGACCGTGCCGGAGTAGAACGCGTGCCCAGCGCGGCGTAGAACCCGCGCGCTAGGGGATCACATCGGAAACAATGTCCGTCTCGCTCATCGACGCGATCGGGAATGAACTCACGATCGCCGAATAGCTCGGGTTGTTCGCGGGGATGCGAGCGACCACCACGCGATCCGGCAGCAGTGCGACGGCCGTGCCGCCGACGGGCGACCCCGGGGAAGGCAGCGTTAGAGTGCCGGTCTTGGTCTTCGTGGCCAGGTTGTAACGATCCACGCTGCCGGCGTAGGTGATCGTCCAAGCGTGGGTCGCGTTGACCGCCAGGTAGCGCGCCTGCTTGTCGATGCCGGACACGCTGACGATGGGCGTGCCGTCGAGAGCGTCGCCACGCAGGTGCAGCAGCGAAGCCAAGGTGGTGAGCGAGTACGCAATGCCGCCATGGGACCGCAGCGCATAGACCGTGGTATTTGCGGGGCTACTGGGGCAGTTGATGCTTGCCGTGCCGCCGGTCTTCGAGAACTTTGCCCAGCCGCAGTCCGGTGGAAACACGCCGTCGTCGGCGTCCCAGCGCATCACGAAGCCGTCGCTGACCGCCGCGGCAAACGGACCGAAGTTGAAGCCTGTAGTGTATGGGAAGTTTTCCTGACCGCCGAGCCAGCTGCCCGCTGCGGAGAGGAACCCGACGCCGGGGCTCGAACCAAAGCTGCTGTTGAAGTAGCGGTAAGACACCATGCCCCGGCCGTGGGCCCAGCTCAGACGTGTCTCGCTGATGCTGCCGCCCCCCGTGAGGCTCTGGGTCGGCAACAGCTTCACGCTGGACGCGCCCGCGACCGTCACCAAGCTGGTATGCAGCGTACTGCCGCTTTGGGTCTCGTGCAGTGCGTAGAGCGTGTTTCCTTCCGCAGCCACGTAGTCAGTTTTCGTATTGATCGTACCGGGCAACGCTGGCTGAAAGAGCTCAGCCGCCGCTGGCTTTGCCTTGGAATCGAGCTTGGAGCCATACAAACTGCCCGAGCGGTGCCAAGCGGCGAGACACTGCGAAGTGCCACACGCCAGAG
This sequence comes from uncultured Myxococcales bacterium, assembly GCA_937872925.1. GTDB lineage: Bacteria > Myxococcota_A > Polyangia > Polyangiales > Polyangiaceae > JACKEA01. The sequence continues at coordinate 4,323 of CALMUT010000288.1, read as the reverse complement.
ACACGTTCTCCGATACGCCCAACGCGCCGCCTCCGGTTCCGCCGCTGCCTCCCGTGTTTCCAACTCCTCCGCTCGCGGCGCTTCCGGCGGCGCCGGCGCCGCCTCCTGTACCCCCGCCGATCCCGCCGGACGCCGCGCTTCCGGCGTCACTCCCGCCGCTTGCGGCAGCGCCGGCCGCTCCGCCCGTCGCGCCGGCACCGGAGGCCCCACCGAATGCACCAAAAGCGCCGAATCCACCGGATCCGGAAGCGCCGCCGATGCCTGCGTCCGTGCCGCCCTTTGAGCCGCCGCCCGAGCTGCAACCCATGGCAGCAAGCGCAGCAATGGTTCCGAGGGTGCGTGTGGTCTTTGTATTCAACATGTCTGCTCAATTCCGTAGCGAGCTATCGACGGTCGGGATCGCCTACAGCGGCAGCCGCACCATCTTGCCGTAGGGCTCGAAGATCAGATGCGATGCACCCACGTAGAATAGGTAGGAGCCAACTTTGCCGTAGCCGCGGACTGGGTCCTGCACCACTTGGTGGGCGCCGTTCGTTCCCAGCTTCAGCACGCGGTAGTGGTTGTCCGCTTCGCTGACCATCTGCAGCACGTACGCGCCCGCTTTGCCCACGTGACTGCGGGTGACGGGAGGCGTGAAGATGTCCAGCATCGTCTCTTCTGGTCCGCCCTGCTTGGGCACGCGCAGCAGCGCACCCTGATAGAAGCTGCCAACGAGCTTGTCGAGGCGCTTGTACCAGTAGTGCGTGCTGTCGACCCACAACTCCGACTCGGCATGCGCAGACAGTTCCCGATCGTAGACGTAGTTCAGTTCGGGTTCCTTATTGGCCCCGCGCACGCGGATCTTGAAATCGTAGCGACAGGCGAAAACAACCTCGGAAAGCGCCTCATCGACCGCGAGCTGACTGACGCAGTAGTTCTTCATCCACAGCTCGTTGCCGGTACCGTCGTCGTTGACGCGGTAGATGCCGTCGGCTCCAACGTAGAAGAGCTTCGTGGCAAAAACCGCAAGGTTCTCGATGTTGTTGGACTTGGGATCGGTGCCTTGAATCAGGTCGCCCGCCGGACCGCCGCCGGAGGGGATCTTGAAGATGCGGTTGCCCGTGCAGGCTAGGTACACGGCGCCGTCGGGACCTTCGGCGACCTTCGGTGACGCGCAGAAGATGTTTGCGTCTCCTTCGAGGGTGCCGAATTTCGTGACGACCCCTGCGTCCGCACCGACCTTGGCCACAACGCGCGTCTTCGTGTCTTGTTTGAAGACGAAGATCACGCCGTTGCGACCCGGAAAGCTCTGGCTGGAAGAGAGCGACGACGGATCGATCGCCGCTGCGCACACGGTGCCGATACAAGATTGGAAGGCCGGACAGGCGACGCCGCAGGCGCCGCAGTCCGCCTCGGTATACAAAGTCGTCGCGCAGCCGGTCGCGCCGTTGCAATCACCTTTCCACGCGCTGCAGCCGGGAGTCTGGGGAATGCCCCCCGTCGCGCCAGTGCCAGCTGTGCCGGCCGTTCCGGCTGTCCCGCCGCTGCCACCGCTCTGGCCTGCGCTACCGCCGGCGGCGACGCCGCCGCTGCCACCTGAGGTTTGGCCTCCCGCACCAGCGCCGGAGAATCCCGCGCTATTTCCGCTGCCCGCCGCTGCGCCGGTACCCGCGAACCCCGCCGCGCCGCCCCCTCCGGATCCGCCGCCAGATCCTGACGAGCAGGCCACAAGGGTCGATAGTCCCAGACTCCACAGAGCCAACCTAAGTGAGCGCATTTGTTGGCTAGTGCGCCCAGCGAGGCGTCTTTATGAACAAAAGATCGCGCTGCCTCCGCTCCGGCGCGTGTTTGTGCGCTCGGCGGCGGTTTACAAGAGCGCGCGACTAGGCGCCGACGGCAGAAAGCTCCACGCGCTGCTGCGCATCGGGCTCGCTGAGTAGCGCCGCGACGCAAGGCTCGACCACATCCGAAAAGGCGCGGGCGCGTGCCTGCACCAGCTCGTCCGGGCTGAGGCGTCCGTAGTGGTGCCACGCGGCGAGATCCACGTTCGCGGGCATTTCCACGAGCTGCAGCTGCTTCTCGCGTTCACGGGCGAGCTCCAGCTCTTCTTTCACGACCCGGCGCAGCGACGGATCCACGCTCAACGCCCAGCGCAGAATGCGGAACCCCAGCGCCGCGTGTTCCGACTCTTCCTGCTCGATGTCCGCAAGCACGCCCCGCACCGCTTCGTCGCCAGCAACGCGACACGCTTCGGCGGCTTGCACTGCCGCGAGAGTTTCGCCCACGCACCCTTCTTCAAAGGTTTCGCGCACCACGCGCTCGAGATCAACTGCGCCCAGCACCCCGTCCAAGCACAGCGCCTCCGGACCGAGCGCCGCAGGCGCGTGACGCGAAGCCAGCGCAAAGCAGTTCTCCGCGTGTTTGATCTCGTCCAGGGATGCAGCCTGCGAACGCGTCACCAACTCTGCGGGAGCGCCCAGCGCCATCAGTTGCAGCGTCAGCCGGGCAAATGCCGCAACCGACGCGTGTTCCAGCTGCGCGTCGCCGAGCCATGCACTGACCAGCGCTTTCTCCGTCGTCGCGTCCAGCTGCACGCGCCGCGTAGTCAATTGGCCGCGCCAATCTCCGCGCTGGCACACGCCCGCGACCCGCAGCTTGCCGTCTACCTTGAAGGGACGTCCCCCCGGACACTGCAGTCCGCTGTCGTAACAGCAATAGCCGTCCACCATGACGGCTTCCTCTTGGTAGTACACTCCATATCCATTCGGGCACGGGTCGAACGCGTCGTAGGGGATGGTGTACCCGGACGGGCATGGCCCGGGATCCGGCGGCGATCCCGGTTGGATCGGCACCGTGCCGGCCTTCCAACACGTCTGCCAATTGCCGCTGGTGCATAGGTTGCAGTCGACGCTGCCCTTCGTAAAAGGTCCGTCACCGCCGCTGCCCCCTGCCCCACCGAATCCACCAATGCCGCCAAAGCCCGCATCCCCACCGAAGCCCGCGCTGCCGCCAACGCCGCCGGTGCCACCGGCGCCGAAACCGCCGGTGCTGGATCCCCCCGTGCCGCCGCCGGTGCCACCGATGGAGCTGCCACCCGTTGCGCCCTGCCCGCCCGCACCGCCACCGGAATCGTTCTTGGTCGATCCGCCGCAGGCAGCCGTCATCAAGCCGGTAGTGGCAATGGCCGTGAGCAGTTTGAAGCGGAGTCGTCGAGTCGAGTCAGTCATGGGTTTCCTTAGCGGTGCCAGCGTGGTTCAAGAGATCGGGTGCGCAGTTGGTGGAGCCTGCTGCTCCGGGCGTTACGCGAAGGCGACGCTTTGCCTCTTCGTTGCTTCCTCGCCGGGCTCGTGCAGCAGCGCGTGCACGCAAGGTTCCACGATGTCAGCGAAGGCGCGCGCGCGCAGTTCCGTGAGTTCTTCTCGTGTTAGTCGGCCATGGTGATGCCAGGCCACCAAGTCTGCGTCTGCGGGCGGCGCAACAAGTTCTAAATGCTGCTCGCGAACTCGCGCCTTTTCCAGCTCTTCGAGCACCACGTTCTTCAGCGAGCTGTCCACGCCCAGCGCCCAGCGCACGATGCGGAAGGCCAGCGCCGCGTGCTGCGACTCTTCCATCTCGATGGCCGAAAGCACGCCGCGCGCCGTTTCGTCACCCGCCACCCGGGCACCCTCTGCCGCCTGCATCGCCGCCAAAGTTTCGCCAATGCAGCCTTCCTCGAAGGTTTCGCGTACCAGCGTTTCCAAGTTCACCGCGCCCAGGATCCCGTCCAGGGACAGCGTGTCCGGCCCCAGCTTGGTGTTTGCATGGCGCGAAGCCAGCGCGAAACAGTTCTCCGCATGCCGAATCTCGTCGATGGACGCTGCCTGTGAGCGCCGTACGAACTCGGCGGGAGCACCCAACGCCATCAGCTGAAGCGACAGCCGCGCAAACGCCGCGACGGAAGCATGCTCGAGCTGCGCGTCCGCCAGCCAAGCTTGGGCAAGCGCCTTTTCGGTGACCGCATCTACATGCACCGTCTTTGTCTCGAGTGTGCCGCACCATCCGTCGCGCTCGCACACACTCGCAACGCGCAGCTCGCCGTCTACCTTGAAGGGACGACCGCCGACACACAGAGTGCTGGTCTTGTAGCAACAGAAGCCATTGCTCAAGACGGGCTGGTAATAATGGAGTTGCTGCCAGCCCTGCGTTTGACAGATGGGATTCGCTTCCATGGGGATGTTGTAGCCGTCGGGACAGCCCGGCTTCGGTGGCGTGCCCGCGTACGTCGGCACGTGTCCGTGCGCCCAGCACGTCGTCCACTCCGGCGTGCCACAACCGTTGCAGTCCACCGTGCCCTTCGTGAACGGT
>CALMUT010000287.1 GCA_937872925.1 uncultured Myxococcales bacterium | reverse complement strand
AGGGGCGTTGGTAGCGTCCCAGCGAGGCGAAAAGTCGGACCTCGGGCCGAGGGCGTCGGATGGGCGAAAACAACCGCAAAGATCGAAACATTCCGCAGGGTTTTCCGCGACGCGTGGGGGTGCACGTCGCGGGCGCCCTGTTCGTCGCGTTTTTGTCGACGGGCTGCGGCAACACCATCTACGCGATTCAGGCGAACTCGGCCGCGAGCAAGCTTGAAGAAGCCAAGGCCCTCGGGGCCGAGCAGTACGCGCCCTACGAGTACTACTACGCCCAAGCGCATCTCGAAAAGGCGCAGACCGAAGCGGGCGAAGCGGACTACAGCGACGCGTCCAACTTGGCGGAAACCGCTGAAGAGTACGCCGACAAAGCAATCGCGCTGACTCGCGACGCACATCAAGGGGGCGGTCGATGACACAGGTCGCGCGGGCTTTGCTCGCTCTGACGACGCTGATCGTTTTCGTTTTCGCGGGTTGTGGCCAGGCGCCCAAGCTGCGCGGAGATATCGAAGGTCTCGAGAAGATCGCCAAACAAGCGCAGGCCAATGGCGCCATCCGCTGCGCGCCGCGGGAACTGGCTTTGGCGCAAAGCCACCTCAAGTTCGCCTCCATCGAGCTGGAACAGGGCTTCATCTCCAACGCCAAGCGCCATTTGTGGCGCGCCGAGCCGAACGCCCGGGCCGCGCTCTTCCTGTCGCCGCCGCAATACTGCGCGGAGCGCGGCTTCGTGGAGATGCCCAAGCCCAAACCCGTGCCGAAGCCGGGGGATCGTGACGGCGACGGCTACCTCGATCCAGAAGATTCCTGCCCGGACGAGCCCGAGAACTTCAACTCCTACAAGGACGAAGACGGCTGCCCGGATGACCCGGATACGGACGGCGACGGCTTGCCCGACTCCGTGGATTCCTGCGTGCTGGAGCCCGAGGACAAGGACGGCTATCTCGACGAAGACGGCTGCCCGGACATCGACAACGATCTGGACGGGATCCTCGATGCCGCGGACAAGTGCCCGCTCGATCCGGAAGATCCCGACGGCTACGAAGACGACGACGGCTGCCCGGATCTGGACAACGACAAAGACACCGTGCCGGATCTCAAGGACCAGTGTCCGAACGAAATCGGTTCCACCACCAAAGAGCCCCTGGGTTGCCCCACGAAGCCGGCGCTCGTGGTGGTCACGGACTGTGAAGTCAAGATCACCCAGCAGATCCACTTCGAATACAACAAGGCCACCATTCGCCGGGAGAGCTATCCGGTGCTCGACGCCGTCGTCGAGGTGATGGAGAAGATGCCGGACATCAAGATTGAGGTCCAAGGCCACACCGACAATCGAGGTAGCGCCCGCTACAACAAGAGCCTCTCGGAACGCCGCGCAGGCTCCGTGATGAAATACTTGGTGTCCCACGGCGTCACCGCCAGCCGCCTGACGTCCAATGGCTACGGTTTCGACCGTCCTCTCGTACCGAACTCGTCCCCACAGAACATGGCGCTCAACCGCCGCGTCCAGTTCGTGCGCACCGAAGGCACCAAGCCGGGGTGCCCACCCACCGGAAAGAAGTAAACGATGGGTCCGCAGCGGCAACTCCTGCCGCTGCCTACATCGCATCGACGTAACTCTCGCCTTTGCCTCACGCTCCTTGGAGAACCTGATCCGTGCAACGCCGCCGCCTGAGCTTCACCCTTTGCCTCGCCTTAGTCCTCTTGATCGGCGCGTCCGCCAGCGCAGCGCCGCGGGACGCCGCCGCGAACAAGAAGATCGACGAAGCCATCAACGTCCACTATCTCGCGACGGACTTCGACAAGGCCGAGGGGGTGCTGACGGGCACCGTCAACGCCTGCGGCGACAAATGTAGCCCGGCCGTCATCGCCCGAGCCTGGATGTACGTCGGCATTGTGCGGGGCAGCGGCAAGGGCGACGCCAAGGGCGCCACGGAAGCGTTCAAGACCGCGGTCGCCGCGGATCCCAACGTCAAACTCGACGACGCATTGGCCACAGCGGAAACCAAGAAGGCCTTCGCGGACGTGGCCGGCTCTCAGGCGGGCACCGGTGGCAGCGGTGGCGACACCGGCACTGGCGGTGATGGTGGCAAGGGTGGCAAAGAGCCCAAAGGCGAAGACATCGCCGGCGAGATGGACTGTCAGCCGACGGTGACCGAAGTTGAATCCCGGCGTCCGATCCCCATCACCTGCACCACCGAAGAAGACGCCGTCAAAGCCGAGCTTCGCTACAAGGAGTTCGGTGGCGAGAAGTGGAAGACCGTCAAGATGAAGAAGCGCGGTGACTTCTTCCAAGCGGAAATCCCCTGCAGCGGCACCATGCTCGCCGGCACCCTGCGTCTGTACGTGAGGGCCCAAGACGCCGCCGGCGACGTCATCGACAGCTACGGCAGCAAGAGCAAACCCGTCGAGATCGCCATCGTGGGCAAGACGGACCAGGACCCGCCCGCGTTCCCGGATAAAGACCCGCCAAAGCGCTGCGAAGACGCCGTCGAGTGCCCGCCGGACTTTCCGGGTTGCAAGAGCGGCGCGGGCCGCGGCAACAAAGCCTGGGGCTCGAGCTGCGGCGCCAGCAGCGAATGCCAAGAAGGCCTCAGCTGCCTGAACGGCACCTGCGAAACCGCGCAAAGCTGTGACATCAACGCCGACTGCGCGTCAGGCAAATGCGAAAGCGGCGTCTGCACCGACGACGGCGGCAGCGGCGGGCCCTGGAAGAAGAACTGGCTCGGCTTCCACATTGCGCAGGACCTGGCCATCGTCGGTGGCTCGGACGTGTGCTCCCAGGCCAGCCAAAACAACGACGGCTTCGCCTGCTTCTACAAAGGCACTGAAGACCAATACCTCTTCGACCCCCAGCCCGGCGTGGCCAACAAGATCAGCACAGGCATGGCACTGGCCACCACTCGCTTCATGCTCTCGTACGATCGCGTGATCACGAAAAACATCGCGATTGGCCTGCGTGGCGGCTTCGCCATCGGTGGCGGCCCCGCGGCGGGCGCCAACAAGGACGTGAAGTTCCTGCCCATCCACGGCGAGCTCCGCGGCAGCTACTGGTTCGGCAAGGAGCCCTTTTCCAAGGTGGGCCTGCGTCCCTACATCCACGCCGGCGGCGGCGTGGCACAGGTCGACGCCAAGCTGCCCGTCACGGTCCGCGACTGCGCCGACGGGCAGAAGAACCCGGACACGAGTTCCGGCAAGTACGTGGCCTGCCGCACGGGCAACGCTCAGGGCGCGCCTCTCGAGCTCGACGCCTACAAGAAGCTCGGGCAGAGCTTCGTCACCATTGGCGGCGGCGCCATGTACGCGCTTTCCCCCAATAGCGGCCTGCAGCTCAACCTGAACATCATGTTCATGCTGCCCACCACAGGCCAGGTCATCGAGCCCAGCCTCGGTTACGTCTTCGGGATCTGAGGCTCGGCCTCGACAGGCTCCAGCGCTTCGCCCCGCGCAGCGCGAACCACGGCGCCGGCGACGGGGTACGACAGCAGGATCCCCGTCGCGAGGCGCAGCGGCGCCCACTCGGGACGCATGCCTAGGTACTCCGTAGCAACGTCCAGCACCATCACCAGCGCCGCAAAGCCGACCCAGATGCGCAGCGGCCACACATCCAGGCGCGGGCGCATCACGAGCGCGCCCAGCCCGAGCCCCGCATAGATCCCAAAGCAGCGCGAGCACACCGGCATCACTTGCCCAAAAATCGTCAAGCTGCGCGCCGCTTCGCGATGGCACTGGTACTCAAACCAGCTCTCAAACGCGCGCCCAAGCAGCGAAAGCCCCGGTATTCCCTGGGTCAGCCAAGGCAAAAACGGCCCCAGCCCAATCACTACAAAAGCAATCCGCACCCCCCACCCCAACCTCGGCCCAAACCAACTCCAGCCACCACGCGCGCCCGCGCGCGCCCCTTCCCTCACCCCCGCCCGCTCGCCCTCACTCCCACGCTCGCTCTCACGCTCGCGCTCGCTCTCACGCTCACCCCCGCTCTCAACCCCGCCCGCACGCTCGCGCACGCCCCCGCCCTCACTCCCGCGCGCCCGCTCCCCCGCGCTCAAGACGACTTCGTCTCCGGAACTTCCCGCCCCAGGTGCCTCACCACCGCTTTTAGATCTTCCCACACATCCCGCTTTGCCCGAGGCACCCGCAGCAAGTACGCGGGATGAAACGTCGGCATCACGGCGATGCGCCCCTGATACAGCTTCCAGTTCCCCCGAAGCCGCGTGATGCCCTGGCTCGTTCCGAGCAGACCCTGCACCGCCGTTGCGCCCAGCGCGACGATCACCTGAGGGTCCAAAACTTCAAGCTGCCGCTCCAGGTAGCCGCGACAGGCGCGCATCTCGTCCGGGCTCGGTTTTCGGTTTTCGGGTGGCCGGCACTTCACGATATTGGCCACGTAAACCTCGCCGGGATCGAGCCCCATCGCCACAATCATCTTGTCCAAGAGCTGCCCCGCAGCGCCGACGAACGGCAACCCCTGCGCGTCTTCCTCGGCGCCTGGGCCCTCGCCCACGAAACACACCCCAGAAGCGCCACTGCCACGTGCGAACACCGTCTGCTTGCGTGTCTGGTGCAAGCCGCACGCCTCGCAGGCGACCACCTCGTTCTGAATCACCTGCAATGCGGCGCTGCGCTGACCGGGTTCGAGCACGATCCGCGGCGTAGGCGCCGCGGCCGGCGCCTCGCGCTGGCGCTCTTGGGAAGGCAGCTTGAGATCCGGCGGCAACCCCGGGCGCGAAGGTTCTTCTCGCGGCCCGTCGCTTCGGGGCCCGTCGCTGCGCTGAGCCGGCGTCGGTCGCGATTCGATCGGCGGCGCGGCTCCGGCGTCCGCAGCGGGCGCGCCACGGGCACGTTTGACCTCCGCGCTCGCGCCCGGCAAACCACCGGCTCCGGTACCGCGCTGCCACTCGACGTGGGCCCGCAGCGCCGCAGTCAGCTCGCGCAGTTCGCCAAGTTCGTCACTCATCCCGCGGCTGCCTCACGCACGCGTCAATCATCGTGCTCCTGCAAGAATCGCTCAGCGTCCAGAGCCGCCATGCAACCCGTGCCCGCCGCGGTCACCGCCTGGCGATAGACGAAGTCCGCGACGTCTCCGGACGCAAATACCCCGGAGATGCTGGTCTTCGTCGTGCCGGGCTGCACCTTCAGATAGCCATTTTCATGCATTTCCAGCTGGCCCTTGAACAGCTCCGTCATCGGCGTGTGGCCAATGGCCACGAAGAGCGCGGCGCAGTCCACGGTGTTGACCTCTTTGTTCACGACGTGGCGTACCCGCACGCCGGTCACTTTGTCTTGGGCCGGATCAAGCACTTCTTCGACGACACTACTGGTCAGCACGCGGATTTTTGGATTCGCTAGTGCGCGCTTCTGCATCACCTGGCTGGCGCGGAATTCTTCACGCCGGTGGATCAGCGTCACGCTCTTGCATAGACCGGCCAGGTAAGTGGCTTCCTCCATCGCCGTGTCCCCGCCCCCCACGACCACGACGTCTTCGTTGCGAAACAGCGCGCCGTCGCACACGGCGCAGGCACTCACGCCCTTGTTCTTGAGCTTCTCTTCGCTCTCGAGACCGATGTAGTTGGCACGCGCGCCCGTCGCGATCACGATCGTCTTGGCTAGGTGCAGCTCGTTCTCGTCTTCGCCTACCCAGACCTTGAAGGGCCGCTCGGAAAAATCGACTTTCTGCACATCCGCCGTGATCAGCTCGGTGCCTTGATGCTCCGCCTGATCCCGAAACGCCTGCATCAAATCCTGGCCCGTCACGCCCTTTGGAAACCCGGGGTAGTTCTCGACGTCGGTGGTGAACATCAGCTGACCGCCCGGCACGAGGCCGCCCGCGTTGAAGCCCTCGACGCAGAGGGGCTTCAGGTTGGCGCGCGCAGCGTAGATCGCCGCGGTGAGACCGGCGGGGCCGGAGCCGATGATAAGAACGTTATGAAGACGCGGTTGTGTCATGGGGACGAACCATGCCCTGACCGAGGCGCGCATTCCAGCGCGAGATCGCCGGCGGCTGGGGCGTCGGAATTGCGTGTGATTTCGGGGGGCGTGGGCGGGGGCGCGGGCGCGGGCGAGAGCGTGCGCGCGGGCGCGGGCGTGCGGGCGGGCGCGGGCGCGGGAGCGAGCGTGGGAGCGAGCGGGCGGGCGCGGGCGCGGGCGCGAGCGGGCGGGGGCTATTGGCTGCCGTCGCCGAGGATCTTGCGACTCAGGGATCCGCGGATGAGCGCGAGCTTCGGATGTCCGGGCCAGAGGCGTTCGGCTTTGGCGAGCTCGGCTCTGGCCAGGGTAAGCTCGCCGAGCTCTGCATACACGACGGTCAGGTTCGCGTGGGCGCGAAAAGAGCCGGGGTTGAAACTAAGCGCGCGCTGAAAGGCGTCGCGTGCTTCCGTCACCCGGCCGAGTTCCAGAAGCGCGTTGCCGATGGCCACTTCTGTGCTCACCGCGGCGGACAGGCGCCGCGAACGACGCAGCGCAGCCAATCCCGCTTCAGGTTGACCCTGTTCGACTTGGTCGTTGCCCCAATCGAACTGCGCGCGGGCAGAATTTGGCGCCAATGCGGCCGCGCGCGCCAAAAGCGCGCTTCGTTTCGCCGGCAGTGCATCCTGGGCCGCGGTCGCCATGCGCGTGGCTCGCCACTGTCGCACACTGCCTTCGAGTAGCAGCGCACACAGCGCCAAGGCACACAGCGCAAGCATGTTTCCGCTGCGCGAAGACGCGCCGGGCACAGCCACGCGCTCGGGCGTCACCAGCGCGAGGGCGACGACGACGCCCACGGCCGGCACCGAAAGAGGCATGTCCGCGCTCGAGCTGACGGCCAGCGCAACCAAAGCGCCTGCCGCGGCAGGGCTCGCCCCTTCGATGGCCGTCGCCAGCATGGCAATCAGGAGCGCAACGCCGGGCAGACCCAAGCTCGCGAACCCATGAAGCCATTCGTTGTGCGCCGTCGTGGCGTGCACGAATGTGCGTGAGGCCTCGCTGATGTCTAGCGTGGCCAGCATGGCGCCCTGCTGTTGCAGGAACCCTTGGGAAAACCCGGCTGCACCCGTGCCAAAGGGAAGTGCCGCAATCCCTGCGGCCAGGCTCGCCTTCCAGATCCAGAATCGACCCGCCAGGGCGCCGAGGGCGTCGCCGGCGTCCGCAAGAGAAACGTAAGTCGCCAGCACGGACGCGCTGACCAGCACGAGGCACAGCAGCCATCCGAATCCGCGACGCACAGGCACAAACGCCGCAAGCAATCCGAACGGCATCGCGATCCAGCCGGCGCGGGACTCCGCCAGGTAAAACGCCACGCCCTGCAGCGCCGCCAAGCCGAACCATAGCCAGCGCCAAGCCCCGCCCGCGCGCCAGGAGTGCACAAGAGCGTGCAGCGTCGGCACCAGCGTGAGCGCAAGCAAGAGTCCCAGCCAGTTCGGGTTGCCGAGCCCGCCGTGCAGCGCCATGCCGCGCGCGCCGCCAAGCCACTGCCCCGCAGTGATCGCCGCGGCGCCGGCGCCGAGGGCGACGCTGCTGGCAAGCCAGGTGGCCCTCCGCTGCGCGAGCGGGAGCGCCGCGACGCAAAGCGCGATCCCTAACGCCGCCGCGAACGGCGCGCTGTACGCCATCCCGCCCCGCGAAAGGCTATACACCGTCAGCACGCAGCCGAGCGCCCAGGGCAACGTGACGGCCACCCGCAGCACGCCGGCTGCGGCCAGTGCCGAAAGTATGCACGCGAGACCCAGCAGCGCGACGGTTTTCGGTTCGGCGGCCAGCGCCCTCGGATCGTAGGACAGCGCGGAAGCCGCGAGCCCCACCGCGACTAGCCAGGGCGTACGCCTGTCGCCCCCGTCGCCCCGCGGCTCCATCAACTGCGGTCGTCGAGCAAGACCCGCAGCTCGTCACGCACGAATGCGCGCGACTCTCGAGCCAGCGCGCGGCGCATGACCCAGGTGACCTTCTTGGAGCGCGCACGCAGCAGATAGGCGCGAGCGAGTTCCTGTCTTTCCGGGGATGCGCTCGCAAGAGCGTCCAAAAAGCGGAAGAAGCCGTTTTCTGGATCCCACGCCAGCAGCGTGGCGGCCGCGGCCAGGGCCAGATCCGACTCAGCGCCTTTCGCGCGGGCTTCCAAGGCCTGGCTCAGCCTTGGGCGCACGGCCGGCTCGGCGACCGCCTCCAGCAGCCGAAGGGGGGGTGGACCCTAGGCCGGGGCCGCCGTATCGAGCTCTTTGAGGATCTGCGCAGGCGCGGCCCCGTCGCCCAGGCGCGCAGCCGCGATCAGCACGTGCAGCCGCGTAAAGGTGCTCTTGCTGTTCAGCTCATGCGCGAGGGCTTGACGCGACGTCGAACCGCCCACGTAGCCAAGGAAGTCCGCGGCTTTGCGGATCTGTGCGTTGCTCCGCAGCGCGCGGCCCTGCCCAAAGCTGCTTTCCGCCACGCTTCCCGCGCTCTGCGGCTTTTTGGCGCCGAGCAAGTCCGTCAGTTCGTGACGCCCTTGAGCCCAAGCCAAGAGCAAACGTCCGGACACCGGGGCTGTCTTGTCCTGCTGCAAGAACTCGTCGACTTCCCCCAAGTTGCAGGCGCCGGTCTCGAAACAGGCGAGCAAGTAGTCGCGCACTCTCGGCTCGCCCAAATTGCCCAAGGCAACCGCCGCACGATGGCGGATGCTGCGCGCCGAGCTCCGGGGCAGCTTGGCCGCGAAGAGCCGATCGTAGATCACGTCCTTCTGCTTGCCGCCCGTCAGCGCGCTGATGGCGTACACCGCTTCCTGGCGGATGGACCAGTTCGGATCGTTCAGATACTTCTCAGCCACTGGAACCGCACTGGGCGTATCGAGCTTGCCGAGTGCCGCGACACTGCTTGCGCGCACCAGATCACTGGCATCTTGCGCGGTGCGCGTCAGGATCGGCAGGCCCTCCGGACGACGCACGTCCCCAACCACGAAGGCGGCGTTGAGCCGAATGATGGCCTGCTTGTGCTGCGCCAGTTTGTCGATGGCGACATAGAACGCCTTGCGATCCAGCCGCTCGAGCGCAAACGCAATGTTGTTGAGCATGCGAGATTCACGCACCTTCGGCAAATGCGCCTGCAGTGCGCGGGTCGCGGCTGGGTCGCCAATGTGACCCAGTGCGTACACGGCTTTGTTGCGAACTTCCGCGTCGCTGTGATCCATCAGGGGGATCAGCGCTTGGGACAGCGCGCGTTCGCGCAGCTCCGTCGCGGCCTCGACGCCGGCATAGACAAGAGCGGGCTCCGCGCTCTTGAGCGCGTAGACCGTGTCGCCAACCAGGGTGGTGCGCGCCATCAGGGCGCGACTGCGAAAAAGCGCGCGAAACACCCCAGCCCGCACGTCCGCATCGTCTTTCTTGGGAACCCGGCGCAGTTCTCCCCGCAAGAAGCGCACGGCCTTCTGATTCCCCAGGGCGCCCAGGGCTTGCAGCACCACATGCTTCACTCGCGCCGACTCGTCCTTGCGACGATACACTTTGGCCAGGACATCGTACGACGCCGCGTCGGGCATGGTCTCGAGCGCACGGGCGACTTCGTAGCGCACGGGCTCTTCCCAGTCTTCTAGGGCAGTGCGCAGGGTGGGCAGGGCTTTGCGATCTCCAAGATCGTTCAACACCTGGGCGCAGACCACGCGCAGGGCTGCGTCGGTGTTGTCGCTCAGGCAGCGCTCCAGGGCTGCCGTCGCGCGCTTGCCCAGGTTCAAGATGTCCGGGCTGCTTGGCATTTCGTAGTTCGTGACGTTGATCAGCACCGTAGGTTTTTTGGGGATCTGGCGCAGCACCACCTGCCGGGGCGGTGCAACCACGTCCACTTCGGCCCAGGCTTGCCGTGCCGCAGGCCAGAGGGCACACGCCGCAAGCACTGCCGAAAGTCCGATCCGAACTCGTTTCATGGCGACAACTCCTGGACTTGGACTGCGTGGGCATCCACTAGCGCACGCACCGCGCGCACATCCAGTTTCTGCGAGAGATATCTGATGTAAACGACCCGTCCGCGGCAAGAATCGCTATTTTCGTCCCAGCGAATCAAGTCGATGCCGCGGTCGGCGTACAGCGCAAGATCGAAATGCTGCTCGCAAGCGTTGCCGGGTTCCAGATCGAGCCGGTACGAAACTGTGGCACGCGGGGCGTCAGGCGGCACCGGGGCGTCCGGGCCCGGTCCCGCCAGGGTGCTCGCCGGCGCGCAGGCCGTTGCGCCCACGAAGATGGCGGCCAGGGCGAAACCGATGCAGGGCGCCAGCGCCACGCGTTCGACGCCTCGAGCGAGAGAGTGCATGGTCGATGGCTCAGAAGCGGGCGGTGGCGCCAAGGGACAGAATGGTGGCGGAGCGGGAGACCTTGCCGCCGTTGACCGGGTAGGCGGAACGGTTTGGCGTCGGCGTCGCGCCCGCGTCCCCGCTGACGGCGAGCACGCGACCGTTGCCGCCGTTGTCGACCTCGTCGAACATCACGTGCATCGCCGCGAGCTCCACGTCGACAAACTCGATTCGCAACTGGGCGCCTCCAGAAATTCCGATACGCTGGCTGGCCAGCAAGGCCACGTTGATGAACTCCGGGCGTTGCACGTCGGGTTCGTACCAGCCGCCGGCGCGCACGGCGAGACGGCCCGGCAGCACCATGTAGTCGCCGCCGACGCGCAAGCCGACGGTGTCGCCCTTGAGCTTGAAGGGAACATCGGCGTTTCTCGGCGCTTCACCGCCCGTGCCCTTGATCTCGATGGTCGGCTGCGCGGGGAAGCGCAACATGGCTTCCTGATAGGCGCTGTTACGCGTGTAGGAAACGTCGACCTCGACGTCGAAGACGTCGTCGATCAGTGGGTCTCGCTCCGCCAAGGGCGGCGCGTCGTCGCGAGGCCAGTGAAAACGCGCGCCCAGGCGCACGTCGAGGGGATTGGCCAAGCGGAAGTGAGCCAAGTCGGCGCCGGCTTCGCTGCTGTTGCCAACGGTCGGGTTGCCAGAAACGCCGGTGCCCGTCCAATAGTTGGACTTCGTTTCCAAATCCCCATGACCGTCGAAGGCCTCTTGGGCGGTGACCGTCAGACCAAGATCCAGTTGATTGAGCGGCGAGGCCAAGACGCCCACCACCACGCCCGGGATGAACAAGTCCGTGACGTCGATGGACGCGTGCACGTCTGTGATCTCCGGGTCGCGATAGCTACCGTCCGGCCGCTGGGTCACCGAGACGCTCTGGTTAGCGTTGGCCAACTTGTAGTTGGCGGCGCCCCAGATGAACCCCGCGCCGACGCGAAAGCGCGGGGTGATGGCGTAGCCAGCGGAGAGCGTGGTGTTCAAGAACAGCCCATCGGACTCCAGCAGCAGATAGCGCTGTGGCGATGGGAACTGCCCTTCGACGCCGGCAACGTTGGGTGCCGACACGGTTTCCGGAAAGCGGATGCTGCCGTACAAGCTGGGCGGCGCAACGCTGAGGCCAACGCCCAGCTCCTCCATCACTTGGAATACGCCCGCGACGGCAGGCAACGGCTGGGGCCCGTGATCGCTGCAAACTTCACCGGGGTACTGCACGCCGCTTTGCATCGTGCTTCCCGGCCCCGCGCGGGTGAAACAGACCTTGTCGATCACCAGCGCCACGTCGACGGACGCGCCATGAAGCTGTCCGGCCAACCCCGCCGGATTGTAGAAGGTTGCCAAGGGCAAGTTGGCGCGCGCCACCCAGGCGCCGCCCCGACCCATGCTTTGGGTGCCCAGCTCGGCGAAATCCAAGACGTCCGTGGCGTGCGCCGCTCCTGGAGCCAAGGCTGCGCCGATGCACGCCGCTTGCAGCAGCCGCCGCGAAAACGCCGTGCGTATCATTCCTTGATCGGACTCGCTTTCAGTGCTGCTTTGCCCTCTTTGATGTAGACGGAGAACTTGACGCGCTTGGCGCCATGGCGAGTCACCAGCGCATCGCGGTTCTTCTTCAACGTCTGCTCGAACTTCTCGTAGGTGAAGCCCTCGATGTTTTCGTTGCACTGCTTCTTCGTCGCCACGAACTCCTCGTAGACGCTGCGCCACTCGGCAACCTCGGACGAAACCGGCCCATCGCCGCCGCCGGGGGCCGGCCGACGCGGTGGTGGGCGCCCCGGCGCAGGTGAGCCCACGCCTTCCGAAGGCATGGTCATGTCCAACCCGGCTCCAGGTGCACCCGGCGAAGGCGCCGGAGCCCCGCGGCGCGGCGGAGCTTTGGGCATGGGCTTGGGCGCGGCGTTTGCGGCGGAGGGCTCCGAAGGCATCGGTGGCGAATTGGGCGCTTCAGAGTCGCCGGGAAAGGAAAACGCGCTCATCTGTGGCTCGGCCGGCAAGTCGCCGAGCACTTCTTTTAGATCCGCAGCTCGCCGAGGCACGCCGCCCTTGGCCGCCACCACGTCGATGCCGTCGTTCAGATCCGCAGCGATCTTCCGATACACGCCGCGGAACTTGCTCGGCTGCATTTGGTCCGCTTCGCCTTTGGACAGGCGCTGCGCCTCTCGCCGGAACACCCACAGGGGCCGCGAGTGTTCGAATACCGTGAAGAGCAGCCCGAGGAACATGGCGCCGAATGCCAGTCCCACGACCAAGGGGATATTCGCCTTCTGCTTGTCTTTGTCGTCCGCGGTCTTGAAAAAGCCCATGGGCCCGTCCACGTTGCTCGGCAGCCGGCCGACGGCAAAGCCAGCCCCCAGCTCCCAACCTTCGCCAGGCAGGCGCGTGTACTGGACGCCCAGGCTCTTGGCGAGGGTGCGGATGTTGCTGCGGCCCTTTTCTCGGTACTCCTCGTCTTCCTCCAGGGACGGAAGATCGCTCACGATTTGATCGAGCTGGCTGCGATCAAAGCCCTCCGGCGCGCCAGAAGCCACTCGCGTACCCCGGGTGTAGAAGGCGACCGCGGCCCCGGTCCGACTGCTGAGTTCGCGGGCAAAACGATCATCAATGATGCGTGCGCCCACGATGGCGCCGGCGGGCAGCTGCCCCAAGTCGAATTCCACGGGACGCGCCACTACTCGATAGAGGCGGTCCAGCACCAGGGTGTCGTCGCGGATGTTTCCGTGCAGGGCGTCCGCAACCACGGGATAGCCACCGAGTTCGAAATCGTCCATGCCGCTGGCCTGCTCGTAGCCAAGGTGCGCCACCACCCGACCGTGCTGGTCGACCGCGAACACGGCGTCGAAGCGAAACTCTTCGTCGATCTTGTCGTTCACGGCGCGCAGCGCGGCGCCGACTTTCTCCTTGGCCTCCGAAGGCGGGTGTGCGCCTTCGCTCTCGCTGCTCTTCGCCAGGTACTTGGCGATGTCTTGGTTGAGGGCGAATTTGATGAGCTGCGCCGAGCGTTGGCGAGCGTCGTCTTTCAAGTACCAAGAAACGACCTGTCCATCAGCGCTCAGCCCTTCACCCATGGCGCGAGCGCCGGCGCGGTTGTACATGCTGGTCGCCAAAAACAGCACGAACGCCGCAGCGCCGAGCAGCATGGCCAGGACGACATACCAGAAACGTGAAAGTAGCATTACTTGCCCTCACCCTTCTTGTCGTCGTCTTCGTCCTCCTTCGCCTTTTTCTTTTCTTCAGCGACCTTGATCGCGTCCCGTGAGATGTCCACGTCGCGGCCTTTGAGCTCGACGCTCTTGGCCGGCCCCACCTTCTTGCCTGAGAAGTAGGCTTGCACCGTATGCGCCCCGTCGCCCTCCACCGTCAGTAGAAAGTCGCCCTTGAGAGAAGGGTAAGCAATGCCGGCCACGTTGGGTTCCGCAATGACCCAGAAACGCAAACTGGGCGCAAGCTCGTCGCGGATCTCGTAGGAGGCAGCTTTGCCTGCCGGCACAGTCCAAGCGCGCACATTGCCCTTGATCGTGTCGGAGGGAGTGAACTCCTTGACGCCAACTGCGTACAGGCGGTGTTTGAAAGGGTCCGTGTTCTTGAATTGCAGCTGGGTGCCCGGCGGGACCACGATGGTCACCGGCGTCGTGCGCCCTCCGCCCACCCGAATCAATACCGGGATCTTCGGGGCGGGCTGGGGCGTGGTGGCCAAAGCGGCAATGCACAATTCCTTGGGAATGTGCGGAAAGAGCCGGCGCATTTCCGATCGCACCGTGGGCACGGGCTCCCGAAACGAATAGCCGTGCTTCTTCGGATCTTTGGCTTCGTTCCACACGGGATTGAGCAAGTTCTGCCAACCCGCGACTTTGCCTTTGACCTTGTTCGCCTCCGCCGAACCCGCGACGCCCAGCATCGCGAGCATGGCCAACAGGATCTGCAATTTTCTGACGCTTCCCGCTTTCATCGCCGACCACGGTAGTCGAGAGCAGACCCTACGAAAAGGGCAGCATTTGCCGATCTCCGGAGGTGCGCTCGCCAGCCGGCAAAACCGGCGTGACGGGCCCGCCCATGCCTCCGGGGCGCCAGCATCGCACCATGTAGGTTGAGGGACAAAAAGGCGAACGGGCCAGCGTGATAGCGCTGACCCGTTCATGGGTCCTGACCGCCTGGGCCGAGGGATGTGCGAAGTCCGAACCCCTAGCTTTGCTAGGTGGGAGACTCCCCGGGACCTCCGGTTTCCCCGGTGAAGTGATCCGGGCTTAACTCTTGGACGCGGGGTGGGGTCACCCTGGTTCATATGGCTTGTCGGGATTCGTTACTGCGCTCCTCTCGGGCCCTACAGAGGGAACCAATCAAATGGTATTTACCCGGAGCGCGATCGTCAACGGCGCAACCTTCGGGCCAAGTACGATTTGTTTGTAGTTTCGTTCTCACACGACAACCGCACGCGTGCAGAAACGGACTTGACAAGCGCAACGCTTCGCGATCCCCAAGCGTCCTCGCGCGCGGCCCAGAGCCAGATGAGGGCCGTCGCGACGCGCCCGCACCCAGCGCGGACCGCGACTCCACGCGCGCGTACACGGTTCGACGCTTGCCGCGGCTCCGCACGCGCGCCCATGGTCCGACGCTTGCCGCAGCTCCGTACGCGCGCCCATGGTTCGACGCTTGCCGCAGCTCCGTACGCGCGCCCACGGTTCGACGCTTGCCGCAGCTCCGTACGCGCGCCCATGGTTCG